>NZ_JUPG01000135.1 GCF_001074825.1 Streptococcus pseudopneumoniae
GTCAGTAACCATATCTACGGTAAGGCGACGCTGACGTGGTTTGAAGAGATTTTCGAAGAGTATGATTTTTGTGAGAGATGAGTCGGATATGGGACAGGCCATCCAGACTTCCACAGGCAACTATAGCCATGTAGCCATCTATTTGGATGAGATGATTTACCATGCTAGTGGAAAAACGGGTGTTATTTGTAAGGAAGCAGCAGACTTCTTTGAGTCCAATCACTTGTACGACCTCTATGTCTACCCAGAACTAGATATTCAGTCTGTCAAGGAGAGAGCTTGTAAGCATCTTGGAGCATCCTATAATGCTTCTTTCTATCCAGATGGTGCTGGTTTTTAATGTTCCCAGTATATAGTAGAAACCCTACCGATTTTTGAAACTATTCCCATGAAATTTGGAGATGGTGAGCAGGAGATTAGTGGTTTTTGGAGAGAGTATTATAGAGAACTAGGTCTACCTGTTCCTCTGAACCAAGCTGGTACCAATCCTAGTCAGTTGGCAGCATCGCCTCTGTTAGAATGTAAAGAAAGGAATCTTCATGATTCAGATTTTTAATCCCTCTCGTTTGACGAGACAGCCATTTTTTGGAGAATTGATCCGCTATCTGGACCAGAATGATGATGTGATTCTACGGGAAATCAAGGCTCAATTTCCAGAAGTAGCAGTTGATAAACTCATGGAAGAATATATAAAGGCTGGCTTGATTCTACGGGAAAATAAGCGTTATTATCTCAATCTTCCTTTGCTGGAATCACTTGATAGTCTCGAACTGGATCAAGAGATTTTTGTCAGAGAAGATAGTCCAGTCTATCAAGCCTTGTCAGAGCAGAGTTTTGAGACGGAATTGTGCAATCAGACTAATGCAGCTATTTTAGTTGAAAAGACGGACTTTGCGCGAACAAAAATGACCTTGTCCAATTATTTCTACAAGGTCAAAAATCAGTATCCTTTGACAGAAAAACAGCAGGAACTTTATGCTATTTTGGGAGATGTTAATCCTGAGTATGCTCTCAAATATATGACAACTTTTTTGTTGAAATTTCTCAAAAAAGATCAGCTCATGCAGAAACGCCGTGATATCTTTGTGGACAGTTTGGTAGTCCTAGGCTATATTGTCCAAAATGAAGATGGAAAGTATGAGTTGGCCGTCGATTTTGATAAGGAAAGTCTAAGTTTTTACCTAGCATAGAATTCTGCTCTGAGCAGTTTGTTTGACGTAACGATATAATGAGTATATACTTGGAATAACGATAACACTTATCGTAATAAACCTAAAGGAGACAATCATATGTCACTTGAAAACAAATTGGAACAAGCAACAGGCGCTATCAAAGAAGGATTTGGTAAAGTTACTGGGGATAGCAAGACTGAAGCAGAAGGCGCTGTAGAAAAGACAGTTGCTAAGGCAAAAGAAGTAGTTGAAGATGCTAAAGGTGCTGTAGAAGGTGCCGTTGAAGGTTTGAAAAACGCTTTTAAATAAAGATAAAAAAATCAAGGGATTCATTTCCCTTGATTTTTTACTATCTTATAAATAATTTTCTGCTACGGCGGCATCTCCAGGATAGGCTTCTTTTTTTCCTTGGACGATTTGGTAGCAATCGGCTCCCTTACCAGCAATAATAACTGCATCTAATTCGTGATTTGTGATAGCCATAGCTGCTTTGATGGCTTCTTGGCGATCCGCAATCTTTTCAACAGGATGGCTAATATAGCTACTAATTTCATCCGCAATGGCCATTGGGTCTTCATAGTTGGGGTCATCAGCAGTCAGAAAGACTTGAATCTCAGGGTGTTGATTGAGGAGGAGGCCAAAGTCCTTACGACGGCTTTCTCCCTTGTTTCCTGTCGAACCCAGAACCAGTGCAATCTTTCCAGTTTGATGAGTTTCTACAACATTGATGAGTTTTTTCAGACTGTCACCATTGTGGGCATAGTCGATGAAAACTTTGGCACCATTTTTCTGAGTCAGGACTTCCATACGACCTGGAACACGGGTTGCAGCGATTCCTTTTTTGATGTCCTCAAGACTTGCTCCGAGACGGAGACAAGCAAGTCCAGCAGCAACGGCATTTTCTTGGTTGAAGTGACCAATCAGTTGGATATCATAATTACCAGCGAGTTTACCTGTAGCTGAAAAGCTAAAGGCTTTGGAATTCTCGATTTGGTTACTTGACTGACTACCATAGAAATCATGGTCTTGATCTTCCACCTGTTCTTTCAAGACTGAGAAGTGGTCCATGTCACTGTTGATGATGACTGTTCGGCTATTTTCCATCAAGAGACGCTTGTGGTAGAAGTAGTCTTCAAAGCTAGGGTGTTCAATAGGGCCGATATGGTCTGGGCTGATATTGAGGAAAACTCCCACATCAAAGGTTAGACCATAGACACGTTTGACCAGATAGGCTTGACTGGATACCTCCATGATGAGGTGGGTGCGGTCATTTTGCACAGCTTGATTCATCATGTCAAAGAGATCAATACTCTCAGGAGTTGTCAATGCAGACTTAAAGAAAGTCTTGCCATCTAGAGTTGTATTCATGGTCGACAACATAGCAGGTCGGTGCCCTTGAGACAAAATGTTATAGGCGAAATAGGCTGCTGTTGTCTTGCCCTTAGTACCAGTAAAGGCCAGGAGTTTGAGTTTTTTCTGAGGATTGTCATAAAATTCCATGGCAATCAAACTCATGGCTTTCTTGATATCGCTGACGATAATGGCAGGAATACCAACCTCATAGTCCTTTTCAGCCACATACCAACCGAGTCCTTGAGAGATGGCTGAAATCAGAAATTCCTTCTTAAAGGCAGCACCCTTGACGAAAAATAGGCTCTTTTCTTTGGCCTTGCGACTGTCATAGCAGATAGTATCAAACACGACATCGCTATAGTTGTAGTGGTAGTGTCCTTGGTCGATAATCTCGCGGAAGAGACCATCTTTCTTTAATATATCTAATACGGTTTCAATCTTAATCATACTTTCTATTGTAAACCGAAAGTCGTAAATTTACAAGTAACAAGGAAAAGTTTATAATGGAAGATAAGGAGTTTTTCCTAGTTATCAAAATTGAATGAGGAATCTATGTCGCACGAAAACAATCACCAGCAGGCCCAGATGTTACGGGGGACTGCTTGGTTAACGGCTAGTAACTTTATCAGTCGCCTACTTGGGGCTATTTATATTATCCCTTGGTACATCTGGATGGGATCTTATGCAGCTACGGCCAATGGTCTTTTTACCATGGGCTATAATATCTATGCCTGGTTTTTGCTGGTTTCAACAGCAGGGATTCCAGTTGCGGTGGCCAAGCAAGTTGCTAAGTACAATACCATGCGAGAAGAAGAGCATAGCTTTGCCCTGATTCGGAGCTTTTTAGGATTTATGACAGGACTAGGCCTCGTTTTTGCCCTAATCTTGTATGTCTTTGCTCCTTGGCTAGCAGACTTATCTGGCGTGGGCAAAGACTTAATCCCAATCATGCAGAGCTTGGCTTGGGGAGTCTTGATTTTCCCATCTATGAGTGTCATTCGAGGATTTTTTCAAGGGATGAATAATCTCAAACCTTACGCCATGAGCCAAATCGCTGAGCAGGTCATTCGTGTTATCTGGATGCTTTTAGCAACCTTTATCATTATGAAGCTCGGTTCAGGAGATTACCTAGCAGCTGTTACCCAATCCACCTTTGCGGCTTTTGTCGGTATGGTAGCCAGTTTTGCAGTTTTGCTTTATTTCCTTGCTCAAGAAGGCTTACTCAAAAGAGTCTTTGAAACAGGGGATAAGATTAATAGTAAGCGTCTCTTGGTCGATACCATTAAGGAAGCCATTCCTTTTATCCTGACAGGGTCTGCCATCCAGCTTTTCCAGATCTTAGACCAAAATACCTTTATCAATAGCATGAAGTGGTTTAGCAACTACAGTAATGAAGACTTAATTGTCATGTTTTCTTATTTTTCTGCCAATCCAAATAAAATTACTATGATTTTGATTTCTGTTGGGGTTTCGATTGGGAGTGTCGGTTTGCCGCTTTTGACTGAAAACTATGTCAAGGGGGACTTGAAGGCGGCTTCTCGTCTGGTTCAGGACAGCATCACCATGCTTTTCTTATTCCTGCTACCAGCAACGGTTGGAGTGGTCATGGTAGCGGAACCTCTTTATACAGTCTTTTATGGCAAGCCAGATAGTTTGGCTATGGGCTTGTTTGTCTTTGCAGTTTTGCAGTCTACTATTTTAGGCTTGTACATGGTCTTGTCTCCAATGCTTCAGGCCATGTTCCACAATCGCAAGGCAGTTCTCTATTTTATCTATGGTTCTATTGCCAAGCTAGTCTTGCAACTTCCAACAATCGCTCTCTTCCACAGTTACGGACCTTTGATTTCCACTACAATCGGTCTCATTATTCCTAATGTCTTGATGTATCGGGACATTTGTCAAGTAACTGGTGTTAAGCGTAAGGTGATTTTGAAGAGAACCATTTTAATCAGTTTGTTAACTCTTTTTATGTTTCTAGTAGTTGGGACATTGCAGTGGATTTTAGGATTTGTCTTCCAACCAAGTGGACGTTTGTGGAGTTTCCTATACGTAGCCCTTGTTGGTGCCATGGGTGGCGGTGTTTATGGATTCTTGAGTCTCCGTACCCATTTGTTGGATAAGGTGATTGGAAAAACCCAAGCAGATCGCTTACGAATCAAATTAAAGTTAACTTAAAAAACATTTATAAATAAAAGGGATAATTTGAACATTTCTACCATGAAATGCTTGAATTATTCTCTTTTTTATTAATTTGTAGAATAATAACTAAAGTTTGTAGATAGTAATTTAATTTTTCTTAATTTTTACTTAAAAAACTATTGACTAAATAAAACTCAAGTTGTATAATAAGACAAATATTTAAATCAGGAGGTTCTGGAGATGAAAAAGTCTAAAGCCAAGTATGCAGCACTTGCAGGTGTCGTGTTAAGTGCAGGTATTTTATTGAGCGCGTGTGGAAATTCTAGCACAGGGTCAAAAACATATAACTATGTTTACGTAAGTGATCCATCAAGTTTGAACTATCTAGCAGAAAACCGTGCAACAACCAATGATATCGTGGTTAATTTAGTAGATGGTCTAATGGAAAATGACCAGTATGGGAACTATATCCCATCCTTGGCAGAGGATTGGAGTGTTTCTCAAGATGGTTTGACCTATACCTACAAACTGCGTAAAGATGCTAAATGGTACACTGCAGATGGGGAAGAATACGCACCTGTAACCGCCCAAGATTTTGTCACTGGTTTGAAATATGCGGCTGATAAAAAATCAGAAGCCTTGTACTTAGTGCAAGAATCCGTTGCTGGTTTAGATGACTATATCACTGGTAAAACAACAGACTTTTCAACTGTCGGAGTTAAGGCTCTCGATGACCAGACAGTTCAATATACCTTGACACGACCAGAATCTTACTGGAACTCAAAAACAACATCAACTATTCTCTTCCCAGTCAATGCAGATTTCTTGAAATCAAAAGGGGATGATTTTGGTAAGGTAGACCCATCTAGCATTTTGTACAATGGACCTTTCTTGATGAAATCCTTTGTTTCAAAATCTGTCATCGAATTCAAGAAAAATCCTAACTACTGGGATGCTAAAAATGTCTTTGTAGATGATGTGAAATTGGCCTATTATGATGGTAGTGACCAAGATGCACTGGCTCGTAACTATGTAGAGGGAGCCTATAGTTACGCTCGTCTCTATCCAAATAGTTCAAGTTTTGAAGGGATTAAAGAGAAGAATAAGGATAATATCATCTATAGCTTGCAAGATGCTACATCTTATTTCTTAAACTTTAACCTGGATAGAAAATCTTATAAATTTACTTCCAAGACAAGTGATGCTGAAAAGAAATCAACTCAGGAAGCGGTTCTTAATAAAAACTTCCGTCAAGCCATTAACTTTGCCTATGATCGTACAGCTTACGGGGCTCAATCTCAGGGAGAAGATGGGGCAACTAAGATTTTGCGTAACTTGGTTGTTCCTCCAAACTTCGTAAGTATCAACGGAAAAGACTTTGGTGAAGTAGTGGCTTCTAAGATGGTGAATTATGGTAAAGAATGGCAAGGAATCAACTTTGCAGATGCCCAGGATCCATACTACAATCCAGAAAAAGCTAAGGCTAAATTTGCAGAAGCTAAGAAAGAACTCCAAGCCAAAGGAGTCCAATTCCCTATCCACTTGGATATGACAGTTGACCAAGCTGCTAAAAAGGGTGTCCAAGAGGCAAATTCTATGAAGCAATCTATTGAAGCAGCCTTAGGTGCAGAGAACGTTGTAATTGATATTCAACAACTCACTACTGAAGATTATGACAATACAAGCTATTTGGCTCAGACCGCAGCTCAGAAGGATTATGATCTTTACAACGGTGGTTGGGGTCCTGATTACCAAGATCCTTCAACCTACCTTGATGTCTTAAACATTAATTCTGGTGGTTTGTTGCAAAATCTAGGTTTAGAGCCAGGTGAAGCCAATGACAAGGCCAAGGCTGTTGGACTGGATCTCTACACTCAAATGTTGGAAGAAGCAAATAAGGAACAAGATCTTGTAAAACGCTATGAAAAGTATGCTGAGATCCAAGCGTGGTTGGTAGATAGCGCTTTAGCAATTCCAAATGTTTCTAAGGGTGGAACACCAGTATTGAGAAAAACTGTTCCTTTCTCAGAACCATATTCATTAGCTGGTAATAAAGGTATTGAATCATATAAATACCTCAAAGTACAAGATAAGACAGTCACAAAAGACGAATATGAAAAAGCCAAAGAAAAATGGCTAAAAGAAAAGGAAGAATCTAATAAAAAAGCTCAAGAAGAATTAGCAAAACACGTCAAATAAGGATTTTTCCAGAAAAACGATGGTTTCGAAAGAAGCTGTCGTTTTTTATATAGTTTGAAACTATAACTAGCTCTTGAAAAGAAGAAAATGAGTTGATGAAAATAAGTGGTACAATAGTTACTATAGATTTGGAGGAATTGTATGAGCAAGGAATTACACATTAACACAATTTTGGCCCAGGCGGGTATCAAGTCAGATGAAGCGACAGGAGCTTTGGTGACACCGCTTCATTTTTCAACGACCTATCAGCATCCAGAGTTTGGTCAATCTACTGGATTTGACTATACGCGCACTAAAAACCCAACTCGCAGTAAGGCGGAAGAAGTCTTGGCGGCTATTGAGTCAGCAGACTATGCTCTAGCGACTAGCTCAGGTATGTCAGCTATTGTACTGGCCTTTAGCGTCTTTCCGGTAGGAAGTAAGGTCTTGGCGGTCCGTGACCTTTATGGAGGTTCTTTCCGCTGGTTCAATCAAGTGGAGCAGGAAGGCCGTTTCCATTTTACCTATGCCAATACAGAAGAAGAGTTGATTGCTGAGCTGGAAAATGATGTGGATGTTCTCTATATCGAAACCCCAACCAACCCCTTGATGTTGGAATTTGACATAGAAAAACTAGCAAAATTGGCTCATGCTAAGGGTGCCAAAGTGGTGGTGGACAATACCTTCTACAGCCCTATCTACCAACGCCCGATTGAAGATGGAGCGGATATCGTTCTTCATTCAGCAACCAAATATCTAGCAGGTCACAATGATGTCTTGGCTGGTGTGGTTGTGACCAATAGTTTGGAACTATACGAGAAGCTTTTCTACAATCTCAATACGACAGGGGCAGTCTTGTCTCCATTTGACAGTTATCAATTGATTCGTGGTCTCAAGACCTTGTCTCTTCGTATGGAGCGCTCAACAGCCAATGCTCAAGAAGTGGTTGCCTTTTTGAAGAATTCTCCAGCAGTTAAGGAAGTTCTCTACACTGGTCGTGGGGGCATGATTTCCTTTAAGGTAGCGGATGAAACACGCATTCCTCATATTTTGAACAGTCTCAAGATCTTCTCTTTTGCGGAAAGTTTGGGTGGGGTAGAAAGTCTCATTACTTATCCAACGACGCAAACTCATGCTGATATTCCAGCAGAAGTGCGCCATTCTTATGGTTTGACAGATGACCTCTTGCGCTTGTCTATTGGTATTGAGGATGCTAGAGATTTGATTGCAGATTTGCGCCAAGCCTTGGAAGGATAAGACAAAGATGGGAAAATATGATTTTACAAGCCTGCCCAATCGTATAGGGCACCATACCTATAAATGGAAAGAGGCAGAAACGGATAGTGAAGTCTTGCCAGCTTGGATAGCGGATATGGACTTTGTAGTCTTGCCTGAAATCCGCCAAGCTGTGCAAACTTACGCTGACCAGCTGGTTTATGGTTATACCTATGCCAGTGAAGAGTTAATTCACGAAGTTCAAAAGTGGGAAGCTACACAACACGGTTACCACTTTGACAAAGAAGCTCTTGTCTTTATCGAGGGTGTGGTACCGGCCATCTCAACAGCTATTCAAGCCTTTACAAAAGAAGGCGAAGCAGTTTTGATTAACACACCTGTCTATCCACCTTTTGCTCGCAGTGTCAAGTTGAATAACCGCAGATTGATTACTAATTCTTTGGTGGAAAAGGATGGTCTGTTTGAGATTGACTTTGACCAACTGGAAAAGGATTTGGTGGAAGAGGAGGTCAAACTCTATATTCTTTGCAACCCTCACAATCCTGGTGGACGTGTATGGGAAAAGGAGGTGTTGGAGAAGATTGGTCAACTCTGTCAAAAACACGGTATTTTCTTGGTTTCGGATGAGATTCACCAAGATTTGGCTCTTTTTGGTCACAAACACCAGTCTTTCAATACCATTGATCCGGCCTTTAAAGAATTTGCTATTGTCTTGAGCAGTGCCACTAAAACTTTTAATATTGCTGGAACAAAAAATTCCTATGCAGTCATTGAAAATCCGAAATTAAGAGTGGCTTACCAGAAACGCCAGTTGGCCAATAACCAGCATGAAATTTCAGGCTTGGGTTATTTGGCGACAGAAGCCGCCTATCGCTATGGGAAGGATTGGCTAGAGGAACTCAAGCAAGTCTTTGAAGACCACATCAATTATGTGGTGGATCTATTTGGAAAAGAGACTAAAATTAAGGTCATGAAACCGCAAGGAACCTACTTGATTTGGCTTGATTTTTCAGCCTATGGCTTGACTGATGAAACGTTGCAAGAGCTTTTGAGAAATGAAGCCAAGGTTATCCTCAACCGTGGTTTGGATTTTGGAGAGGAAGGAAGTCTCCATGCCCGCCTCAATGTAGCCATGCCTAAATCTCTGCTGCAAGAAGTTTGTCAGCGGATTGTGACGACTTTTGCCAAACTTTAAAAATCCAGCCTTCTAGGAGAACAGTCTTCCTAGGGGGCTATTTTCGTAGGGAATATGGTATAATAAAAGGATAAGGTACAGGTAAGAATATGGCTAAATTGATTCCGGGGAAAGTCCGTATCGAAGGCGTTGCCCTTTATGAAACTGGTAAAGTTGACATCATCAAGGAAAAGAATAATCGGCTCTACGCTCGCGTTGCAGAAGAAGAACTGCGCTATAGTTTAGAGGATGATTTGGTTTTTTGTGCTTGCGATTTTTTCCAAAAGAGGGGCTACTGTGTGCATTTGGCAGCGTTGGAGCATTTTCTTAAAAATGATGAGCGTGGTCAGGAAATCTTGCAGAGTCTGGAAGAAGGTCATGAGGAAAAAGAAGCCGTTGAAACCAAGGTGACCTTGGGTGGCAAATTTTTAGATCGAATCTTGTCTCCAAGCCCAGACCGAGCATATGAATTATCGGCTGTGGGGCAGGTGGAAGCAGGAACCAATCATATCTTGTGGACCTTGAGAATCGGGCAAATCAATAGTCAAAAATACTATGTCATTCGGGATATCCCACTCTTTTTAAAAGTTGTCGAGCAGAGAAAGTCGTATATGATTGGCAAGGTCTATGAGGAGTCCTTGTCTTGGGAATCCTTTGATGAGGCCAGCCAAGAGCTTCTGACTTTCTTGCGTGGACTGATGGAGGAAGGACAGGCTCCAGACCTCTTTTTCCAAAATCAAGGTCGGCACCTCTTTTTCCCTCTGACCTTTTTTGAGCAGGGTGTGAATTTACTGATGACCTTGTCCCATTTTCAATTTGACCACCAAGTGGATAGCTATCAGGTTTTCTTTTTTCAGGATATGCATGCTGATGCTAATTTATTTGCCTTTACAGTAACAGAATACTCGGATTATTTTGAAATGGAAATCAGCGAGAGTCCACGGGTCAATGCCTTTTATCAGGGAGCTGTGCTTTTCCATAAAGGTCAGGTTTATTTTCTAACAGACCAGCAGATGCGTCTTCTCAAGGAAATCAAAGCGCTGCCTTTGGATCAGCATGGAAAGAAATACTTGCAATTTGATAGTAGTGATCGAGATAAGTTGGCTTCTTGTTTAACTCTTTTTAGCCAAATGGGGACCGTTTCAGCTCCAGAACGCTTACAAATCAAAACTTTTGCGCCCTCTTTTTACTTTGATAGGGAAGAGGATAATCGGATTCGTTTAGAAATTCAATTTGATTATGGAAATAGACAGGTATCTAGCAGACAAGAGCTAGAAGAATTACCATTTTCGAGTGATGCTGACTTAGAAGAAAGAGTTTTCCAAGCCTGTTTGGTAGCTGGCTTTGAAGCAGATTTTCAATCTTGGCGTCAGGCCCTAAAAGCGGAGTCTGTTTATCATTTCTTCCACGAAATCATTCCAGTATTTGAAAAACTCGGGAATGTTGACCTATCAGACAAGTTAGAAGAACTCTATAGCCTAGCAAGCCCTCAGGTGCAGATTACGTCCAAGGGAGGCCTCTTGGAAATCCAGTTTGATTTTCAAGATATTGCCCAAGAGGAAATTGACCAAGCCATGCAGGCCTTGGTTGCCGACAAGGATTTTTACATTGATTCGTCCAATCACGTCTACTTTTTCGATGAAGAAACCAAGAAAATTCGCCAAAATCTACAGGAACTGGGGCAGTTTGAATTAAAAGATGGGGCCTTGCAGGCTCGAAAATCCTTGGCCTACAGTTTAGCTCATCTTTTTGAAGGGCGTGACCGTGTTTCTTTTTCACAAGAATTCAAAAATCTGGCCCACGATTTGACGCATCCAGAGGATTTCCCTCGACAAGCAACTCAGGTTCAGGCTGATTTGCGAGATTATCAGGAAAAGGGAATCGGCTGGCTGCAAATGCTCCATCATTATGGTTTTGGTGGGATTTTGGCTGATGATATGGGACTTGGGAAAACCCTTCAGACCATTGCTTTTTTGACCAGTCAAGTGACAAAAGAAAGTCGGGTTTTGATTTTAGCACCGTCAGGTTTAATCTACAACTGGGCAGATGAATTTCAGAAATTTGCTCCACAGTTGGATGTGGCTGTTGTTCATGGTTTGAAATCTGGTCGAGAAGAGATTCTTGTCGAGAGCCATCAAATCTATGTGACGAGTTATGCTACCTTTCGTCAGGACAGTGATCTTTATCAGGGGATGGCCTTTGACTTCCTTTTCTTAGATGAGGCTCAGGTCATGAAAAATGCCCAGACTAAGATTGCTCAGACCTTGAGACAATTTGTGGTGCCGTCGGTCTTTGCCTTGTCAGGGACTCCTATTGAAAACCATCTAGGTGAGTTGTGGTCTATTTTCCAAATCGTCATGCCAGGACTCTTGCCAAGCAAGAAAGAATTTATGAAATTGCCAGCAGAGCGAGTGGCTCAGTTTATCAAGCCTTTCGTCATGCGTCGCAAGAAAGAAGAAGTTCTGACTGAATTACCAGACTTAATCGAAGTGGTTTATAAGAATGAACTGGAAGACCAGCAAAAGGCTATCTACCTAGCCCAGTTGAAACAGATGCGAGACCGTTTAGCTCAGGTGTCAGATCAGGAATTTCAGCGTAGTCGAGTGGAAATCTTGTCTGGTCTGATGCGCTTGCGTCAAATCTGTGACACTCCTGCCCTGTTTATGGAAGATTATCAGGGAGCCAGCGGCAAACTAGATAGTCTCCGAGACCTGCTGGTCCAGGTGGCAGACGGCGGACACCGTGTCTTGATTTTCTCCCAATTCAAGGGAATGTTGGAAAAAATTGAACAAGAACTGCCAGACTTGGGCTTGACATCCTTTAAAATTACGGGTTCAACCCCAGCCAAGGAAAGACAAGACATGACCAAGGCCTTTAACAAAGGAGAAAGAGATGCCTTTCTGATTTCTCTTAAGGCTGGTGGTGTCGGTCTGAACCTGACAGGTGCTGATACGGTTATCTTGGTTGACCTTTGGTGGAATCCTGCGGTGGAAGCGCAAGCCATTGGTCGTGCCCATCGGATGGGACAGGAAGAAACGGTTGAGGTCTATCGCTTGGTGACCAAGGGAACCATTGAAGAAAAAATTCAGGAACTACAAGAACAAAAGAAACATTTGGTGTCACAAGTATTGGACGGAACAGAGTCACGTGGGAGCCTGACCCTAGCAGAAATTAGAGAAATTTTGGGAATTTCTGAAGCCAGCACTTGAAAAATCAAGACAATACGCTATAATGAAGTGTTGAAAGGAAATAGAAAATGAAACAAGAACGATTTCCATTGGTGTCAGATGACGAGGTCATGTTGACTGAAATGCCAGTCATGAATCTCTATGATGAGTCTGATCTGATCAGTAATATCAAGGGTGAGTATCGAGATAAAAATTATTTAGAATGGGCTCCTATTGCTGAAGAAACACCAGTCAAACCGATTGAAAAGCAAGTAGAGAAAACTAAAAAGGCTCCTTTAGGGGTAAAAAAAGAAGGAAAGAGCTATGCGGAGGTGGCGCGTGAAGAAGCGCGCGCAGACTTGAAAAAGAAACGCTCGGCAAGCTATCTTACTAAGGACATCACTCCTACAAGACGCCATTCTCAGCCAAGTCTAGTTAGAAAGGGCAATCAACCTACCGCGCCTTTCCAAAAGGAAAATCCTGGTGAATTTGTCAAATATAGTCAAAAAATGACCCAGTCTCATTACATCTTGGCGGAAGAAGTAAGCAATATTTCGACTCAAGCTGAGCCAAAAGAAACTTCAGGCCCAAAGAAAAACAACTATGATTTTCTGAAGAAGAGTCAAATCTACAATAAAAAAAGTACACAAACAGAACAAGAACGTCGGGTTGCCCAAGAGTTAAATCTGACAAGAATTACGGAATAGGGGAGAAAACATGCCAAAGACATATCATTTTATCGGAATTAAGGGATCAGGGATGAGTGCCTTGGCCTTGATGTTGCACCAAATGGGGCATAAGGTACAGGGATCAGATGTTGAAAAGTACTACTTTACTCAACGTGGTCTTGAGCAGGCAGGAATTACCATTCTTCCTTTTGATGAAAAGAATCTAGACGGTGATATGGAAATTATCGCTGGAAATGCCTTCCGTCCAGATAACAACGTCGAAATTGCCTATGCAGACCAAAATGATATCAGTTACAAACGTTACCATGAGTTCCTTGGTAGCTTTATGCGTGACTTTGTTAGTATGGGGGTAGCAGGAGCACATGGAAAAACTTCAACGACAGGTATGTTATCTCACGTCTTGTCTCACATCACAGACACCAGCTTCTTGATTGGAGATGGAACAGGTCGTGGTTCGGCCAATGCCAAATATTTTGTCTTTGAATCTGACGAATATGAGCGTCATTTCATGCCTTACCATCCAGAATACTCTATCATCACCAACATTGACTTTGACCATCCAGACTACTTTACCAGTCTAGAGGATGTTTTCAATGCTTTTAACGACTATGCTAAACAAATTACCAAGGGTCTTTTTGTCTATGGTGAAGATGCAGAATTGCGTAAGATTACAGCCAATGCTCCGATTTATTATTATGGTTTTGAAGCTGAAGGCAATGACTTTGTAGCTAGTGACCTTCTTCGTTCAACAACTGGTTCAACCTTCACCGTTCATTTCCGTGGACAAGAATTGGGTCAATTCCACATCCCAACCTTTGGTCGTCACAATATCATGAATGCGACAGCCGTTATTGGTCTTCTTTACACAGCAGGATTTGATTTGAACTTGGTGCGTGAGCACTTGAAAACATTTGCCGGTGTTAAGCGTCGTTTCACTGAGAAAATTGTCAATGATACAGTAATTATTGATGACTTTGCCCACCATCCAACAGAAATCATTGCGACTTTGGATGCGGCTCGTCAAAAATACCCAAGCAAGGAAATCGTCGCAATCTTCCAACCGCATACCTTTACAAGAACCATTGCCTTGTTGGACGACTTTGCTCATGCTTTAAACCAAGCAGATGCTGTTTACCTAGCACAGATTTATGGGTCAGCTCGTGAAGTGGACCATGGTGATGTCAAGGTAGAAGACCTAGCCAATAAGATTGACAAGAAACATCAAGTGATCACTGTTGAAAATGTATCTCCACTCCTAGACCATGACAATGCTGTTTATGTCTTTATGGGAGCAGGAGATATCCAAACCTATGAATACTCATTTGAGCGTCTCTTGTCGAACTTGACAAGTAATGTTCAATAGGATATTCTCATGGAAATTCCAATTAAGATCATTCAGGCAAGTAAGTCTGATTTGGCTGAGATAGATGCACTTCAAACTTCGTCTTTTCCAGCTGAAAAGCAGCAACCTTCCCATATTTTAGAAGAAAGTATCCGTAAGTGTGCGGATACCTTTCTTCTAGCTAGGGATGAAAATCAACTTTTAGGCTATATTCTATCAAGGCCTCAGTCAGATAATCCGCAATGTCTAAAAATACATTCTTTAGTCATCGAGTCTGACCATCAGAGACAGGGCTTGGGAACACTTCTTCTTGCAGCCTTGAAAGAGGTGGCAGTTGAGCTGGATTACAAAGGGATTCGTTTGGAGAGCCCCGATGAGTTGCTTTCTTATTTTGAAATGAACGGTTTCATTGATGAAGAAACTTCCCTTTATGCAACTAGTCAGGGTTATAGTATGATTTGGTTTAATCCCTTTTATCTGGAGGCACAATGAAAATTAGACAAGCAAGATTAGAAGATTTGGATCGGATTGTCGAGATTGAACTAGAGAATTTCTCGGTAGAAGAAGCTATTCCTCGCTCGATTTTTGAAGCGCATTTGCGAGAAATTCAGACCTCTTTTCTGGTTGCAGAAAAAGAGGGTAGAATCATAGGTTATATAGAAGGGCCAGTTGGCCCCCATCGCCATCTGCAAGACCAGTCCTTTACAGAAGAGATAGAAGATTATAGTCATAATCCTGGTGGCTATATCTCTGTGACCTGCCTCTCCATTGCTAAAGAGGCACAGGGGCTAGGACTGGGTCAGAAATTGCTATCAGCCCTGAAAGAACTGGCTCTTGAACACGAAAGAGAAGGCATTAATCTAACCTGTCATGACTATCTCATCGCTTACTATGAAAAACATGGATTTGTCAATGAAGGCCTGTCCCAGTCAATCTTTGCAGGGGAAACCTGGTATGATATGGTTTGGGAAGCTAAAAAATAAGCTAGAAAAGCATGCTAGGTTGCTTTTCTTTCGTTTTTAAGATATAATATTATGGATTGTCAACGAGGAGGATAAACTTTTGAGTGAAAAGCCAAGAGAAGACGAAAAATTAAGCTTTAAAGAGCAGATTTTACGTGATTTAGAACGCGTCAAAAAATATGAAGAAGATCAGGAAGAAGTTAATTTAGCTTCAATAAAACCCCAACTTTCTTCTAAAAATGATCAGTCAATAGAAGATTTGATGGAAGATTCTCTATCAGCTGTAGAGGATATTATGAGAAACGCTCCTACCGTGCCGACTCACCCCAGCCAAGATTTATCAGCTTCTCCATCAAATGAGATAAAAAGAGAAACTCTTACTGCTCCAAGCCATCCAAGTCAAGATGTTCCTTCTTCTCCCGCAGAAGAGGCTGTAAGACAAGCTCCACTTGCTCCAAGTCATCCGAGTCAAGAAGGACCTTCTGCTCCATCAGCTGAGGGAGTATCAAGACCAGTTTCAGGACCTGTTAGTCCTAGAAAAGTAGAAAAGGAATTTAATGAAATTCCAACAAGGGTAGCTGTTTCTTATAAGACAGAAGGGCAGAAAGAAGTAGTAAAAAAAGAAGTTCCTACTTCACAACCAGTAGTGGAAAAGAAAGCTGTAGAAGAAATGCCTGCAACTCCACGTCGTAGCCGTCGTGATACAGTTCAACCTACTAAGAAGAAAAAATCAGGATTCAAGGCCTTCTTCATTTCTCTACTTATTTTCTTAGGTTTGATTTCAGCAGGTGGTTACTTCGGTTATCAGTATGTTCAGTCATCTTTACAGCCTGTGGATGCTTCATCTAAACAATATGTGACAGTGCAAATCCCAGAAGGAGCCAATGTTCAAACAATTGGTTCAACTCTTGAAAAGTCTGGCTTGATTAAACATGGAGTGATTTTTGCTTTTTATGCGAAATATAAAAATTATTCAGATTTGAAGTCTGGCTATTACAATTTGCAAAAGAGTATGAGTACAGAAGACATCATCCACGAACTACAAAAAGGTGGAACAGCTGAAGCTCAAGAACCTGCGCTTGCGAATTTAACAATTCCAGAAGGTTATACGATTGATCAAATTGCACAAGCGGTAGGTCAATTGCAAGGTGACTTCAAAGAGCCTTTGACAGCGGATGCCTTTCTGGCAAAAGTTCAAGATGAGAACTTTATCAGCCAAGAAGTTGCCAAATATCCTAGTCTACTTGAAAGCTTGCCTACAAAGGAAAGTGGCGTTCGTTACCGTTTAGAAGGTTTCCTCTTCCCAGCTACATACTCTATCAAGGAAAGCACAACTATTGAAAGCTTGATTGATGAGATGCTGGCAGCTATGGATAAGACTTTGGCACCTCATTATAGTGCAATCAAGTCTAAAAATTTGACAGTCAATGAATTGTTGACGATTGCGTCACTTGTTGAAAAAGAAGGTGCTAAGACTGAAGATCGTAAGTTGATTGCAGGTGTATTCTACAATCGCTTGAATCTTGGTATGCCACTTCAAAGCAATATTGCCATCTTGTATGCCCAAGGAAAACTTGGTCAGAAGATTAGTCTTGCTGATGATGCTGGAATTGATACGACAATTAATTCACCGTATAATGTTTATACGAAAGCTGGTTTGATGCCAGGTCCAGTAGATAGTCCAAGTTTGGATGCCATTGAGGCAAGTATTAATCAGACTAAGAGTGATAACTTATATTTTGTAGCTAATGTTACAGATGGCAAGGTCTATTATGCTGCTACTCAGGAGGAGCATGATCGTAATGTCGCTGAACATGTCAACAGTAAATTAAACCAAACAAACTAAAATTATGTGATGTTTCACATAATTTTCTTTAGAAAATATTATCAGAAGAAAGTTGAGAAAAATGGCAGAAAAAACATATCCTATGACCCTTGAGGAAAAGGAAAAACTTGAAAAAGAATTAGAAGAATTGAAATTGGTCCGCCGACCAGAAGTGGTAGAACGCATTAAGATTGCCCGTTCATATGGTGACCTTTCTGAAAACAGTGAATACGAAGCAGCTAAGGATGAACAAGCCTTTGTCGAAGGACAAATCTCTAGCTTGGAAACAAAAATCCGTTACGCTGAAATCGTCAATAGCGACTCAGTTGCCCAAGACGAAGTAGCGATTGGTAAAACAGTCACTATCCAAGAAATTGGTGAGGACGAAGAAGAAGTTTATATTATCGTAGGTTCAGCAGGTGCAGATGCCTTTGCAGGTAAAGTCTCAAATGAAAGCCCAATCGGACAAGCCTTGATTGGTAAGAAAACAGGTGACACAGCAACCATTGAAACACCTGTTGGTAGCTATGATGTAAAAATCTTGAAGGTTGAAAAAACAGCCTAAAAACAGAAAAAAGGAGTGGGGAGGCAATGCGCTTCACTCACTCCTTTTTCCATTTTAAATTGAATTGGAGACGATATGAGTTCAAAGAAGAAAAAAAATAAGATGGAGCGTGGTCTGACTAATCGTCACGTGCAGGTTATGGCCATTGCTGGAACAATCGGAACAGGACTCTTTTTGGGAGCGGGTCGCTCTATCAGCCTAACAGGTCCTTCTATTGTACTGATTTATATGATTACTGGGGCTTTTATGTTCCTCATGATGCGTGCGGTTGGGGAAATGCTCTACCAAGACCCTGAGCAACATACCTTTATCAACTTTATCACGCGCCATTTGGGTAAGGGCTGGGGATATTTCTCTGTTTGGTCTTACTGGCTATCCGTTGTCTTTATCGGTATGGCGGAAATCACTGCTATCTCTCACTACGTTCAGTTTTGGTTCCCTAGCTGGCCAAGTTGGATGATTGAGATTGGATTTTTGACCATTCTAGCCTTGGTCAATCTGATTGCAGTTAAGCTCTTTGGGGAAGTTGAGTTTTGGTTTGCGATGGTTAAGATTGTGGCTATTTTAGCTATGATCGCCACAGGGGTCTTTATGGTCTTGACAGGCTTTAAGACACCTCATGGAGTAGCAAGTTTAGCAAATATTGCTGACAATTTCTCCCTCTTCCCAAATGGTGGAGTGAACTTTGTCATGGCCTTCCAGATGGTGTTCTTTGCCTACCTCATGATTGAATTTATCGGGGTTACAACTTCTGAAACCAAAAATCCACGTCAGGTCTTGCCGAAAGCCGTTAAGGAAATTCCTTTGCGTATCGCCTTTTTCTACGGTGGTGCCCTCTTAGCTATCATGGCTATCATTCCATGGCGTGAGCTTGCTTCTGCTGATTCTCCTTTTGTTACGGTATTTGAGTTAGCAGGTATCAAGTGGGCAGCAGCCTTGATTAACTTCGTCGTTTTGACATCAGCAGCCTCTGCCCTTAACTCGACCCTCTACTCAACAGGTCGTCATTTGTATCAGATTGCCCATGATTCGCCAAATCCATTCCTAAAAGCAATCAAGGCAGATACCCTTTCTCGTCATAACGTACCACAAAATGCCATTATTGCTTCAGCAATCTTAATTGCTCTGGCTGCCTTTATCAACGTTTTGCCAGGTGTTTCCGATGCCTTTGCCTTGATTACGGCATCGTCGTCAGGTGTCTATATCGCCATCTATATCTTGATCATGGTGGCCC
The DNA here is from genome assembly GCF_001074825.1 of Streptococcus pseudopneumoniae. Classification (GTDB taxonomy): domain Bacteria; phylum Bacillota; class Bacilli; order Lactobacillales; family Streptococcaceae; genus Streptococcus; species Streptococcus pseudopneumoniae_C. Next base: position 19,037 of record NZ_JUPG01000135.1, read on the forward strand.
ACCTTAAGTATCGCAAGTCACAGGACTTTATGGCGGATGGCTACCTCATGCCCCATTATCGTTTCCTAAATCCTTTAACAATGCTCTTCTTTGCCTTTGTCTTTGTAACCCTCTTTTTACAAGAGTCTACCTTTGTAGGAGCAATCGGATCAGCTATCTGGATTATCGGTTTCGGGATTTATAGCCAGTGGAAATTTAGAAAATAGATTTGAAACTCATCAACTCAGGTTGGTGGGTTTTTGCTAGTTTGACAGTCTATTGAAATAAGATTATAATCAAGCTGTAACAGTGTTTAAGGAGATTTAGATGTACTTTAGATTGGAAAATAAGGAATCCCAGAAGGCGCAAGAAATTGGGAATTTGATTCGTGCTTATAACCGTTCCAAAAGAGAAGAGGCTGAAAGTGAGCCACTTAATCTTTATGTCGAAGATGAAAAGGGCAATCTTCTGGCAGGTTTTATAGCAGAGACTTTTGGAAATTGGCTAGAAATCGAGTATTTATTTGTAAAAGAGGAACTGAGAGGGCAAGGAATTGGTTCAAAACTATTGCAGAAAGCAGAAAATGAAGCCAAGAATCGAAATTGTCGTTTTGCTTTTGTCAACACTTACCAGTTCCAAGCACCAGACTTTTATCAGAAGCATGGATACAAGGAAGTCTTTGCTTTGCAAGACTATCCCTACACAGGGCAAAGATTTTATTACCAAAAGGATTTGTAAGGAGAATAAAGCAAAGAGGGGAGTTTGACATAAGTCTCGATAAATACCGGTTAAATCCTACAAATTGTGTGTTTCTAGACGATATTGAGGACAATGCAATCGTAGCTGAGAAGGTGGGAATCAAGGTCTATCAGGTTAAGAAAAAAAGTGATGTCATCGAAATTTTGAAATCCTATATTTAAACTCCAAACTCTCTATCTTTTTGTGGTAGAGAGTTTTTTTGTTAACAAAATATTACAAAATGACAGTTATATATTGCATTAAGTTAGATATATGATATAATAATGTTAAAAAGAGGCGCAACTTTTTAAAACTATAAGGAGGACGCAGGTGGCTAAAAATTTAAAATTAAAATTAGCTCGTGTGGAGCTTGATTTAACACAAGGTCAACTGGCGGAGGCTGTCGGAGTGACGCGCCAGACTATTGGTTTGATAGAGGCGGGAAAATACAATCCCAGTCTCTCGCTCTGCCAGTCCATTTGCAGATGTTTAGGGAAAACTCTAGACCAACTATTTTGGGAGGAAGAAGATGGTAAATAAATTCATTCATTATCAATTACTTGACGAGAGAGAAGAACAACTAATCAATAAAGCAGGTTCTGAAAGTTTCTATATCTGCATCGCTTTGTCGCTCCTATCTTATATCATTTCAGTATTAGCACCAAGCCTTTTTAATTCTAATATGCTGCTCATCGTTATCATCATAGGGACATTTTATTTTTTCAACCGTGCTCGAAATCTGGGAGTGACCTATTATAGCCGATTTCATTTTACGATTTTGGGTTGTTTTTTCCTAACCTTGGCGATTACAACTCTCTTGATGTTTCAGAATTATCAATTTAATATCGAAATTTATCAGCATAATCCTTTGAACGTTAAATACTTGTCTGCTTGGGTCATTACTTATGTCATTTACCTTCCTTGGGTTTTTATTGGCAATCTTGGTCTGAAGAGTTATGGCGAATGGGCCCAGAAAAAATTTGAGCAAGATATGGATGAACTGGAGAGTGGAGAATAGCTTGTTACTCTTTTCTCAATCCAGCTAAAATGTGATATAATAGTACTAATTTATTGGAATACATGAAAGTTCTTGAAAATTTTCATGTATTTCTAGCTAAGAAAGTAGGAAAAGTATGTATCCAGATGATAGTTTGACATTGCACACGGACTTGTACCAGATTAATATGATGCAGGTTTACTTTGACCAAGGGATTCACAATAAGAAGGCAGTTTTTGAGGTTTATTTCCGCCAACAGCCTTTTAAAAATGGCTATGCGGTTTTTGCTGGTTTGGAAAGAATTGTGAACTATCTTGAAGACTTGCGTTTTTCTGAGAGTGATATTGCCTATTTGGAGTCGCTTGGCTATCACGGGGCATTCTTGGACTACCTCCGCAATTTCAAGTTGGAGTTGACGGTTCGTTCTGCCCAAGAAGGGGATTTGGTTTTTGCTAATGAACCGATTGTGCAGGTGGAAGGTCCTCTAGCCCAATGTCAGTTGGTCGAAACAGCCCTTTTGAACATCGTTAACTACCAGACCTTGGTGGCTACTAAGGCAGCACGTATTCGTTCGGTCATCGAAGATGAACCTTTGATGGAGTTTGGAACACGTCGTGCGCAAGAGATGGATGCGGCTATCTGGGGAACACGCGCAGCGGTGATTGGTGGCGCCAATGGAACCAGCAATGTGCGTGCAGGTAAACTCTTTGACATTCCTGTTTTGGGGACACATGCCCATGCTTTGGTACAGGTTTATGGTAACGACTATGAAGCTTTCAAAGCTTACGCCTCAACCCACAAAAACTGTGTCTTTCTTGTGGATACCTATGACACTCTGCGTATCGGTGTGCCAGCTGCCATTCAGGTGGCGCGTGAGCTGGGTGACCAGATTAACTTTATGGGTGTGCGTATTGACTCTGGGGATATTGCCTACATTTCTAAGAAAGTCCGTCAGCAACTGGACGAGGCTGGATTTACAGAGGCTAAGATTTATGCTTCTAATGATTTGGACGAAAATACCATCCTCAACCTCAAGATGCAAAAGGCCAAGATTGATGTCTGGGGTGTGGGAACCAAGCTGATTACAGCCTATGACCAGCCAGCTCTTGGGGCAGTTTACAAGATTGTTGCCATCGAAGATGAAAATGGCCAGATGCGCAACACCATCAAGCTGTCAAATAATGCGGAAAAAGTGTCTACGCCAGGTAAGAAGCAGGTGTGGCGCATTACCAGTCGTGAAAAAGGCAAGTCAGAAGGCAATTATATTACTTATGATGGCGTAGATGTTGCCAGCATGACAGAAATCAAGATGTTCCATCCGACTTATACCTACATCAAGAAGACGGTTCGTAATTTTGACGCTGTTCCTCTCTTGGTGGATATTTTCAAGGACGGGAAATTGATTTACAACTTGCCTAGCTTGACTGAGATTCAGGCTTATGCCCGTAAGGAATTTGACAAGCTTTGGGATGAGTACAAGCGCGTGCTCAATCCGCAGCATTATCCAGTGGATTTGGCGCGTGATGTATGGCAAGACAAGATGGATTTGATTGACAAGATGCGTAAGGAAGCCCTTGGTGAAGGAGAAGAAGAATGAGTTTGCAAGAAACGATTATCCAAGAACTGGGCGTGAAACCAGTGATTGATGCCCAGGAAGAAATCCGTCGTTCTATTGATTTCTTAAAGAGATACCTGAAAAAACATCCTTTCCTAAAAACCTTTGTACTAGGAATTTCTGGAGGTCAGGACTCAACCTTGGCAGGTCGATTGGCTCAATTAGCTATGGAAGAACTGCGAGCAGAGACAGGAGATGACAACTACAAATTTATCGCTGTCCGCCTGCCATACGGAGTGCAAGCTGATGAAGCAGATGCTCAAAAAGCCCTAGCCTTTATCAAGCCTGATGTCAGTTTAGTTGTCAATATCAAGGAATCAGCTGACGCAATGACTGCAGCAGTTGAAGCGACAGGAAGCCCTGTTTCAGATTTCAACAAGGGCAATATCAAGGCACGTTGCCGTATGATTGCTCAGTATGCCCTAGCAGGTGCCCATAGCGGAGCGGTTATTGGAACAGACCATGCTGCAGAAAATATCACAGGCTTCTTTACCAAGTTTGGTGACGGTGGTGCAGATATTTTACCCCTGTTCCGCCTCAATAAACGCCAAGGAAAACAACTATTGAAGGAACTTGGTGCAGACCCAGCCCTTTATGAAAAAATCCCAACAGCAGACCTAGAAGAAGACAAACCAGGCCTAGCTGATGAAGTTGCACTTGGAGTTACCTATGAGGAGATTGACGACTACTTAGAAGGCAAAACAATCAGCCCAGAAGCCCAAGCAAGAATTGAAAACTGGTGGCACAAAGGCCAACATAAACGCCACTTACCTATCACCATATTTGATGACTTTTGGGAGTAAAAAGGTCCGGGGGACCTTTTTAGCTTATTACCTTGAAATTCAACAGCAAAACAAGTTTCAATGAATCTTGGACAGAGAATCATCTAATAGAAAGCGAGGTAGCGTCATGAAAGCAATCGGTATGCAAATCTTGCAGACAGACCGTTTGATCTTGAGAAGATTTGTGGAGAGTGATGCGGAAGCCATGTTTCAAAATTGGGCTTCGTCTGCTGAGAATCTAACCTACGTCACTTGGGATCCCCATCCTGATGTCGAGGTCACTCGGAACTCGATTCGTAATTGGATTGCCTCCTATACAAATCCCAACTATTACAAATGGGCCATTTGTCCCAAAGAAGACCCAGAGCAAGTGATTGGAGATATCAGTATCGTTAAGATAGATGAGGATGATTCAAGTTGTGAAATTGGCTATGTTTTAGGAAAAAACTATTGGGGTCAAGGTCTTATGACAGAGGCCTTGAAAGCTGTGTTGGACTTTTGTTTTACTCAAGCAGGTTTTCAAAAAGTCAAAGCTCGATATGCCAGTCTCAACCCAGCTTCAGGTCGTGTCATGGAGAAGGCTGGAATGTCCTATCTAAAAACTGTTGCAAATGGGGTGGAGAGAAAAGGCTATCTTGCGGATCTCATTTATTATCAGGTAAACAGGGAAGACTGTTAAGCTTAAAATTTATTGCTTATCCGCTGATCTTATTTTTTATTTACTATTTCATATATCCTCTCTTTTCCGAATAAATAGATAGTAGCAATGAATCTAGTAAACCTAGATTTAAAAATGTGCTATAATGAAAGGAGAGAAAGTATGAATGTACGTCATCCGGGCATCAGCCCAACCAATGACTTGGTTGCTAAGAAAATCTTTAGCAATCCAGAAATCACTTGTCAATTTATCCGCGATATGCTG
>NZ_JUPG01000136.1 GCF_001074825.1 Streptococcus pseudopneumoniae
AGATTTCTCTGTTCTCCTAAAAATATTGAATTATTTGATTTTCTAAAAACTCTTACCACTTACTTGAATTTTTATCTTAAAAATATTTTTTTCATTCAATAAAAGGAGCTATCAATTGATTTAAAGCTCCTTTTTATACAGAATGAAACTATTTTATAGTTCGACAATCTTACCTGTTTCAAAGTAAACAACCCATTCACAGATATTTTTGGCATAGTCTCCAATGCGTTCCAAGAAGGCAATCACTTGGAAATAATCACGACCTGTAACGATGGCATCTGGATTTTTCTTGATTTCTTCTGTAGCCAAGTCACGAATGCTATCAAAGTAATGGTTGATTTTTTCGTCCATTGCTGCTACTTCATAGGCCTGATCCACTGAACCATTGAGATAGAGTTCAAGGGCTGCTTCGACGAAGTTCTTGACATCGCGACCCATTCTCTTGATTTCTTCTTCAACAGCCGGGATGCGTTGTTCCCCCTTCATACGAATGGCTGCTCTTGCAATGGAAACGGCATGGTCCCCCATACGTTCCAAGTCAGATACAGCCTTCAAGACGGTTAGAACTGTACGCAAGTCCTGAGAAACCGGTTGTTGAAGAGCAATCATTTCAAATGATTTCTTCTCTAATTTCACTTCGTATTCGTTCACTTCTGCATCGTCTTCGATGACTTCTTTGGCCAAATCACGATCATGCGTAACAAAGGCACGCACTGTTCGATTGATTTGGGATAACACTTCCTGTCCCATTGCGTAGAACTGATTGTGCAATTTCTCTAAATCTTCCTCAAATTGAGAACGTAACATCATTTATCTCCTTATCCAAATTTTCCTGAAATATAATCTTCTGTTTCCTTGTGTTGTGGGTTTAGGAACATCTTCTTGGTATCGTTAAACTCAATCAAATCTCCATCTAGGAAAAATCCTGTCTTGTCAGAAATACGAGAGGCTTGTTGCATGGAACGCGTTACCAAGAGCATGGTGTATTTATCTTTTAGACCATACAAGGTTTCCTCAATCTTACCAGCCGAGATAGGGTCCAAGGCTGAAGTCGGTTCATCCAAAAGAATGATTTTAGGACTAGTTGCCAAGACACGGGCAACACAGACACGTTGCTGTTGTCCACCTGAAAGCCCGATAGCTGAATCATGCAGGCGATCCTTGACCTCATCCCAGATGGAAGCTCGTTGCAAGGCTTTTTCCACTGCTTCATCCAGAACCTGCTTGTCCTTAACTCCATTGATACGAAGCCCATAAACAACATTTTCGTAGATAGACATAGGGAAGGGGTTTGGTTGTTGGAAAACCATACCAATTTCCTTCCGCAATTCAACTGTATCTGTACGTGGGCTGTAAATATTGTGACCGTTGTAAACCACCGAACCTGTTGTGGTCACCTCTGGATTGAGATCCCCCATGCGGTTGATAGCCTTGAGGAGAGTTGATTTCCCTGATCCAGATGGACCAATCAAGGCTGTAATTTCCTTAGGTTGGAAAGATAGGGAAACACTATTCAAGGCCTTTTTTTGATTGTAGTAAACGGACAGGTCTGACACCTGTAAAATCGCTTCTGTCATACTGTTTCCTTTCTATCCAAAGTGTCCTGTTACGTAGTCATTGGTTGACTGTAGTTTGGCATTTTGGAAAATATTAGAGGTCTTATCGTACTCGATCAAGTCACCCAAGTAGAAAAATCCTGTGTAGTCACTAGCACGCGCAGCCTGCTGCATACTGTGGGTCACGATGATGATGGTAAAGTCCTTCTTCAATTCCAGCATGGTTTCTTCCAGCTGAGCTGTCGCAATCGGATCCAAAGCTGACGCTGGTTCATCCATCAAGAGGATATCTGGCTTGACAGAGATGGCGCGAGCGATACAGAGACGCTGTTGCTGACCACCTGATAGGGTCAAGGCTGACTTGTGCAAATCGTCTTTGACCTGGTCCCAAAGAGCAGCCTGACGAAGAGAGGTTTCCACAATTTCATCCAAGACTTGCTTGTCCTTAACTCCTGCACGTTCATGGGCAAAAGTGATATTGCGGTAGATAGACTTGGCAAAGGGATTTGGGCGTTGGAAAACCATTCCGATATGCTTACGCATCTCATAAACATTGATTTCTGGACGGTTGACATCAATCCCTTGGTAGAGGATTTGACCTGTTACCTTGGCAATATCAATGGTATCATTCATACGGTTGAGACTGCGAAGGTAAGTTGATTTTCCTGAACCAGAAGGGCCAATTAAGGCCGTAATTTTATTTTTTTCAAATTGCATATCGATGCCCTTGATGGATTCATTTTTACCGTAGTAAACATGTAAATCCTTAGTAGAGAGGGCCACTTTCTCTTCAGGAAAGGTGATGATATGCTTTTCATCCCAATTATATTTTGACATGGCTTCTCCTTTAGGCAGCGGTTAATTTCTTATGTAAGTAACTTCCGAGTTTACGGGCTCCAAAGTTAAAGATGAGAATAAAGATGAGTAGCACGGCCGCAGAACCTGCTGATACGATGGTTCCATCTGGAATAGTGCCTTCACTATTGACTTTCCAGATGTGGACAGCCAAGGTTTCTGCTTGACGGAAGATAGAGATTGGGCTAGTTACACTGAGAATATTCCAGTTAGACCAATCAAGGGCTGGAGCGGATTGTCCTGCTGTATAGATAAGAGCAGCCGCCTCACCAAAGATACGACCAGAGGCCAAGACAACCCCCGTGACAATACCTGGTAGGGCTTCTGGAATGACCACATGGACAACTGTCTCCCAACGAGAAATTCCAAGGGCCAAGCCGGCCTCACGTTGCGTATGGTGAACGTGTTTCAAGCTGTCTTCAACATTACGAGTCATCTGAGGTAAGTTAAAGACTGTCAAGGCCAAGGCACCTGAAATGATTGAAAATCCATACTCAAACTGAACTACAAAGATCAAGTAACCAAAGAGACCCACAACCACTGATGGCAGTGAAGACAAGATTTCAATACAGGTTCTGACAAAGTTTGTCACCGGACCTTTTTTGGCATATTCAGCTAGGAAAATCCCAGCCCCCATAGACAAGGGAACAGAGATAATCAAGGTAATAACCAGAAGGAAGAAGGAATTATAGAGCTGAATTCCAATCCCTCCGCCTGCTTGGTAAGAAGATGATTTGCCAGTCAAGAAAGACCAAGAGATGTGGGGCAAACCACGAACCAAGATATAAAGAATCAAGGATGCCAAGATGGCAACGATAATTCCTGCAATTGAGTAGAGGACAGCTGTTGCAATTTTATCTAATTTCTTAGCGTGCATAGTTTTTCTTTCCTCTTTCTTTCGTAATCAATTTAATCACACTGTTGAAGGCCAAACTCATCAAGAGCAAGACTAAGGCCAAGGACCAGAGAACGTTATTATCAACTGTTCCCATAACGGTATTTCCGATACCCATAGTCAACACAGAGGTCAAGGTCGCAGCAGGTGTTGTCAATGAAGTTGGGACAACAGCTGAGTTTCCGACGACCATCTGAATGGCCAAGGCCTCACCAAAAGCACGCGCCATCCCAAAGACCACTGCTGTAAAAATCCCTGAACGCGCCGCCTTCAAGGTCACGCGCCAGATGGTTTGCCAACGAGTAGCCCCCATAGCCAAACTAGCTTCGCGGTAGTGACGAGGCACCGCACGCAAACTATCGGTTGTCATAAAGGTTACCGTCGGTAAAATCATGACAAAGAGAACGAAAATCCCTGACAAGATTCCAAAACCAGTTCCACCAAAGACACTGCGGACAAAAGGAACTACGACCTGCAAACCGATAAATCCATACACGACTGAAGGAATCCCGACTAGCAATTCAATTGCTGGTTGTAAGATTCTAGCACCTTTTGGTGAAACCTCCGTCATAAAGACTGCCGCACCAATGGCAAAAGGAGTTGCGATAAGGGCTGATAGGATTGTGACAATAAAGGAACCCAAAATCATAGGAAGGGCACCAAATTGTTTACCTGAAGGATTCCAAGTTTGTCCAAATAGGAAATCAAAGATATTGACTCCATTGACAAAGAAGGTCGACAAACCTTTTTGGGCTACGAAAATCAAAATCATAGCCACGATGATGACAATCAAAGACAGACAGGCAAAGGTCAAGCCTTTCCCTAGTTTCTCTAGACGAGAGTTCTTTGAGGGAGAAAGTAATTTTTTAGCTAATTCTTCTTGATTCATTAGTGACTCCCTTCTAGTGCTGTCACCGTTCCAACAGCGTCTTTTTCAACCTTCATTTCCTTGACAGAAATATAGCCCATCCCCTTAACAATTCCGCTTTGCGCTTCATCTGAGAGGACAAAGTTAAGAAATTCTGCCACTAATTCATTCGGCTGACCTAGAGTATACATGTGTTCATAAGACCACAAAGGCCAGTTATTGGTTGTAACATTTTCTGCAATCGGCTCATAGCCGTTCAATTTCATGCGTTTAACTGAGTCATCCACATAGGCAAAAGCTAGGTAAGAAATGGCTCCTGGTGTCTGGGAAACAATGTTTTTGACCATCCCATTTGAATCCTGTTCTTGACTCTGAATGGCAGATTGGCCATCCATAACAACACTATCAAAGGTTGCACGCGAACCAGAACTTGCCGCGCGGTTGATAATGGAAATGGCTAGATCTTTTCCACCGACTTCTTTCCAGTTGGTTACTTGACCTGTGAAGATGCTACGGAGTTGTTCAGTTGTCAGATTTTCAACATCAACTTCCTTGTTCACAATAACTGCCAAGCCCGCTACAGCAACCTTATGGTCCACTAGAGCGGATGCGTTGATACCGTCTTTTTCCTCGGCAAATACGTCTGAATTTCCTACATCAACGGCTCCAGACTGAACCTGAGACAGACCTGTACCAGATCCTCCACCTTGGACGTTGACTGTTTTCCCAACGTGCAGAGAACCAAATTCATCTGCTGCTGCTTCGACCAAAGGCTGAAGAGCCGTTGAGCCAACAGCTGTCATGGATTCTCCACGATCAATCCAGCTAGCACATCCCGCCAAAGAACCTGCTAGCAAAAGAGCCGCAAGGGATAGAGCGAGTTTTTTCCTTTTTTTCACTGTTTTTCTCCTTGAAAATAATGGTGAATGCTGTGAATTTTTTCAACTATTTATTTATGTTTTTCTTTTGAAAATTGGGAGCCAACTGAAGTTGCTAGCTTGGTTTTACTAGTCATTTGTTCAGTTACCTTGCCCACCAATTTTGACTTAAAATGAAAGACAATTTGAAAAAAATCCATACTTCCACTATAACATAGACAAGCTACTTTGACTAGCATTTTCACTTGAATCTGAGGCCTTTTGGAAAATAATTTTTCAAAACATTTCCAGTCACCTTTCCAAAGCCCAAACCATTTCCTTGAACTAAAACTTGGTACCAACCATTTGGCAGACTTTCTGCCAGCTGAACGGTTTCTCCAGCCACATACTTGACAAACTCTTCTTGATCAATTTCAACGGACTGTTTGACCTGACTCGGTTTCAAGGCTAGACCAAGAGCAAAACTAGGCTCAAAGCGTTTCTTCTTAAAGGTCCCTAGATGCAGGCCATTGCGAGCAATCTTGAGTTTCCCTAAATCTGGCAAAAGTTCTGGCAAGAGATAAAGCTGGTCTCCAAAAGTCTGCAAGATACCCCTTAGATTGACCTTCAAATGTTTTTGGGCAAATTCCTGCCACAAGGCAACTTGTTCTCGGCTGAGATTGCTCTTACTTGCCTTAAATTTAGGAACTGGATTTTCACCTTTAAATTGCAAATGGGCTACAAATTGCCCCTCTCCCTTAAAATGATGTGGGTACATACGAGCCGTTTCTGTCAGGTCAATTCCAGCTACCATTCCATTGATATGCTCTACTGGCAACAAATCAAAATTATACTCTTCCAGCAACCACTTGACGATCTCTTCGTTTTCCTCAGGTGACCAGGTACAAGTCGAATAAACCAGACGACCACCTTGAGCTAACATGGTCACCGCATCCTCTAGAATTTCTCTTTGCAAGCTAGCACATTGACTTGGATAATCTAAGCTCCAATAGTTCATAGCATCTGGCTGCTTACGAAACATTCCTTCCCCAGAGCAAGGAGCATCAAGGACAATGAGGTCAAAATAGCCTTTAAAGACCTTAGCCAAGCGGTCGGCAGATTCATTAGTCACTACGACATTTGTCGCTCCAAAGCGCTCCATGTTTTCTACTAAAATCTTAGCCCGTTTGCTTGAAATTTCATTGGAAACAAGGAGACCCTCCCCTGCTAGATAGGCTGCCAGCTGAGTTGATTTTCCACCCGGTGCAGCGGCCAAATCCAAAACCTTCATACCAGGACTGGGCTGGGCTACCTGAGCAACCATCTGAGCAGCAGGTTCTTGCGAATAAACTAAACCAGTAGCATGCTCAGGCGATTTCCCTGAAACCTTCCCATAGTGGCCCCAAGGGGTTTGAGGAATAGCATCAGGAAAGGAAACTGGCGCCTCTTTTAAAGGATTAACTCGAAAGGCCGAAACCGCTTCCTCCTCAAAAGAGGCAAGAAAATCTCTTGCCTCATCTCCTAGTATCTCTTCATATTTTTCAACAAATCCTTCTGGAAATTGCATTTAAGTTCTTTTCCTTTCGTAAATATAGGACTGAATTTCCTCCTGCATCTCAAGAGGTAACATCATGACCGGCTGTCTAGTTTGAAAATCAAGCGGTTGACCAGAAAGAGTCACAACCCGATAGCCCAGACTTTCCCCCAAAATACTTGCTGCAGCATAATCCCATGGTTGCAGATAAGTGATATAGGTCAACAAACGCCCTGACAAAATCTTGACAAAACTAATGGCCGCACTCCCATAGACACGAACACCGAGGACCGCTCGACTCAAATCAGCCAGTCCCCATTCATTGGTTTCCAGCATACCACTATTCCCTGCAATGAGAAAATCTCCAAGTGGTTTTGCTTTAAAGGGAGTCAGGGGCTGATCATTTCGGCAAACTGGAAACTTACCACCACCGTGATAACAATCCCCTTTGACCACATCGTAAATGAGACCAAACTGTCCTTGACCATTTTCAAAATAAGCCATCATTACAGCAAAATCTTCCTGCTGAGCTACAAAGTTATTGGTACCATCAATGGGATCAATAACCCAAACCTTGCCCTCTTGAACCGAGGCTCGCAGACAACCTTCTTCAGCACAAATCTTATCTTCAGGATAACGAGCCAAAATCTCACCAACCAATAGCTCCTGAACTTCCTTGTCCAGTCTGGTCACCAAATCTGTTGGAGAGGACTTGGTTTCAACACGCAAGTCTTCCTGCATATGGTCAAGGATGTACTGGCCCGCTCTCTTAACAAGCTCTTTGGCAAATTCAAATTTACTTTCCAAGAGAAATCTTCCCTTCCCCTTTTTCCTTGGCAGTCTGAACTGCTCGATAAAGCGAATAGCCACTAACTGTTTCAAATTCTCGTCCCAAACGTTTTTCTTCGCTCTTACTTGGCACGACCGCTTTGAATCCCTTATAGGAGTCCAGTAACTTTTTAGCCTCTACCTTGCCTTCATAGGCAGCTTCAACATCATTAAAAAAAGAAAGCACTGAAGCAAGTTCTTCAGTGCTCCACGACAAATCTAGTGGGTAACTATACTGTTTGTTCATTAACTAATACCAGCTCTCATTCTTGCTTCTTTTAGTTCTTGCTTACGGTAACTACGAGGGAGAAAAGCACGAATCTCATCTTCATTAAAACCAATTTGCATACGTTTGGCATCAATAATAATTGGACGACGCAAAAGACTAGGATACTGCTCAATCAAATGAAGCAATTCCGATACCGAAATACTTTCTACATCAATATCTAATTTTTGAAAAATTTTTGAACGAGTTGAAATGATGTCATCAGTACCATTTTCGGTCAAGGAAAGGATGTGTTGCAATTCTTTTCTTGTTAAAGGACTGGTCATAATATTGTGTTCCTCAAAGGGCACCTTATGTTTTTCTAACCAGGCCTTTGCCTTACGACATGAAGTACAGCTCGGTGATAGGAATAGTGTAATCATGCTTTTCTCTTCTTATCTATACTTTGCTAATTCTATTATACAAAAAAATAAAGCGCTTGACTAGAGATTTTTAGAAAAAAAGCCTATTTTTTCAAGAAAAATAGACTGTTTGCGAACGATTAACCCTTTTTGGATTTGATTAATTCATTCTTGACAATAGTTTCGAATCACATACCTAATTGATTTATGCAAAATAAGAATATCTTTAGTATTATTTACTATGACTTTTCAGGTACAGAAAACCAAAGAAGCTTTCATAGAGGGCAAAAAAGAGGATGAAGGCATGAAGGAAAAAGGTCTCTGGCAAAATCATAATAACAGGATCCTTGGCTGGATCAAAAAGCCAGGTATCATCTCCCACAAAGAGAATTTGATGAAAAAGGGTAAAGAATTGATCAAAACCAATCAAGACTCCCCCAAGACCAATCAGCACAGGCAAGACTACTAGAGTCAAAAGCCCCTTACTGAATAAAGATAAAAAGCCCTTTTTCACAATCCCTTTGACAAAGAAATAGAAACTTGGCAGGGTAACTAGAGCAACCAGCTGAACTAGGTGAAAGAGGTCCTTGACCACTGCAAAGTGATGTAGCCCAGCTGCTGACGAACGAAAATCAGGCATCTCTAAGACTTGACTAAAAGGATTGGTCAGATAATTCATCAAAATATGAAAGTTGTACTGAATGGTTTCTGATTTTAGATAAACTCGATCCGTCAAGTTCAGCCACTCAATCTCCAAAGGATAAAAAATCCAAGCCAAATAAATGGTCAAAAGGATTGAGAGGGAGAGGAAAAAGAGCATAGAGCTCCAAAAAGTCAGTTTAGTTTTCATCAAAATTCCACTCCGCAAGGCTAGAAACCACATGAGTCGGTGCGATTGGTAGGTCTGCTACTTCTTCTGCCTTGGTAAAACCTGTTGTCACTAAGAGCGTTGGAATGCCATTGTCAATCCCAGCTCGGATATCAGTCAAGTAATTGTCCCCAACCATGATTAATTCTTCACGTTCCAAGCCTAAGTGCTCAACCGCCTTGTCCATAATGATGGCATTTGGTTTTCCAATATAAACAGGCTTCACTCGTGTTGCTACTTCAAGCAGGGTAATCAGTGAACCAGCACCTGGCAAAAGACCGCGTTCTGTCGGGATGTTGAGGTCAGGGTTGGTTCCGATAAAGTGAGCACCCTTTTGGATAGCTAGAGTTGCTGTCGCAAATTTTTCATAGTCGACTTGCCAGTCCAGACCTACTACCACATAGGCTGGATTATCCTTGTCTTCCACATAACCAGCCGCCTTGATGGCTTCCTTGAGCCCAGCTTCTCCGATGACATAGACGGTCTTTTCAAGCCCCAAGTCGTTCATATAGTCGATGGTTGCCAAAGTCGCTGTGTAGACAGTCGATAGGGGCGTATCGATATTAAAATTCTGAGCCAACATCTCTTGAACACTCTTTGGAGTGCGAGTTGTATTGTTGGTCACAAAGAGATAGGGAATGTCCCGCTTTTGCAATTCATGAACAAAAGCCTCCCCTGCTGGGATTCTGTCTTTCCCCTTATAAATAGTTCCGTCTAGATCAATTAAATAGCCTTTATATTTCATCTATCTCTCCCTAATCCTTTTTTATTTCTTGCCAAGTGATAATTGCTTGGGCATTGGTAGAACCGTCGCTTGTAATCTCATGCTTGCTTTCCAGTCCAGTCCGTTCAACAGCCGATGTAATCACCCCACCTGGTCGAACTTCCTTGACATACTTGAGGTTGATTCTCTTTGGAATATAGTGGGTCAAAAAGTCCGCTCCCATGACCTCAAAAATCCAGTCTAAGTATTTACTGTTATTGACATGACCATTCATATCTAAATCGTAAAAACGGACATGGTAATCCTTGCTGATTGGCTCTTCCAAGGACTCGTACTTCGGACCACGGATAAGTTTTTTATCAAACTCAGACTGGTAAGGGGCCAAAATCTCAGGTTCAACAGCATGAACTTTTCGACTGTCTCGGTCCATGAGAACAAAGGTCGCCATCATGTGGATGAGCTCCTGCCCCGCTTCATCATAAATGGTAAAGCGACGGTAGCAAAAAAGTCGATTGTAGCTCAAAGCTTCTGTTTCGATGGTAATTTCTTCCCCAAAACGAGGTAAACGAATCACCTCAATATCATAGCCTGCAATGATCCAGACTAAATTATAGTTTTCTAAAATAGTCTTATCACCGACTCCTAGTTCAATAGACTGCATCCCTGAAACTTGTAGGGATAACAAAACCACATCTGGAAGTTTAATATGACCGTTCATATCAGCCATATCAAAAGGAATTTTCATTTTCATTTGATAAGTTAAGCCCATGATCCTACTCCAAAATAAATCGTTCTGCTACGGTGTCTCCCAAAAAGAGACCTCTCTTTGTCATACGTACGCAGTCACCCTCTATTTGCATGAGACCTTGTTGAACCAAGTCTCTGACAACTTCTCCATAAAGTTCATCAAAAGACCGTCCAAATTTTTTCTCAAATCGCGCCATAGAGACCCCTGATTTCTTGCGAAGGCCCAGGAACATTTCTTCTTCCATTTGCTCTTTTTGACTCAGGTGCTCTTCTGTGATGCGAGCATTGCCCTCTTCAACTGCACTCAGATAATGACGAATCGGACCATGGTTTTTATAGCGCACGCCATTGACATAGCCAGATGCCCCAGCACCGATTCCATAGTATTCAGCATTGTCCCAGTACATGAGATTGTGGCGACTTTCAAAACCGGGTTTGGAGAAATTAGAAATCTCATAATGCTCAAAACCAGCTCGATTCAGCTCTGTGATAATGTACTCAAACATCTCAGCCTCCAGTTCCTCCTTAGGCAGAGGCAATTTCCCTCGTCGCATACGATTCATAAAGACTGTATGGTTTTCTAAAATCAAGCTATACAAACTCATATGGGGAATATTCAGCCCAATGGCCTTAGCCACATTGTCTTTGACCTGCTCCATAGTCTGACCAGGCAGTGCATAAATCAAATCGATAGAGATATTGTCAAATCCAGCCAGTTTCAGACGGTCGATATTTTCATAAATATCTTTCTCCAAATGACTTCGCCCAATCTTTTTCAGCATCTTGTCATCAAAAGTCTGTACACCTAGCGAAACACGATTGACAGGCGAATTCTTCAACACCGCAATCTTATCCTCATCCAAGTCCCCTGGATTGGCTTCAATGGTCAATTCTTCCAAGGCAGACAAGTCCATGTTTTTAGTCAAGCCCTGCAATAACACCTCCAGTTGCGGAGCTGAAAGGGCTGTTGGTGTACCACCACCGATATAGAGGGTTCTCAACCTTTGAATATCATAAGATTGAAACTCTTCTAACAGATGCTCCAAATAGCTATCTACCGGCTGATTTTTGATGAAAACTTTTGAAAAGTCACAATAATAACAAATCTGGGTACAAAATGGGATGTGCACATAGGCTGATGTTGGTTTGTTCTGCATAGTCTTATTATACCACAAAAAGCGAACAATACTTAGAATTCCGTTTAACAAAATCCTAGCATTGTTCGCTTTCTTTATCTAATCATTCTTTGTATTTTATGGATAAAACAACTATCAGAATCAATCTAGTTCGTTGTTAAAACACAAAAGAATGAATGTTCATCTGACTAAATTTTTAGTCTTCTTTTTTCTTACGAGCTACAAGTCCAAATCCACTCAATAGTCCAAGAAGTCCTAGAGATGCAAGAGCAGCATTT
>NZ_JUPG01000137.1 GCF_001074825.1 Streptococcus pseudopneumoniae
AAAAAGAAAGGACGAAATTTGTCCTTTCTCGAGCTTAGCTTTTCTTCAACCCACTACAGTTGATAATGAGCCGGAATAAAAAAGAGTTATAAACTCTCATTCAAACGGAGAATAAGGGATTCGAACCCTTGCGCCAGTTACCCGACCTAACGATTTAGCAAACCGTCCTCTTCAGCCTCTTGAGTAATTCTCCAATTAATGGGCACGAGTGGACTCGAACCACCGACCTCACGCTTATCAGGCGTGCGCTCTAACCACCTG
>NZ_JUPG01000014.1 GCF_001074825.1 Streptococcus pseudopneumoniae
AGAAGAGCTTATGGAATTTCTTCTACCCAATGTTGATAACTTAGAAACTCTGATAAAAAAAGCAAAACTATTTGGATTAAATATCAGTCCTAAGCAAAAGCATGTTTCTTTTCAATTTTCAGGAGTAGAGGTGAAAGAGACCGAACTAAATAAGAAAAATCTTTACGATGTAGAATTTTTCAAAGATTATTTTGAAAAGAGAAAAAAATTGAAAGCTCCAGAACTTAAGGATTTAGTTCAAGTTTATCAAGAAGAGAAAATCTCCAAAGAAAAAGAACTCCCCAGCGAGGAGAAATTTTGGGAGTCCTATCAAGGGTTCAGGAAAAACAGGGACGCTGTTCATGAATTTGAGGTAGAGTTGTCATTTAATCAAATCGAAAAAGTAGTGGATGATGGAATTTACATCAAGATCAAGTTTGGTATTCGTCAGGAGGGGCTTGTCTTTGTACCTAACATGGAGCTAGATATGGAAGAGGATAAGGTGAAGGTTTTTATCAGAGAAACTAGCGCCTACTATGTCTATCACAAAGATGACGCCGAGAAAAACCGCTATATGAAAGGTAGAACGTTGATTCGCCAATTCAGCTCTGAAAATCAAACAATTCCATTCCACAGAAAAACGACTGTGGAGATGATTGAAGAAAAGATTGAAGAAGTGGATGCTTTGATTAAGTTGAATGTGGAAAATCAATCTTATATCACGATTAAAGACGAGCTAGTGCGTGAACTGGCAGCGTCTGAGTTGAGAATCAATGCTTTGCAAGAACGAGTGATAACCTTAAATCAAGTAGCAGAATATTTACTGTCTTCAGTTAAAAACAAGCAAGAAATGAAGTTGAATCTTTCAAAATTGAATATAACTGAGGCAATTAGTATTAATGTTGTGGAAGAGAATCTGAAGGAGTTGGGAAATCAATTGGCATTAGAAAAAGATATATATGAGAACATCGTATTTAAACTGAATAAGTTTATCAATCGTGTGAGTAAGAAAATTTCAAAAGAAGAAGAGATGGGTTTTCAAAAATAACCTATCTAGTCATTGTTTATCTATAATTTGTATCTTTTGGTTTATAAATTTGTATTTAAAATTTAATCATGTTACAATTGAAATTGAAATCGAATAGAAAAGGAAAATGCAAACGTGGGCACACTATTAGCAACCAGATTAAAAAATAGACGAAAAGAATTAAAAATGTCTCAGCGAGAATTGGCCGAGGGGATATGTAAACAGGGACAGATTAGTCGATTAGAGAATGGAGAATTTACTCCAGGAGCAGACTTTTTATATGCTCTGTCTAAGAAGTTAAAAGTTAGTATAGATTATTTTTTTAATGAGCAAATTGTAGAAGAGATTGATGAGCTATCAGAGTTTAAGAAGTTAGCCCAGACATTTATCACAAATCGAAATTATGAGTCTTTGAAATATATATATGAATTAGAGAGTGTAAAGGTACATCGCTTGTCTCTAGTAAATAAATTTTATATGGAGTGGATAAAATCTCTTATAGATTTTTATTTCTATGGGCAAAAAGAGGAAGCTGTGGCAAGATTGGAGAAGGTACTGTCTCAGTTAAATGTAACTGACCTGTTCTACCTTCAAGTTTCAAATACTCTATTTAATTTTTATTATGATATTGAAGATTTAGAGAGCTTTAATGAAATTCGAGAAAAGTTAGAGTGTCAAGTAAATCAACTCAAGTTAAACACAATCGAAGAATTAAACCTTTCTATTAAATTTAATTATAATGTTTGTCGCTATCTATGGTTGCAGAATAATACTGAAGAGGCTATTACTAAAATCACAGATACGATAAAGCAATGTAAGACGTATAGAACAACATATCTTTTGGCTGATTTGTATGTATTGATGGGAAATGTCAGTAAGAATTTTTCTTCTAAAGTTGCAGTAAAAGAGTACTTTGAAACGGCTTATTTCCTATATAAGCTTGAGGGAAATATGTCGATGGCTCTTAAAATCGAGCATTATATTGCAGATATAACAGAATAGCAAAGACGATGTTCAATTAAGCATCGTTTTTTTAATCCAAAACAATACAAATATGTATTTAATAAAAAAAAATAAAAAAGCCTTATAAAATTGTTGACATACTAACATCGAAGTGATAAACTAAAGGCAAAAAAGAGGAGAGAAATATGAAAAATTTGTTTAAAAAAATTGTTACTTTAGTTGTTATAGTTTTAATTCTGTTAGGGATTGTATCGAAACCCCAATCTCATATAAAGGCAACAGAAATTGATCCTGGTCCTGCAAACGGTGTTTCTAGATAAAAATTTAGATATTAGAAAACAAATTTAATATATTAAAAAAGAGGGTTAAAATTGTTGATGTTTGAATTCTATATCCTGGCAGATGTATTGAAGGGAGTAAAATATAGTTTAAAAAGTTGTTTAAATCATCATTATATTTGTAAGGAGAGTCTTACCTGTACAGGTAAGTATTTAGTTATAACTAAATACTTACTAATCATATATGCAATTGTTTAATTATTAAAGGATTTTTACTATGCAAGAGGTCATTATTACAAATAAAAAATTAGATTATTTATTAAAATAATCTGAATGTAAGAATCTAATTTTATACTCTAAAACTGGAAATATAGATTACTTTAAGTTAGATGATAGAATCAGGCGAGATTTATCTAATTTAGATTTAGAGATTTTATATGCAGATACTAGAGATTATGATATTGCATATGCATTATCACAATGTATAGGTGCAAAATTTTTAAAAATTAAAACAGAAGCCTTGTTAAATAGGAATAAACAGTACATATTTATCAGTGAGTATGCAATGTCAAAAGAATTAGATAGTCTGATTATGAGATTATCAATATATAATATTACATACTTAGTTTCTCATGATTTAGAGGCACTATCTGTTTTAATTACGAAATTTTTGTATCCATATAAAATTGAGGGTAATGCGAATATAATATTAAATATGCTTGATTCTTCAATTAAAGAAATCTCTAGAGAAAATTTTTAGATTGTAAATCGTAAAGGGAATGTATATGAAAAATTATGTAATTTAAAAGAAATTAACTATTTATCCGCAATCGTTCATGGTAATGGTAATTTATTATATTTAGGTCAAGAAAAATTAGTACCAGAAGCGGTAGCAATTAATAGTAATGATACGATATTAGTTGATTTTTTAGACTCTAAAAAAATAAAGTGATTTTCTTAGCTTCTTGTTTTGGAACTGTACTATCAGGAAAATCATATGTAGATGATTTAATCAAATCAAATATTGATACTATTATTACATATAGAGGACTAAAAGAAAATGGATTCGCAGAGTGTTCGTGGTTTATTTTATTGAACTATTTTGGTTTTCAATATGATGAAATAGTTAGAATAATCAGAAAAAAGAACAGTAGATGCTCCTAGGTATAGTTTGATTGGCTCTAGCTAGAATGCGTTAACGTTTTCTCCATATTGTGAGTATAGATTTGAAGATAATCATATATTGTGTCATACAGAAAATGAAAATCAATTTTACTTTGGTAAATGTAAACTGCCTTTAAATAAAAACGGAAAGGAAGTCTAAGAATGAAGAAATTTAGAAACTTTTCACGATTTTGATTTTGTTGATGGATATTATCATTATTGTTGGTGGCTAAGATACTTAGGAATAATATATAACTGTGTGTAACAAATATTTTTAATTAGTAGTATCTTATTTAAAAAAGTGGGGAGGAATATTATGTATTCTGCATTACTTGGTAATCCAGTGGAACATTCTATATCGGATGAATTATTTGAATATCTAAATAATATTATAGGAGGTTTAGACGACTATAAACATAAGAAAATTTTAGTGAACTCAGTGTGTTTAGAAGAAAAAATTAAAAATCTAATAAATGATCCACAATGCATTGGATTAAACATAACTTTACCCTATAAAAGAGAAACAATGAAATATATTGATACTTTAGATAAAGTAGCTGAGGTAACCGGATCTGTTAACAATATTTACAAAACTGAAGATATTATTATAGGAACTAATGCTGATTGGAAAGGTATTTATGATGCATTAGATTTTTTCAATGTTAACCATTTAAAAAAATGTTGTATTTGGGGTACTGGAGGTACTTCAAGGGCGGCTATTTTTGCTTTACGAAAACTACAAATCTCACCAGTCATTGTATATAGAGAGCCAATTAGTGAAAATACATGGAGTTTAATGGAAAGTTTTTCTGATCTAAAGTTTATTACATATCAGGAATTGGTCAATCAACAACTTTTAAATGATATAGAGATTATAATAAATACTACACCAGTTGGAATGGTAAATTATGAAGATGATTTACCTATAAATCTTAAGCAGTTAGATAGTATTAATTATGAAGATAAATACTTTATGGATGTTGTTTTCAATCCTTTACACACTAAGCTTCATAAATATTTTAGTAGTAAAGGAGTAAAAATAATAGACGGTTTATGGGTTTTACTTTTTCAAGGGATCGAGGCATTTTCATTGTGGTGCGATAAAATCAATGATAGTAAGTATTTTTTACTAAAAGATGATATAGTACGGATACATAAATTTTTGGAAAGGAAGATACAAGAAACAGATGGTTTTTCATATAACAGTAAATCTCGATGAAATATCAGATAGCTTAGATACTTCGTTGAAATTTTTAAATAATCTATCAATTAAAAGTTGTGAATTAAGAATGATAAATAATAAAAATATTATAAAACTTAGTGACGAAGAGTTAATCAATTTAAAAGAAAAATTGCAAAAGTATAATATAACCCCGGTTTCCATTGCGAGTCCACTTTTTAAATGGAATGTAAAAGGAGAGAATTTAGAAAGTAATCTTGATTTATATGGTATGTCGACTAGTGTTACATTAAATGAACAATGGCTCTATATAAGAAAAATTATTTTTATAGCTAGATTCCTAAATATTAAATATATAAGAATATTTGGTGGAATTGGGTGTTCAGTAGATGATTTCTTGTGCAATGAACTATTTTTGAGTATGTTAAATGAGACTGATATTATTTTTTTAATTGAGAATGAGTTAGGGACTGCTGTGAGCACTGCAGACGACTTGATAAAAATAGGGCATTTTATAGATGAAAAATCGATAAAAAATTTAAAAATTTGGTTTGATATAGCTAATTATTATAGAATTGATCCCAAAGTAGGCCAGCTTATTCAAAAATTGAAAAATTATATCTATTATATTCATTGTAAGAATTATATTATTGATGATTCAGGAATATATTATGTAGAATTAGGAAAAGGAATTATCAACTTCAAAACTCTCATTCATGAAATCCGTGAACATTTTATAAATTTAATTTTTAGTTTAGAAGTACATGAAAAAGAACTGGATAAAAAGGCAGAAGTAGTGAGAAAATCCTATTTAACCCTAAGTGAGTATATTGATGGAGATTAAAATGAATTTAAGTATAGTTGGTTTAAAGAATATTCCTTATTTGAAAGAAGGTGAAAATTTAGAAAAGTTTATTGCAGAGAGTATTAAAGATTCAGATTTTTCTATTGAGGACAATAACGTACTTTGCATAGCTTCTAAAATTGTGTCTATTTCAGAAAATCAAGTTTTGTCTTTGAAACAGGTTCAAGTGAGTGATGAAGCTAAAGAAATTCAGAAGAGCATCCCTCGTAAAGATCCTAGAATAATTGAAATTATGCTCAACTTAGTTGATAGAGACCTGTCACGTTTAGATATAAAAAAAAATTACATTGGATGTAGATTGGAAAATGGTTTAAAGTTGACAAGTGGTGGAATCGATAAAAAATCAGTTGATGAAGTATTTCTCTTGCCTAAAAATCCAGATGCTTCTGCAAAAAGAATCTCAGAATATCTTAAACTGTCACTTGGTAAGAACGTGGCAGTTGTTATAACTGATAGTGATGGTAGGGAGGATAAAAGAGGAGCTACTCAAGTAGCAATTGGCATTTATGGTATTCCTCCATTGAGGAAAACAGCAGTAATAGATTCTAATGGAGAGACAATAAAATTCCAAGAAGAAACTTTATGTGACATGATTGCAGCTAGTGCTGGTTTAGTAATGGGGCAACGTGGAACAGGAATTCCTGCTGTTATTATCAAAGGCATAGAATATGAGTGGTCTGAAACGACAAATATTAAGGATGCAATTAATGAGAGTTCCAATTGAGAGTAAAAATATTTTAATGGTTGGATTTGGTAAAATTGGGAAAATAAAAGCTTATAAATGGATGGACAGAGGCTACAATGTATATGTAAAAGATATAAAATTTTGTAATTTAATATTACTTAACAAAGGAATCAGTGTAGATGATGATTTATCGAGACAATATTTTACCATTGAAATTTGTACTCCGACTAACCAACATGTAGTAGTATTGAAGAATATTGTAAAAAAATATTTATTTTCATATGTTAGTATAGAGAAACCACTTTGTAATACATTTAAAGATCTAGAGGAAATTACTTCAATCATAAAAAAGCAACCAGATTTAGAAAAAAATATTTTTGTGAGTGAACAATATTTTTATTCTACAATTTTAGATATTTTCTCAAATCATGGATGTTTTTCTTTGAGTGGAACAGAAAAAATACAGATTGAATTTTCTAAAAATAGAATCTCGGATAATGAAAATGGAAGATTTTTAGATGAGGAGATATTAGGTTACGGAATCGAACTTCCGCATATATTAGCAATTTTAAGATATTTAGGAATATCATCAGATGAATTTGTTAATGGTGTTTTTGTAAATAATCTTTATATAAAAGATTTAAGAAACCATGATTATTCGATAGAAATTTTATCTAGAATTAGAAATATATCGATACAAATTAACAGTAATTTAGGGAGTTTTTCGATAAAAGATGGAAAGCAGATGAATCGGAAAAATGGAACAGTAAGAACTGCTAGAATTGATGACTCAATTCTGATTTTTGATCCACATCCTAAGATTGAAAGATATAGAAGTGAGTTAATTAATGGTGATAATAAAATTCAAATTTCTGATGATATGATAGATAAACAATTAACATTATTAGAAGAGAATAGGATACCAAGAGGGTGTGATATTATTAGTGCTATTGAAATAACAAAAGTGTTACTTAAATTATATTTAGAATGCAATAAAATTTATGTATAGAGGTATAAATTATGGAATTAAAAATTACTAATGATTTTTATAGTCCAAGTCAATTAGCATATGAGGTTGTAGAACGTAAAGGATTAGGTCATCCTGATACCTTAGCTGATGGGATAGCAGAGCAAATTGAAATTGATTATTCTCAGTACTGTTTGAATAGATTTGGCATTATTCCACATCATAATTTTGATAAAATCATTATAAGAGGTGGACATTCCATTCAGAATTTTGGTGGTAGTGACTTTATTGAACCAATTAAAATTATTTTTTTAGGTAGGGCGAGCAAAAAATGTTTTGATATTCCAATTCCACTTTTTAAAATTCAAAAAAAAGCTGCAACTAAATATTTAAATAGAATTCTCCCCAACTTAGATGTTGAAAATTACGTAGAATTCGAAACATTGACTTCAGATTTTACTACAAAATCTAATTGGTTCTCCCCTACTACAATAGAAGACTTACCAGAGTATAAAGATGTACCAAAGGCAAATGATACAGCTACAATGATAAGTTATTGGCCCTTAACAATTTCTGAAGAATTAGCCTTAATGATTGAAGGGTATTTTTATAAATTAGATATCAATAAATTGCCAACGCCACGATTTATTCAAATGGGTGGAGATATTAAAGTGATGGTTGTAAGGAACGATTTACATTATTCTATTAGAATAAATTTTCCCTTAATAAGTAAATTTTTTAACAACGAGATTGAAAGTAGGCTATATGTTGATAAACATGTAGAAAAAATTAAGGAGTATGTTGAACAAAAGTATAAAAAGCTAAACTATTCTATTGATTATAATTACTATTTAACTTCTACAGGTTCTTGTATTGATTTTGGAGAAGAAGGTGCCGTAGGTCGAGGGAATAAAACTCATGGTATCATATCAAGCTTTAGACCAAATACTATGGAAGCACCAGCAGGTAAAAATTGTACTTATTTTGTAGGGAAAGTTTGGGGATTTTTATCTGATATTATTGCTAAAGATATTTATGAAACGTTTAAGACTCCATGCCAAGTAATTATGCAGTCAAATATTGGTTCAGAACTGTATAAACCAACCCATTTATATATTCAAACAGAAGAAAGTATTGATCAAACAAGGGTATTGGAAATTATTAATAGGCATTTATGTAAAGGTTCAAAAAATACGAATCTAATTTTATCAACTCAACATTTTATTCCTAAAACCAATGTTTATAATGGATAAGACAATTTTATATTTTGGGTTTGTCGGAATTTCTTTTGATGTACCTCGCTTTATATTTCAAAATATAAAAGAGCAGGATAATAAAATAAGATGTTCTAGCGAAACAATAAAGATTTTAGGTAGTGTAAAATTTATTGAGAGTAATCAACAATATATAAAATATAATGGCAATGGAAGTATTTTAGTTTATGGTAGATTAGATTATTTTAAAGAAGGTATTTCACTATATTACATTGGAGAGTATTTAGCTGAGTGTCTTTTGATTGAGCAGGATAATACATTATTAATTCATGCAGCGTCAGTTTATAATCCTATAACGGATCATTCAATTTTACTCTTAGGGGATAAAGGTGCTGGAAAAACTACTGTCGCACTCAGACTTTGTATAGAACATGGATACCACCTTATAGGTAATGATCAAGTAATATTTGGCTTAGATTCTGGAATATTAGTAACTTGTGCAGGAACCTCATTCTTTAAAATTAGAAGAACAGCTGTTTTGTCAGATAAATTACTATTTAGACTGTTCAGTAAATATTTTAATCATCCATCACACTTCAATCAGGCAAGCTGGGATGATAAAATTTCAATTGACCCAGGAGAGTTAGGGATACGTACTTGTAATTTTTCTGTTGAAATTTCAGAAATTTATTACATAAAAGCAGACAAACAAGAAAAACAAATATGTCAATCAATTTGGAATGATAGTTTAGCCAGCTTATTTCTAAATGAAATATTGGGAAGACATATATCTGGACAAGTTGCATGTTTTCAATCAGATAAAGGAAAGTATTTTTCTGCTATGCCTTTAATAAATTATGAAAAAAATAATAGAGTACGTGAACAAATAGTAAAGAAAATTTTCACTAATAATAAATTATATAAAATTATTGCAGATTCTCCTGATAAATTAGCAAAAAAAATTTTAGAAAATGCTAGTGAAAACTCATATTACGAATGAATTGGGAATTGATGTGAATATATTGAAAAAGGAGTGGTAAATATGTTTGTGATAGGCATTCCAACCTTAAATGAGGCAGATAATATCAGTAGATTGGTTAAACAAATCGATGAGTATGCTGTAAATTTAGGGAAGGAAATTATTATTATTAATTCAGATAGTAATAGTACAGATGGAACACCTCAGATTTTTTTAGAAACAAAAACTTATAATACCAAAATTTCGATAGTATCAAAGCTAAAGGGAAAAGGTTATAACGTGAGAAATATTTTTGAATATACGATAAATAATTTTTCAAGTTTTTCAGGTTTGATTTTGATTGACGGGGACGTTGTCTCATTGGAAAAAATATGGCTAGAAAAAATGTTTATGTCAATTGAATCTGGTTATGATCTTATAATCCCAAATTATGCTAGAAAATTTTTTGAAGGAAATGCGACGAATCATTTTATTTATCCTATGTTAGTGAAAATTTTTAAAAGTGACGTACCTTATCAATGTATTTCTGGCGATTTTGGTTTTTCAAAGGAACTGGTAAAAGAGTTAACTTTGAAGTGTAATTGGCACAAGTATTCAAAAGGTTACGGAATAGATATCTTTTTAACCTTAACTGCGATGTTAAAGTCATACAAAATTAAGGAAATTGATTTACAATCAAAGATTCATAAAAAAAGCTTTGGGAAAATTGAAAAAATTTTTTTAGAAGTTTCTCAAAGTTTTTTCGAGACTATCAAAGATGATTTTTCAAATAAAGACAGATGGATTTTAAATATAGATTTTGAGAATCATTTAAGACGGTTTATTCATTCAAATGATATCCCTTCCAACGATGATATTGAGAACTTAAAGATAAAGGCGTTATTTTTATTACAAGAAGAGAACAAGTATTCATATGGACTGTTAGATGTAGAGTGGGACAGAATATTGTCTAATGCGGTTAAAAATATTTACAATTATAGTAGTGAAGAACATTCAGTACATTTATTACCATTTTATTTGTTGAGGATATACAATTATCTAAAGTATAGTAAACTTAAAGTCTCTAATTAAATATAGAGGGAGGATGATTTATTGAATATTTTAACATATTTAGTTACTATAAATAGTAGATTCAATAGGTTGGTTTGCTTGTTTGCATTAATAGTTTATTGTTGTTACTTTGAACTATAACGATACATCTATTATAGATTGTAAATCATTATCTGAGTCAGTTTTCTTACTGAGGTACAAAAATATTCAATTTTTGAACAATTCTTTTAATAATACTCAGTAAGGTTAACGTCAGTATGAATTTTGATATTGATATTAAAAGGTAGGAATAGAAAATATGAATCTATTTTTTTAGAAAGGAGAATAGTATGATTGAGATGTTAATGGATATGTTGGGGACAATTAGAGAAACAGATCCGAGTAGAACTGCTATAAAAGATAATACAAGAGTACTTTCATATTGTGAAGTGGATACAATAACTAATATAGTAGCTAATCAAATAGTTCGCAAAATAGGGGTGAACCAACGTGTTGCTGTTATCTTACCACATGGGATTAATCAAATATTAGCTATGATTGCAATATTAAAATCGAATAACTGTTATGTTCCGATAGATTACTCTTTAAATGGAGATAAAATTAAAAAAATTTATTCATCCACCCAAGCTGTGATGTACATATCTGATAAAAATATTCCGTATTTTTCAAAAACGAATTTTTTGGATGTTTCAGAATTTATTACAAAGAAATCAGATGAGAAATTGCCGATAGAAAATCCTTTTATATACCTTAGAGAACGAGAAGCTTATATTTTGCACACATCTGGATCAACGGGTGAACCAAAAGGTGTAATAGTGTCGATAGCCAATTTAGATTATATCATTAGGAACTTGAATACTATAACACCTGCCGTCGAAGAATCTAGATATTTATTTTCAACACCATATAGTTTTGATGTATCGATCACAGAAATGTTAGGTTGGATAGTGAGCGGCAGTAGCGTATACTGTCTAGATTTGAGTGTTCCCTCGAATTATAAATGTTTGGCAGAAATTATTTTTAAAAATAAAATAACGCATCTAGCCTTTTCTCCTGCGGCATTTTTAGCATTTATAGAGAGATTAGAACAACCGATATTGCAAAAATTAGATTCTACCATTAAGTATGTTGTTATTGCTGGTGAAAAATTTAATTTATCAATTTATAGACTTTGGAAAAGAAATAAGCTAAATTTTAAATTGATTAATGCGTATGGGCCTACAGAGACTACAATATATGCGACAGCGCATATTATTACGAAAGACGAGACGGAAGACATACCCATAGGTGTTCCATTAGAGGGTGTAAAATATATCATTAAAAGCAACGGAACCCACAATTATGGTGAACTTTATATTGGCGGGAAGGGAGTATCAAAAGGGTATACTAACACAAGTCTAAATAATGAAAAATTTCCAGTAATTGATGGGGATAGATATTATTCTACTGGTGATATTGTTTACTATAAAAATGGAAGTCTTTACTATGTTGGAAGAAAAGATAATCAAATTCAGAAAAATGGAATTCGTATAGAGTTAGGGGAAATTGAAAAAGGTATTGAGAGCAATGGTAAAGTAATTCAAGTTTTAGTATTACAGATTGAAAAGCAAATAGTCGCTTTTTATACAGGATATATCAGTCCTCAAAATCTTAAAAGGTTCTGTTTAAAAAATATTTCAAAATATATGATACCCAATTCCTTTATTAAGGTTGAACAGTTTCCTATGACTATTAATAGAAAGATAGATAAAACTTTTTTAAAAGAAATATTTAAAGAGAGAAATCAAAATAATTTGGTAAGTGCAGCTGATTATAATAATCTAAGTGATGATGAAGTACAGATTTTAAAACTAGTATCTAAGAAATTAAATATTTCTATTACTAAGTTGGATATTTCAAAAGATTTTTTTGAAAATGGAGGAGATTCACTTTCTTTATTTACATTTATATTAGATCTTGAAGATTACTATGGAGTTTCAATACCCATGGATGATATTTATGGGAAAAAACTCTATGATTTGATTCGAGAACTTAAGGGCAATATAAAAAGAAAATTACATGTAGAAAAAACTGATAACTTGCTGGACATGAGAAATGAAGATTTTTATTCAAAGACTGAAATAAAATTTTTATATGACAGTTATTTAAGAAATACCAATAAAGTGATTTCCAAATTTCAGGCTATACATTGCCAAAGAATTTACTATTATGATAACTATAGAAATATTTTAACTTCAACCTTTGAATATAAAAATTGTAGTATTGAAAAAATTAAATCAGTTGTCCAACAAGTGGTTGCTTCAAATAGTTTATTGCACTCAAAAATCTCTGTAGATGAAAAACGAATGGACTTTGAAATTGTAAAACCTAATTTGGATATACCAGTATTAAAAGTATCAAACCAATCTGAACTAACTTATTTGGAAGATCTACTTGAAGATGTTGGGGAAGATATGATTCCTACATCACGTAATCAAGGCGGACAATTAGCGATGCCAATTATTATTAGCAACGGATTGAATGGGAAAATTATTATTCAAATGGACCATTCTATATCCGATTTATCCAGTATCAGTATTATAAAAAAGCAAATTGGTAGACTAGTTAGTGGTATCGAAGATACATTAACAAATGATGAAAATTATAAATATTATTGTGAGAAAATAAGAGAAATAAACAAAAAAGATTCATTGGAAAAAAATCAATATCATCATTTATTATTGAAAGAATCTAAAAAAATTAAACACCATACGAAATTTCTTTCAGACACTTTGAATTCTTTATCGATCATCCACGCACCAGATTATTCGAATATTGATAGTATTTTATATATTTCATTTAAAATTTCAAAAAAACTTTGTAAAGCATCAGGGAATAGTACTTTAATAATATCTACAATCTTTAATAACAGAGATTTAAAGGCTCTTAATCTACAAAATACAATTGGGGATTGTCATAGTTCTAAATATTTGATTTATAGAGAAGAAGACACCTTTGAGGAATATAAAAAAAGGAATTTCCCCCTTTTCATCAGTGAAGATGATAATGTAATCTACTATAGACCTGGGTTCATTTTTAATGAATTTTATCCAAATGTGTCAAACTGGCGACAAGAGATCAAGAAAAAACTTGCTAGTATTTCTTTGGTTTCTTTAAACTTTATAGGTATTATTAGTGAGCAGAAAAAGAAGCAATATTTAGATTCTTTTTCTGATATATCTGAATTCTTAGGTAAACACCCTAGAATTTATATAACTTCATTCAGGTATAAAAATCAATTTTATATTTTATCTAACAAAAAAATTGATTTATAAAAAGCTTTATAATAGAGGGTAATATGAAAATCACAGTCGTAGGTATTGGATATGTTGGGTTATCAATAGGGGTACTACTTGCAAGAGAACATGTAGTTACTTTTTTTGATATTGACAATAAAAAAGTTGATTTAATAAATAAAAGGCAATCTCCTCTAAAAGAGAACGCTATAAAGAAATTTTTGCTTGAGGCAAAAAATATTAATGCAACTACATCTGAAGAATTGGCTTATAAGGATGCAACTTTTATAATATTGACATTGCCAACCAATCTGAAAATGAATAAGCTTGATACTTCCTATGTCGAAATTACAATAGATAATATTTTAAAGATAAATAAAAAGGCTACAATTGTTGTAAAGTCAACAGTTCCAATAGGTTTTACCAAATATTTAAGAAATCGTTTTAACTATAATGATATAATTTTTTCTCCTGAGTTCCTTCGGGAAGGTTATACTATTCATGATCAATTGTATCCTTCTAGGATTATTGTTGGTAATGAATCTAAAAATTCTCAATTATTTTTAGACATAATGATGAAAATAGCAGTTGAAGAAAACTTGCCAACTTTATTAATTGGATCTTCTGAAGCAGAAGCGATAAAGCTATTTTCGAATGCATACTTAGCACAAAAAATTGCTTTTTTTAATGAGTTGGATACATTTGCTGAGATGCAGAATTTAGACTCTAAAAAAATTATTGAGGGGATGGGGTACGATTGTAGAATAGGAAATTCGTATAATAATCCTTCATTCGGTTTTGGTGGTTACTGTCTTCCTAAAGATGTTAAGCAATTAGAGTATCATTTTAAAGATATTTCTGCGCCAATTATTACAAGTATAAACAAGTCTAATTTATTTAGAAAAGTTCATATAGCAAAAATGATTTTAAATAGCTCAGCTAAAACCATTGGAATTTATAGAATTAATTCAAAAAAAGAGTCAGATAATTGCAGAGAATCTTCTACAATTGATGTTGTTAGACATATAAAAAGAAGTGGCAGAGATGTTGTAATATTTGAGCCTTTAATTAAAGACAAAATGTTTTTGGATTGCCCTATAATTAATGATTTTAATGAGTTTAGTGCTCATTCTGATATTATAGTTGCTAATAGAATAGATGACATTCTGATGAAATATAACTCAAAAGTTTTTACACGAGATATTTTTCAATATGATTAACAAAAAGATTGATATTTGAACAAAGTATTTTTTATTTAATAATTTCGGTTAATAGTTGTCGTACCCGAGAATTTTAAAGGTCTATAAAATGAATAATATGAAAAAAAATATTCTATACTTGGTGTATAGTAAAGGTATATCTCGAATAGGAGATGTTATGTTTGACTACGCTAATAACAGATTTCTTGCAGGGATCAATCCAACGTCACTATCGTTAGTTGCTATCTATCAATCATTAGAAAGTGTGATAGGAGTTCTATTTAATTTATTCGGTGGAGTCATTGCAGATAGCTTCAATCGGAAAAAAATTATTATTGCTACAAACATCTTATGTGGTCTTTCTTGCATAACTCTTTCATTTATATCCCAAGAACAATGGTTGGTTTATGCGATAGTCATAACAAATGTCATTTTGGCTTTTATGAGTGCTTTTTCAGGGCCATCATACAAAGCTTTTACGAAAGAAATTGTAAAAAAGGACAGTATATCACAACTTAATTCATTGTTAGAAACAACAAGTACTGTGATTAAAGTAACAATTCCTATGATTGCAACTTTCTTATATAAGTTACTTGGGATACATGGTGTGTTATTATTAGATGGATTATCGTTTTTAATTGCTGCCTCACTAATTTTCTTCATTACTCCTGTAAATGAGGAGGTGGAGACAAAAGAGAATATGACAATAAGAGGAATCTTTGATGATTTAAAAATAGGATTTACGTATGTATATAGTCATAAACAAATTCTTATTATAATTGCCCTTTCAGCACTTGTTAACTTTTTTCTAGCAGCCTATAATTTGTTGCTGCCATACAGTAATCAAATGTTTGGAAGTTTTTCAAGTGGGCTATATGGAACCTTTTTAACAGCCGAAGCGATTGGTGGCTTTATGGGTGCGATATTAAGTGGATTTATCAATAAATCCTTGTCAAGCAAACGTTTAATGCTCTTTTTAGCATATTCAGGTTTGATGTTAATGCTAGTAGCGCCGCTCTATTATATGTTCCGCAACGTCATTATTTTAGCCTTTTCTCCAGCATTATTTAGTCTATTTCTTTCCATTTTTAATATCCAATTTTTCTCTATTGTTCAAAGAGACGTAGATAATGAGTTTCTTGGCAGAGTATTTGGAATCATCTTTACGGTAGCTATTCTTTTTATGCCACTAGGTACTGTTTTTTTCTCAGTAGTTTTAAATCCTAACAATACTTTTAATCTTTTTATTATTGGTGTATCTATTACGATATTATCGCTAATATTCAGCACGCTATTGAAGAGGTATGATAGAAGTTGATAGATAATAAAAATAGCTGATATAGAGAATTTAGAGCGCCTTTGGAATATATTTTTGGAATTTAATCAATCACAGTTGAATGTGAAGGGCAATCTGTTTTATAAGAATACAATCAAGATATCATTATGCTATTACTTTAGTTCAGTTAAAATATTGAGAAGTATTACTTTTATTTAAAAAGCATCATAAAGGAATCCAATTAATTTTTAATGATTTTTCTAATCTAATTTTGTGGTTATTGACAAATAAAGTCTAGTTAATTGCTTTGAAATCCATGGATTGGTTTATATACATCTGTTAATGCAACGGATAATTTTATTGATAAGTAGGGAGTGGCTATTATTCAACTTTTAGGTTCTGAAAGTAAGAGATTCATATTAGAAATATTATGTTGACCATTTTTCAATTTGCTGGTTAGTAGTAATCTGGATATCATTAATCCCTTCCTTAACAAAATTATGTGACTTTTGTTACCGGATTACTGCTGATTTTTTAATAGCTTATAACATTTTTAGACGGTTAATAGATTTTGACCGTCTTTCTTAATATTGTCTTACCTATAATAGATATGCTTATGAGATATGTTTAATAAATTAATTTTAGTTCAAAATGTCCAGTTAGGACACTTTGAATGATTTCTTAGTTTTATATATTATACTTTTCTCAGGAGAAAGCTAGATGTACAGACGTTTGAGAGATTTGAGGGAAGATCACGATTTGACCCAAAAACAAATAGCTAAAATACTTTCGTTTACAAACTCAGCTTATGCTAAAATTGAACGGGGTGAGCATACGTTAACAGCAGATGTATTGGTAACTCTCTCAAACTTTTACGATGTCAGTACAGACTACCTATTGGAATTGACAGATTTTCCTGATAAAATTCGCTTTAGAAAATAATCTCCTCAATTTCATAGAGTGTGAAAATGTGGAGATTATTTTATTTGGTTCTTTGACAATTGAATAATCCAAAATGGTACTTTCCTCATTTGTGGAGCAGTTTTGAATGGCTCGCCATGATAAGAGCGATATTAAAACCATCAATAAAATAGAGCGATACTTTATATGCCATGATACAAATGATATACAATGAT
>NZ_JUPG01000138.1 GCF_001074825.1 Streptococcus pseudopneumoniae
TCTTCGAAAATCTCTTCAAACTACGTCAGCTCTATCTGCAACCTCAAAACAGTGTTTTGAGCAACCTGCAGCTAGCTTCCTAGTTTGCTCTTTGATTTTCATTGAGTATAAGTGTTCGAGTAAGGCTTTCATTTACCTTACGTTCATAATATACTACATTAGTCAGAAAAGGTCAAGAGATTTGACTTTAATTGACCAATATTTTTTAGAATGCAAAAACACCCTGAAACGTCAGGGTGCCATTCTTACATCAAATACAAAATTGCTAGCGTCAGGAGACTTGCTAGAAGTCCCATTCCCCAAAAGAAGAAGTCAACCTTCCACTCGCTCCAAGGATTTCCTTTACCAGACAATCCTCCAAGCTCAAAATGGTGATGCACAGGCGTCATACGAAAAATACGTTTGCCACCAGTCATTTTGAAATAACTTACTTGCATCATAACCGAAGTTGTTTCAAAAACATAAACAATTCCGATAATCAAGAGAGTCCATTCTTGGTGGAGGGCCATAGAGATAGCTGCCAACATTCCAC
The DNA here is from genome assembly GCF_001074825.1 of Streptococcus pseudopneumoniae. GTDB lineage: Bacteria > Bacillota > Bacilli > Lactobacillales > Streptococcaceae > Streptococcus > Streptococcus pseudopneumoniae_C. The sequence goes on from NZ_JUPG01000138.1 coordinate 533, forward strand.
CGAGAGCCAAACTTCCCACATCCCCCATAAAGACCTTGGCAGGCTTATGGTTAAAGACGAAGAAACCGAGTAAACCACCAATCATGGCCAGAATCACCAGAAGAATATCCATCTGACCTTGCACATAGGCAATAATTCCATAAGCAGACAAACTAATCACCACTGAAACACTAGCTAGACCGTCAATACCGTCTGTCAAGTTGACTGCATTTGAAAAACCAACTAGCCAGAAAAGGGCGAAAAGAATATAGAAAATCCCTAGATGTACTTGGTAACCAAAGACTGAAAGCATATCGCCACCGCGATCATAGAAAAGGTAGAAAACGACCCCTCCTAGGAGCTGAAGAGCCAATTTTTGCTTAGGATTCAGCCCCTCATTGATTTTACGAAAGACCTTGAGAAAGTCATCTAAAAATCCGACAAGTCCATAAAGGACCAAGATGAACAAAATCATTCCCACATTATTGGTCAATTGTTTTGAAAAAAGAGCAACGAGGAAACTCACCACAACTGTAGCAATAAGGAAAACAAGTCCCCCCATAGTTGGCGTCCCAGCTTTTGCCTGATGCTGTTTGACATCCTCATGCATCTGCTGGCCTGTAATTTGCGCCTTTCTATAAAATTGGATAAAGGCTGGAATTCCTACCAAAGTTAGTAAAAATGTCACAATTCCAGCACTGATGGAAATAAACATATTAGTCTCCTAAAGTTAATGTAATTTTTTTAATGTCCTTGATAGCTGTGTTAGCACGAACATCTTGCTTCTGCACAGTAGAACCTGAACCTTCAAATACAAGTTCTATATTTAACCACTTAGAAAAAGCTTCTGCGGTTGCTTTTGTCCAACCATACATATCTGGAACTTCCTCTGCTTTATCAGATAAGAGGAGAACTTGCTGGTTAGGAGCAAGATTGGTTCCTTCTTCTACAGATGATTCTTTAATCTTTGTTCCTGTTCCTACAACGATTGGTTGCACAATATTGCGACGTAAGGCTTCCGCCAAATCGCCAGGTGAAATGTCCTTGATGCTAGGCATGGCATAGGCGCTTTGATTGGTTACCTGATCTAACGTTTTAGCGGTAGATTGCAGGTTAAGGGAATCTTTCATAGCCACCGCTCTTTCCAAGATAGGGTTGGCAAATTCTCCCAACTGGATACCTGAATAATGTTCAGGTTGCTGTACCGTTACATACAAGATAAAATCAGGATTTTCAGCAGGATTCATAGTCACAACTGAGAAAATATAATTGGTAGAACCAACCAAGTAGCCTCCATTTTTCTCATCAGCGATTTGAGCCGTACCGGATTTAACTGCTACATTTTGTCCAGGAACTGTTATAATTGGCTTTCCTGTTTGGTGATTATACATAGTTCCATATAGAGGGTCCGTCCCAACTAATATCATGTTAGTACGAGTCAAGCTTGCTGCATCTTCAGATACAGGTTTTCCTACAATCTCTTTTTGAGACTTTCGTACAGACTGATTGTTAGTATCATAAATAGCACTTATAAATTTTGGCTCCAGCATAACTCCATCATTAGCAATAGCTGTAAAGGCACGAAGCATTTGTGTTTGTGTCACTGAAATCCCTTGCCCAAATGAGCTTTGCGCAATGTTGACAATATTATCCGCAGGAAGCTGACCAGCATACTCATCCGTCAAACCGAAACGGGTCGGAACACCAAATTTAAAACGATTAAGATAATCAAGCCAGGTAGCATCTCCCATCTTTTGCTCAAGGAGGGTCATCCCAACGTTACTTGAGAGTGCAAAACCTTGAGAAAAAGTCATCATTCTGCCACCAGTCAATCCTTCATTGACGTCCCAATCTCGAATCGTGACATCTGCAATTTTTAACTCACTACTATTGAAGACTTCTCCTCCTGGAAAGGTATTATTATCAATAGCAGCAGCGAGCGTCATAACCTTCATGGTTGACCCCGGCTCATAGTTACTTTGATAGAGGATATCACGCCAAACAAAGTCCTTGGTAAGTCCTTCCTTAGTATCGGCATCAAAGGTTGGTCTCTGCGTCGTTGCAAGAATCTCCCCCGTTTTAGCACTAACCAAGGTAGCCGTCATATACTTGCCTTTTACTTTTTCTTGAAAGGCATTCATCTGTGTCTCCATGAAGGACTGAAGGGTGCTGGAAATAGTCGTATAAACATCCTTGCCATCTACTGTTTGTTGGGAAACTTGTTCTGTTCCAGGGACAATATTACCCAGACGATCTTTTTCATAGGTAATAATACCGTCTTTCCCTGCAAGAATACTATTCAAGGAACTCTCCATCCCAGAAGTTCCCAGCAAACTCTTACTTCCATCCTCATTTTCATGAAGTTGGGCTAAACCAATAAAACTAGAGGCAAATTGTCCATTTGGATAGCTTCTGTTTGGGCTAGTTGTGAAGTCAATTCCTTCAACACTAGCGTCTTTCAAATCCTTTTTAATAGCCATCATATTGGCATAGGTAATCCCATTTCCTTTGGCACCAAAAGAAACTTGAGTCAGATTCGGTTGAGACAATTGTTCTTTAACATAAGCCTCGTCCATATCCAGATACTTATGGAAAACCTCTGCTACCTTATTAAACTGGGCATCTTCTACATAAAGAATTTTACCAGTTGCTGATTTGTATTTTTTATCAATTACAGCATAGACATTATAGGATGTTGCGTCCTCAGCAATCGGGACTCCATTTCGGTCATAAATAGTCCCACGTTTGGCAGGGACTGTACGGGTTATTTGGTGAACTTTCTTGGCCTCTTTGACTAGATCCGTTCCAAATTTACTACCACTCCCGATAATAACAGCAAAATTAACCAAAAAGACAGCGAAAAGTACGACAGCTAACAAGCTGATGTACTTCCCTACTATTTTACGGTTTTCTGCTGGAGATTTACGGTTTCTAATCGCAAATCGGGTTATTCTTTTTGTCCACTTCATATCTTACTCCGCTGATCGAATATTCTCGTTATTCAATTTTAAGTCCTTAGAATTTGCGATTTCTTTCAAGCGTTCTGCCCTCAACAATTCATTTACCTCTTGTTTGGCATCATCCAACTCTGTCTTCTTCTCCTCTATCTGCGCATTGATTTTTGTCAGATCATTTTGTACTTGTAGGAGTCGAGTCTGCATAAAGATAATACTCAGCGCCAAAACGAGAGCTGTAAACGCAATGGAAAGATAAAAAGCCTTCTCCACACGGGAGAATTTTTTTATACGACTCTGCAAGAATTGACTGGTTGTTTCTTTTTTATCTACCATTTTTTCCTCTTACTTGTGAATTTTTCTGGCCACGCGCAACTTAGCTGAGTGCGAGCGGTTATTGGCTTCTAATTCTTCTGCACTTGGCAAGATTGGCTTACGGGACACCAATTCCATCTTGGGCTTGAGATCATCTGGGATGAAAGGCAATCCTTTGGGAACTTCCACCGTTGAAGCCTCCTTGAACAATTGCTTGGTCAAGCGGTCTTCCAAGGAATGAAAGGTAATCACTGAAATCCTACCATCTAGAGCCAACATCTCCATAGCCTGCTGGATAGATTCATCTGCCGCTCCCAACTCATCATTGACTTCAATTCGAATAGCCTGGAAAATCTGCTTAGCAGGATGCCCCTTCTTCTTAAGTTCCTTGGCAGGTTTGGCCGACTTGATAATCTCTGCTAACTCAGTCGTAGTCTCGATAGGCTTGACTTCTCGAGCTTGCTCAATCTTACGCGCAATCTGTTTAGAGAATTTGTCCTCGCCATACTTGAAGAAAATACGAACCAAGTCATGATAGTCATAATTGTTCACCACTTCATAGGCTGTCAGACTAGCATCCTGATTCATGCGCATGTCCAATGGCGCATCCTTTTTATAAGAAAAACCGCGCTCACGCTGGTCCAGCTGAGGACTAGAGACTCCCAAGTCATAACAAATTCCATCAATTTCCTGAACACCAGCTTCGAGCAAACGTGCCTGTAAATGACGGAAATTATCCTTGATAAAGGTTACCATCCCTTTTTCGATATAGGGTGCCAAGCGTTCTTGCGCATTGTCGATGGCATTCTGGTCCTGGTCAAAGGCATAGAGATGTCCTTTTTCACTTAATTTACTTAATAAATATTCGCTATGGCCCGCTCCACCCAAGGTCGCATCAACGTAGATACCGTCAGGCTTTACGTCGAGCATATCAATCGTTTCGTGGAGTAAGACCGTTACATGATGAAATTCTTTTGTCATATCTTATCTATTTTACCACAAATCCGACCAGCTTGCACTAGTCAGACAAATAGGCCAAAAACAAGTAAGATTTCTTTAAGAAATATGTCAAATATGCTTGACATTCACTACATAGAAGAATATAATGTAGTCAAATATATGCGACATAAATCAGAAAGGAAAACAGATGAATCGTGTGAAAGAATTTCGCAAGGAACTGGGCATTTCCCAGCTCGAACTCGCCAAGGATATCGGTGTCTCGAGACAGACCATCAACATGATTGAAAACGACAAGTACAACCCAACTCTGGAACTCTGTCTCAATCTTGCTCGTAGCCTCCAAACTGACCTCAACAGTCTCTTTTGGGAGGATAATTTTTAAAAAAGGAGCCAACTCATGAAAAAAGAAACCTTCACGGAAAAACTAATCAAACGCATTTATGGCATTTCAGGACCACTTGATGAACACAAACGTCGCGAGGCTGACCGTATCGGTAATAAAATCTTTGTGATTCTCTTTTACCTCATGACTTTAGGTAATCTTATTCCCTTTGTCCTTGCTTATAAATACCCGCAAATTGTCGCTATCGGCTATCCTATTGTGATATTCGGCATTTCGATGATTTCTGCTCTCTATGTGCTCTCCCAAACTAAGAAAACAGGCATCACAGCCATTGATCCAGATATGTTGAGTGAAAAAGAAAGTAAGCAACTACACTACTCTGGTCTGAAAGCTGGGATAGTCTTTGGAGTAATGAGTTTTTTTGTAACCCCTCTTCTCCATATACTGCTAGGTGAGAGTCAGGACTATCTTCAGTCTCTTCTCGCTTTTAAAAATATTTTTTCAAGTATCCTCCAGTCTGTCTTCTTTGGAGTGGTCATACAGATTATCATCTCCCGTCGCATTGCAAAAGCCAAGGAAGATCAGGATAATGATTAGGAGAAAACCCATGAAAAAAGAAAAGAAACAATTATGTTATTCTAGTCTAAAAGCAGGTTTGATTTATGGAACAGTAATATTTTTTATAATTCCACCCATTGATACCCTAACAAGTGAAAATCCAAATTTTATCAGTTCTCTTCTAAATACAAAACATATTTTTAAAACTATACTGGGAGCTTTCTTTTTCGGAGTGATGATACATATTGTCGACTCACTTCGTATTGCAAGAGCTAAAAAAGACCAGGATTAGGAGGTACCTATGAAATCATTACTAACTTTACTGACCTATCATATTTTGTTCAGTTCTCTGCTCATCTTCATCATCATTTCAGGGAACTTGCCAATCAGCGAGATATTCCTCGGGCTAGTCTTTATTCCAGCCCTTAACAAAGGACTGACTTATCTAAAGATTGACTCCCAAAAAACGCGCATACTCAACTTAGCACTATACTTTATAATTCTATCTTTTCCACAACTGATGCTCATCTCAAGCGGTTGGAAATATTATTTACTGTTCACTATCGCTATCCTTTCTTCTATCACTTATCTTTATTATCTCTATCAATTCGTAAAAGAAAGTCAGTAAAACTGCTCATTTAGGAGGTTACTATCATGAAAAAAGAAGACTTAACCACTCGCCTACTCCGAAATCTCTTTCATATCCAAGGCCCTTTTGATGAATGCCGGCAAGAAATTATCTACAAGGCTTGTGCCCGTTCCATGGTTCAAATCGTTTATTCTTCCTTCTTCCTCTTCTTGTTTTATCTGTTATTTGGACGCTTCATAGAGGTGGTTCGCTATGCCATGCCCTACGTTTACTCTGGACTCATTTTTTTCATTACCTTAAAAACCCAGAGATCCGTCAAAGAACTCCATCTGGAAAAAGATGATAAGTCAGAAATCATCCTTAAAACCTACAGCAAAGCCCAAATCAAATTTCGAAGCTGGGTGGTGTTTATCGGTCTTCAGATTGGCCTCTTTATCCTACTCATCTTTCATAAAGTCTTCGTTCAGCAGCTGTCCCTTTCAGATTTTGTGAAGTTGCTCATGCAATTTGATAAAAGTGTTCCTTTACTGATGTATGGTCTGATTATCGGTAGCATTTTTGGAACCCTGACCTACGGCTTTCTATCCCTACAGGAGGAGAAAACTCCTAAACATACCAACCAGAAGGAGAAAAGCAATCAATGACCTCACTATACGATTTTTCAGTCTTGAACCAAGATAATCAAGAAACTCCCCTAGATGCCTATCGTGGTAAGGTTCTCTTGGTTGTCAATACTGCTACTGGATGTGGTTTAACGCCCCAGTACCAAGGACTCCAAGAACTCTATGACCGCTATCAAGATCAGGGATTTGAGATTTTAGACTTCCCTTGCAATCAGTTTATGGGACAAGCACCAGGTAGCGCAGAGGAAATCAATAGTTTCTGTAGCCTAAACTATCAAACCACTTTCCCACGTTTTGCCAAGATTAAGGTCAACGGCAAGGAAGCAGATTCTCTATATGTCTGGTTGAAAGACCAGAAATCTGGCCCACTAGGAAAACGAATCGAATGGAATTTCGCTAAGTTTCTCATCGGTCGAGATGGACAGGTATTTGAACGCTTTTCTTCAAAAACAGACCCAAAACAAATTGAAGAGGCCATACAAACCCTACTATAATTCACAATCTCACTATGATTAGGTCTCCTTTAGCCTAATGAATAGTGGGATTTTTTGATGGGCTTTGACTTAAATAGCCCCTCCATATAGTGAAGCATGCAGTATTGTAAATTGTAATTGATAAAACTGCTAGTCAAAAAAACTGTTTCATATAGCTGTTTCTAATACATCACCCTCATCCTAACAGTTTTCAAGCTCAATAAATGTAGGGTGCTAGCCTTCAATCATATCCGAACTTAAAACCTAATAAATACTCTTAAAACTAAGTGATTTTCAAAAGACTTCTTCATAATTATCATATTTTCTTTAGATGTACCTATGCCGACATTTTACTTTCATCAGCTATCAAAACCTAAACATATAATAGCACGGTTGACCTTGCTCTATATATGTGCTAGAATTATTGATATATATTCAATGGAAGGCTTTACACTAAATGTTCCCATTCATGCCATCAGCACGAGCAAAAAATGTTTTTGATATCCCTTATCAAAGATTATATCAAATTGGTTTTAAGGGTTTAATTTTTGATATAGATCAGACTCTCGTGATGCATGGTGCTCCTGCCACAGAACAAGTTATTGAACTATTTCAAAATCTCAAAGCCCTTGGTTTCCAAATTTTTCTTTTATCAAATAATGACGAGGAAAGAATAACAGAATTTAATAAACATCTATCCGTTCCTTTTATTCCTCTTGCAGAAAAACCAAATCCTAAGAATTTTCAAAAAGCTCTTGATATGATGCAGTTAAAACCATTTGAAACCGTCATGATTGGAGATCAACTTTTCACAGATGTTCTGGGAGCTAGTCGGGCAAATATCTCCACTATTTTAGTTGATTTTTTATATGATCCTAAAGAAGGCGGAATTGGCAAAAAGCGCTGGGTTGAAAAAATAATACTATCTACTTACCCATTTTTCAGAAAGAAAAATAAACATTTAGATGTGATAAAAAAGGAGAAACAGCATGGTTTTTTGGAATAAGGATTTATTATTTTGTGAAATTAGTCCTACCACATATAAAATCTCTTTAAAAAAAGAAAATCTCAAACGACATATCCAAAATTTTAAAGAAGGAAAGAAATTCTCAAAAGTTCGTCAAGAAAAACTCCTACCTAACGTGGTTTCATCATACTCTACTCAGTTGATCAAGCGCGGTCCTGGTATTGATATCAATCTCCAGAAAGGCAAAGCAACTAACATTCATATTGCAGCCCAATCTTTAAACCATATTATGATTTACCCTGGAGAAGAATTCTCTTTTTGGAGTTTAGTTGGAAATACAACAAAAAGAAAAGGATACTTAGAAGGACGAGTCATTATTAACGGCAAAGTGGAACCCGGTATCGGAGGCGGGCTCTGCAATTTAGCTAATCTACTCCATCTTTTAATTGTTCATAGTCCCATGGAAATCACGGAGTTTCATGCGCATTCAGATGCACTAGATCCAGATAAAGGAAAGAGAAAACCATTTGCAAACGGAACATCTGTGCAATACAATCATCAAGATTACCGTTTTAAAAATCCAACTAACCAAATCATTCAATTACGAACATGGGTTGAGAATGAAATACTCTTCGGAGAACTACGAAGTGAAGCCCAATTCCCATTCATTTATCAAATTGTCGAAGAAAATCATCATTTTAAAAAAGAGGGAGAACATTATTATCGTCACTCCATGATTTATCGTGAAAAGCTTGATAGAATAACTGAACAAACATTAGAAAAAGAACTTGTTTTGAAAAATCATTCAAAAGTCATGTATGATCCCGATCTCATACCTACAGAAATGATTAAACAATAATCTAAATCTTCCGATATCATGAAAAAATGACTTAAATTCAAGGTAAAAGGAACTATTATGAACAACACACCTAAATTAATCGTTATGCTGACGCACAATGATCACACAGTTGAAAATGCTAGTGAAATTTTCGAATCATGTAAACACTCTAACGCTGAGTATTGGGGTTTTAAAGAAAAACCACTTCCTATTTCTGAAATGAAGTCTTTATTTTCAAAAATGAAATCTTGTGGTAAGACTACTTTTCTTGAAGTGGTTGAATATGACGAAGAAAGTGGACTCCAAGGTGCACGAATAGCTAAAGAATGTGGGTGCGATATTTTAATGGGGACTGTCTTCTTTGATTCAATAAACCAATTTTGTAAAGAAAACAACATAAAGTATATGCCATTTGTTGGACAAATTACGGATCGTCCATCTATCCTAGAAGGTTCTATCGAGCATATGATTTCTCAAGCAAAAGAATATCTAGCAAAAGGAGTTTATGGATTTGACCTGCTAGGTTATCGTTATACAGGGGATCCTATTGAGCTGAACAATACTTTTATTCCAGCCGTCCAAGCACCCGTTTGTTTGGCTGGAAGTATTGATAGCTATGAACGTTTGGATGAAGTCATTGAAGCAAATCCTTGGGCTTTTACAATCGGAAGTGCATTTTTTGAAGAAAAATTTGGTACAAAAATTCATGAACAAATTAATAATGTTTGTAATTACTTAGAAAAATAAGCTTTATAGCATAAAAAGAAGACAAGGCTGGTAAAAAACTCAATTTCAAGAGAAAATGAAGTAAATCTTTCCATAATAAAACGCATAATATTAAGTTTTTGTGTACTGACTCCAAAAAGTTGGACAAATAATTATTGAAAGGATTTAGTTCTGTACTGCACAGGACTAAGTCCTTTTAGTTTTACCTTAATTTTCTTATTATTATAATAATAAATATAGTAAATTGAACCAAAAATAATACATAATGTGGTATAGTCTTCTTATGGCATATTCAATATATTTTCGTAAAAAAGTTCTCTCCTATTGTGAGCGAACAGGTAGTATAACAGAAGCATCACACGTTTTCCAAATCTCACGTAATACTATTTATGGCTGGTTAAAGCTAAAAGAGAAAATAGGAGAGTTAAACCATCAAGTAAAAGGAACAAAACCAAGAAAAGTTGATAGAGATAGACACAAAAACTATCTTACTGACAATCCAGACTCTTATTTGACTGAGATAGCTGCTGAATTCGGATGTCACCCAACTACAATTCACTATGCTCTCAAAGCTATGGGCTACACTCGAAAAAAAGAACCACACCTACTATGAATAAGACCCAGAAAAAGTAGCCTTATTTCTTAAAAATTTTAATAGTTTAAAGCACTTAGCACCTGTTTATATTGATGAAACAGGATTCGATACTTATTTTTATCGAGAATATGGTCGCTCTTTAAAAGGTCAGCTAATAAGAGGTAAAGTATCTGGAAGAAGATATCAGAGGATTTCTTTGGTTGCAGGGCTA
>NZ_JUPG01000139.1 GCF_001074825.1 Streptococcus pseudopneumoniae
CATCAAATTGAAACATGAATTATTTTAGATAAAACTATTGACTTTTCTTATAGTTTGTCTTTCTTATTTGTAAAGTTTATCTTTACTTAGATCAAGTATATAATGTTTTTCTTTACCTGTCAAGAGAAAATAAATAAAAACTTTACAAAAGTTTTTTTAGCGGTTATAATCTAACTGAGGTGATAAAATGTCAACAATAAAAAATAGGCTAAAGATTCTAAGAACCAAAGAGGGAATAACTCAAGATGAATTAGCTCAAATAATAAATAAAGAACTGAAAGAAAACGAAAAACCAATATCCAAAATGGTGATATCTAATTGGGAAAATAATAAACATACTATCAAACCAGATAAAGCCCAGCAATTAGCAGATATTTTTGGGGTAAGTGTTGGGTATCTATTGGGGTATGAAGATTATAAAACTATTCAAAATGATGCATTTGATAGCTATAGAAATATGGCAAAATTATTACGCACCAACCCAGATTTTAAAAATATAATTTCAGAATATAATGAAACTAATCGAAAAAACGGTAAGAGGGATTTATCCCTTTTTGTAAAAGCTGAAAGCCTTCCCGTAATCGAACAAGATATTAAGGATCTTATTCTTGAAGAGTGGAAAAAAACTCAACCCGAAGATAATTATGAAGAAATCGATGGGACTCTTTCTGATAATATTTCAAGAATCTATATAGCTCTTGGACAATTGCCAATACTTTTTCAAGATTTTTTCGGTTCTTTTCTAACCCTTTCAAAATCTGATAAAAAAATCGTTATGCAGCTAGTAAATAGTCTATACGAAAAAAATAAAGATATAGGTATCATAAAAGACTATACTGATAAAAAATAATTTGGAATTTACTTAGAATTATCTGATAAAAAGCTAAAAAGGAGTAACCCCCATGGGATTTTTTGACACTGTTAAACAAGAAGGTAGTTTTTCTACCGCATCTGGAGTAAATGGACTACACTACGTTGTCCTTCAGGTAACTTTGAAAGAAAAGTTTTTCGGCACTGGATCAGGAAACCTTACAGAATTAGAAGATGTTATCAACAAACAAGCTTCAAAAGGTTATCGCCTACATACCATCACTACTGCCAATGGTGGAAGCAAAGGACTAGGCGGTGGCGACCGTATCCAGGCTACAATGGTATTTGAGAAGATTATATAAACCAAACTACTAACCCTAAAAGGGGAATGGATTCTATCGGAAATTTTAAAAATTTTTTAACTAAAATACTTGACAAGATATAAAAAAGCCCTTATAATTAACGTAATCGATGAATAGATGCGCTTAGCATCACACCAAAAGGGCTTCACTTTGTGAGGCCCTTTTGCGTTGTAGAAAGAGGAATTGATGAAACCTTTTGCAGACGAAACAAAACAAATAGATATCTTAAAATCTAGAAATCTACTTTTTCTAGATGAAGACAAAGCAAAAAGAGTATTGATGAACTACGGTTACTACGAAGTAGTAAATGGATACAAAATGTTCTTGTTAGAAGACAGTAGTACGAGAGAACAGTATAAGCCAGGTGCTACTTTTGAACACTTGACTGCTCTATATGAACTCGATAAAAGTATTCGAAATGGTGTTATTCAAGCTTCACTAGAGATAGAATTATCACTCAGAACCGCCATAGCTTATACACTTGCTGAGGACTTCGGTGTAGAACAACGTCAGTATTTATATTATAAAAATTTTCGACAAGGAGATACTATTTGGAGCGACAGCCAGCCAACTAATGAACGAGCTATACTTCTTAACAAATTATTTCATCTTGAGAACAGAAATATAGAGCCTTTAAATCATTATAGAACTAACCACGGCCATATTCCGCCTTGGATTTTATTAAAGGAAAGCACCTTCGGAAACCTAAAATATATCTTCAAACTCCTGAAAGGCCCTCAAAAGGATAAAGTTATTTCAATTTGCTACGGCATTGATATTTCAGATGTAACAGACAATTTGAGATCCCTTTTTAAAGATACTCTTGATGTTGTAAATAGTTTCAGAAATAGAGCTGCTCATAGCGGAAGAATATTTAATTTTAAGTCAACTATCTATAAGATACGCTATAACAACACCTTTCACAATAAAGTAGAGATAACACCTGCTCAGTATCGTATAGGTTTGGGGCAAAGCGACCTTTATACATTATCAAAAATATTAGATTATTTTGACAATAAAAAGGCTAAAATAAATCTAGATGTTTATATCTCATATTCTATAAAAAAACATTGTGAAAATTATAAAGAGGATTTAGAGTTATTAGCAAATGAAATGAACTATCCTTTAGATGAATTAAAGCAAGAACTAAAGGAATAACAAGACATATCAATGTGTTTCAAACTTTTTTAGAAACACTTGTAAAAATTTCTAAAAAGTGATATCATATTTTCCAATCGTAAAAGAAACCCTATGGGTTACACTGCTCTATACCTGTATCTCTATATAGGTCAGGGTTACAACAAGAAAATAAGTGTATCAGCTTTTTAGTTGGTACACTTTTTTCTATCTTTTCAAACCCCATATAAGCCCCATATTCACCTCGTTTTCTATTCTGGTACAATTTTACCGTCCGTCCTCTTAAAATCGAAAATAGAGGGGTTCTCGTAGCTCCTCGCATGGTATAAACTCAAAACCTTTTCTAATTGCTTGCCTGCTGATGAAAAAGGAGTTAAAACCATGAAAATTACACAACACACGAAAAAAGACGGATCAGCAGTCTACCGCTCTAGTATCTATCTTGGCATTGATTCTGTAACTGGTAAGAAGGTCAAGACTACCATATCAGCACGAACAAAGAAAGAACTCAGAAATAAGGCCACTCAGGTCAAGGTAGAATTTGAGAAAAACGGCTCTACCCGGAAACAACGCTCACATATAACAACCTATAGCGAACTTGTGGACTTGTTTTGGCAAACCTACCAGCATACCGTAAAGACTAATACGCAGATTAAGATAAAAGGTTGCTTAAATAACTACCTCTTGCCCTCATTTGGTACTTACAAACTAGATAAACTTACTCCTGTTATTATCCAAACTCAGGTAAATAAGTGGGCGGATGAGTACAATCAGGATGGAACAGGGTATAAAGAATACAATCACCTTCATGCCTTAAATAAACGTATTCTACAGTATGGAATTTCTATTCAAGCATTAGACAATAACCCTGCTCGTGATGTTGTCATTCCTAGAAAGATAACAAGAGATAAACAAGAAATTAAATACTTTCAAAATCAGGAACTTAAAAACTTCCTCTCCTATCTCGATAACCTGGAGAATACCTTTGTCAATTTCTATGATACTGTGCTTTATAAAACGCTCCTAGCTACTGGACTGCGCATCCGTGAATGTCTTGCCCTGGAATGGTCTGATATTGACCTGCAGAACGGAACGATCGATATTAACAAAACACTCAATATTTTAAACCAGGTAAACAGTCCTAAGACAAAATCAAGCTACAGAGTTCTAGATATCGATCATAAAACAGTACTCATGCTTCGTCTCTACCGAGCAAGACAAGCAGAAAACGGTAGAAATATTGGCTTAACCTATGAGAAAGTATTCTCTGATAGCTTTGACAACTATGTCAATACTCGAAAGGTTGATTATCGCCTACATAAGCACTTAAAAAACGCTAACTGTACTGATTTAGGCTTTCATGCTTTCCGACACACTCACGCTAGTATCTTGCTTAATGCTGGCCTGCCATACAAGGAAATACAGACACGTCTTGGCCATGCAAAAATATCTGTAACTATGGACACTTACAGCCATTTATCAAAAGAAAACCAAAAAAGAGCAGTCTCATTCTTTGAAACTGCCCTCGAAAAAATAAAAAGTTCTTAAAAAAGTCCACAAAATAAAAAAAGCGATACATAAAACCCTTATGTATCAACGATTATAGAATGATTTCGGTATAATTGACTATTATACCGAAATTTTCTCATTTTTAAAAGAAAAAGGGCGCTGGTAAAGGATAATCTTCACCAACTCCCTATTTTTCTACTTATCTAAGCCTAATTCTGCCAAGATTTGACGTTTGTAGGCAATCTTTTGGACTTCCTTGTCCTCATCTCCAGACCAATCTAGTTTAATTTCTGAAACAATCTGCCCAGGGCGATTTTTCAAGATATAGATGCGATCGCTGAGATTGAGGGCCTCCTCGATACTATGCGTGATGATTAAGGTTGTTAGATGCAACTGCCTGTGAATCTCAAGGTACCAAGCGTGGAGTTCCATCTTGGTCATCTCATCCAAGGCGCTAAAGGCCTCATCCAAGAGAAAGAGCTTGTGCCCAAAAAGATAGGTACGAAGCAAGGCCACACGCTGACGCATCCCCCCACTCAGTTCATGAGGATATTTATCCCTTACAGTCGTCAACTGAAAGGTTTCAAGAATTTCATCCGCGCGGGCAATGGCTTCCGCCTTATCCACTTTTTGAATCAAGAGGGGCAGGATGATATTGCCAAGCACCGTCTTGTGCTCCAAGAGCAAATCCTTTTGCAACATATAACTAACGCGCCCCTTAGGATTTTCCTCACCGTCAAGGACAATGCGCCCTGACTGGACTTCTAAAATCCCAGCGATTAGATTAAAGAGGGTGGTCTTTCCAACACCACTTGGACCTAGGATAGAAACCACTTCACCTGAAGTCACCTGCAGGTTAATGTCCTCTAAAATCCTATCTTGACCATAGGCATAACTGACGTGTTCTAGTCTAATTTCTGTCATTATTTCACAAATTCGTTGGTGAAGCCTTTGTCTGTCAAGTCTTCTTTAAGGATACCATTTTCTTTATCCCATTTGTAGAAGGCGTTCCAGCGAGCTGCATCAAATTGACCCCATTTTTCCTTGTCGCTTGCGTATTCTTTTGACAAGTATTTTTGAGATTCGATGACAAAGTCACGTTTTTCCTGAAGTTCAGGTGCATTTTTGATGAGGATATCAGCTGCTTCTTCTGGATGCTCCATGGCATATTGGTAGCCTTTTTTAATAGCTTGGATGACTTTACGAGCTTCTTCTTTGTTGTCTTTCAAATAGTCGTTGTTTGCGATGATAACTGGTGAGTAGTAGTCAAATTCTTTAACGTAGTCTTTCAAATACATGAAATTAGCATCTACACCTTGAGATTTAGCAAGGATACCATCCCAACCGTAGTAAATCCAAGCAGTGTCAAAGACGCCATTGGCAATCGGTGTGATTGAGTTTGAGTCGTTGTTTGGTACTTTTTCGACCTTCTCAAAGTCCCCACCTTGTGATTCTACCAAGGTTTTCAACATAGCAAGCTCAGTTGGGTCATTCCAAGTTCCGTATTTCTTACCAACCAAGTCCTTCGGACTGCTTACATTGTCAGATTTACGAGAAATAATTCCTGATGTATTGTGCTCAACGATAGCTGCAACGGCAGTAATTCCTGCACCTTTTTCTAACTTCTTAGCCATGTAGTCTTGGAAATACACTGCAAATGGCGCCTTACCATTGATAACCAAGTCAGAAGAACTTTCTTCTGGTGGCAATTTCAAATCAACATCCACTCCAGCTTCCTTGAAATAGCCTTTTTCCTTGGCTACATAAAGCCCTGTGTGGTTGGTATTTGGTGTCCAGTCTAGGATAAAGTCAATTTTCTTGAGTTCTGCCTCTTTGTTGTCCTTAGAAGCAGTTCCTTGACCACAAGCTACAAGCACAACAGCTACAAGAGCTGTCACAAGCGTTAAAAACACTTTCCATGTTTTTTTCATTTTGATTTCCTCTTTTCTTTTTTGAAACATTCTAATTTTACGAATGTTTCCATTTAATAACATATTTTTCACTAATATCGACCAGCTTCATACCCAGAAGACTGATAATCGATACCAGAATAATAATAGCGAACATAGTATCATACTGAAACAGTTTCTTGGACTGAATCATATAAACACCAAGACCCTCAAAGCCTCCCAACCACTCAGATACCACTGTTGTGATAAAGGCGTAGGAGACGCTAACCCTTAGTCCTGCATAAAAGTAAGGCAGGCTGACCGGGATTTTAAAATGCCACAGGATTTGCCAAGGATTGGCTCGCATCAGACTAAACAAGGTCAGCATATCCTTATCACAATGCCTAAAACCATCTAAAATACTGACGATGATAGGGAAGGTCGTCGTCAAGATAATCAAGACAATCTTGGGCAAAATCCCATAACCTAGCCACAAAACCAGGATAGGGGCTATGGCAATGGTCGGAATAGTCTGAACAACCACCATCATAGGGTAAATCAGGTCATTAAGCCAAGTCAAACTGTCCATAAGCACAGCCATGAGACAGGCAATCAAGACTCCCAAAACCAGCCCCAGTAAAGCCACTCTCAAGGTGGCCCAGCTATGGTGCCAGAGAAATTCTCTGTCACGAACAAATGACAGGAGAATTTCAAGAGGTGTCGGCAGAATAAACTTGGGGAGAAGTTTAAGCAAACCTGCTAACTGCCAGATTGACAAGACTACTAGAAAGCCCAATAGACTAATGTGTCGTCTCAGTATACTTTTCAAGTTTCTCATCAATACTTAAAATCTCTCCTACATTTATTTTGACATTAGCAAAGACATTATCTGCCTCCTGCCCTGCCACTTCCAGCGCTTCTTTGAGAATACGCATGAGCTCATCAAACTCCCCTTCCAAGACCGTTTCAAATGGTGTCACCACCATGGTCACTTCTTGATCTTGCAGATAAGCAATGACCTGATCGATAACAGCTATCCGATCAATCCCCTGTGATAGGGGTAAAACTTGCAAGGCAATGCTTGCTTTCATAAAAACCTCCTCTTCTTGTTTTCCTTTGACCAAAAGAAAAACCTTTACCATATATGGAAAAGGTCAAGAATAGACTAAGTATCGTTCCCTACGCTGGCATTACCCAGATCAGGTGCGGTCGAAGTTTAACACTTCCTCTCAGACTGTACACAGACTCCCATATATTATATGGACATATGATAGCGCAAAACAAAAAAAATGTCAAGGAAACTGCTTACAGAAAAAGTAGGAAAAATTTCCTACTTTTTCTATACTCTCACACCATCACTATTTACTCTGTAGCCATCCACCGTTGTATTAACAGCTAAGGCACCTGAAGAGTAAGAATAATACCACTTACCAGAGACTTGGTACCAGCCTGTTTTCATTGCCCCTGAGCTATCTAGATAGTACCACAGACCATTTTCCTTTAACCATCCTGTCTGCATTTCACCAGATGATTTCAAATAATACCAACTAGAACCGTCTTTCAGCCATCCTGTTGATTTAGAACCATTTGATTTGAAATGATACCAACTACCATTTATTTTCTTCCAACCAACAGTCAGAACATCATTGGAACTACCTTCTGTTTGATTCTGCGATGACGCAACCTCCTCTAACTGAATATAACGACGACTTCCACTATAAGATATATAACTCAACCACTTGTACCCATCTTTTTCAAGTACCTGATCATAATGAACACTCTCACCTGGAGAATAATATGCAATTGAAGTTGCACTAACTAAAGGTTGATTTTTTATAGCTGCCTTATTCTTAAAATAATGAGTTCCTCCTGTCGAAGACGAAGGTTGACTATTGAATACTTTGCTACTACTTACTACATTACCTCCCTCCAAATCTTTAAAATGAATAAATCCTGTCATCGTATTCGCTTTTATAGTTCGTTTATTATAGGATCCTGTATAACCATAGTTGTATTCCTCAATTTCTATATTATCCCCCATTACATTTGAAACCCAGGCAACATGACCATATCCTCCTGCAGTAGACCAAGCAATAGATCCAATAGCTGGTGTATTATCTACACGATATCCTTCACGACGAGCACGATAACCCCATTCATTCGCATTTCCATAAGCTCCTGTAATCTCAAAACCGTTGACACTACTCAAGCGAAAGGCTGCAAATGAAGTACACTGACGAGAGTACATGCGCCACTTATCAATCTCCTGACTCCCATTTTTATAATAAGCAGGATAATCATCCCCACGCGCAATCGATCCATTTCCTCCAGAATAGGCATATACACTATCACTCGCTGCTAGCATCAATCCTACTACTAAAAAAGGAACAACCTTTTTAGCTGATTTTCTAAAAGAAAATCCTGTCTCTGTTACTTTGAATGGTAAAACTTTCATTCTTCCTCCTTGAAAAATAATATAAATTGAAGATTACCTTCACTTAAATTATTCGGAGAAAAAAGAAAAAGTGAGAAAATTTCTCACTTTAGTCAAGATAATGAATCAAATTCTTTTCTGTAAGGATATCTGAGTAAGTAAAGGATTCAACGTAAACATTAGCTTGTTTATCTCCTTCAACATTTCCAAATTCCACAATAAATAGGGATGGATAAACTTCAATTAACTTACCCAATCTATTTTTTTGGCGCTTACGCCCATTTTCCAAAGTCATTTCAATTACATGACCCTCATGCGCCTTGATTTCCTCTTTAATTTTTTTCATCTTAGCTACATCTGTAAATGCATCTGTCATCTTATTTCCTCCCTTTTTGAAATACTTGAAAATTTATTGTATTCTTTTTGGAAAATTAATTCCACTGTTCCACGAGCTCCACTACGGTTTTTCTCGATAATAACTTCTACCTTATTGTTTGGTATGCCTTCCTCTTCTTCACCACCACGCTCATAGTAGTCGTCGCGATAAAGAAAGGCTACGATATCAGCGTCCTGCTCAATAGACCCAGATTCACGAATATCAGACAAGACTGGTCTCTTATCCTGACGTTGTTCTACACCACGAGAAAGCTGACTTAGAGCGATCACTGGAACTTTCAGTTCTTTTGCTAGGATTTTCAACTGACGTGAAATTTCTGAAACTTCTTGTTGACGATTTTCTCGGCCTGTACCTGTAATCAATTGCAAGTAATCTATCAAAATCAAACCAAGATTGCCCGTTTCTTGAGCAAGTTTACGTGAGCGAGAACGAATTTCCGTAATCCGAATCCCTGGCGTATCATCAATATAGATACTTGCATTAGCTAGATTACCCTGAGCAATGGTATATTTTTGCCACTCCTCATCAGTCAATTGCCCTGTACGGATAGAATGGGATTCCACCAAACCTTCTGCCGCCAACATACGATCCACTAGACTTTCCGCACCCATTTCCAGTGAGAAAATAGCTACCGTCTTGTCCAACTTAGTCCCAATATTCTGAGCAATATTCAAGGCAAAGGCTGTCTTACCAACCGCAGGACGGGCTGCTAGGATAATCAACTCCTCCTCATGAAGTCCAGTCGTCATATGATCCAAATCACGATAACCTGTCGCAATACCTGTAATATCAGTCGTTTGTTGAGAGCGAGCCTCCAGATTTCCAAAGTTGACATTCAACACATCTCGAATGTTCTTAAAGCCACTTCGATTAGCATTTTCGCTGACATCAATTAACCCTTTTTCTGCCTGAGCAATGATTTCATCAGCTGGTTGCGAAGCCTCGTAAGCTTGATTGACAGACTCTGTCAACTTGGAAATTAATCGCCGTAACATAGCCTTTTCTGCAACAATTTTAGCATAATACTCCGCATTAGCAGAAGTTGGCACAGAATTGACAATCTCAACCAGGTAAGACAAGCCACCAATATTCTGTAAATCACCTTGATTATCAAGAATGGTACGAACCGTTGTTGCATCTATGGCATCGCCACGATCGGATAAATCGACCATAGCTTGGAAAATCAAACGATGGGCATACTTAAAAAAGTCCCGAGACTCAATAAATTCTCTCACAAAAACAAGCTTACTCTCATCAATAAAGATAGCCCCCAAAACGGATTGTTCAGCTAAGATATCTTGAGGTTGTACTCGTAACTCTTCTACTTCTGCCATCAGACTTCCCTTCCTTTTACAATCTTGTCAAGAAGGTGTAAACTTATCCTTCCTTCACACGAAGATTGATTACACTTGTGATATCTTGATAAATTTTCACTGGTACATCAATCAAACCAACTGCTCGAATCGGAGCTTGTACTTGAATATGACGTTTATCAATCTTAATTCCAAATTGCTTTTGCAATTCTTCTGCAATTTTCTTATTGGTAATAGAGCCAAAGGTACGACCATCTGGACCAACTTTTTCAACAAATTCTACAACAGTTTCTTCAGCTTCAAGTTGGGCTTTAATTGCTTTTGCTTCTGCAATCATCTCAGCGTGAGCTTTTTCTTCAGATTTTTGTTTACCACGAAGTTCACCTACAGCTTGGGCAGTCGCTTCTTTTGCTAGGTTCTTTTTGATAAGAAAGTTTTGCGCATACCCTGTTGGTACTTCCTTAATTTCGCCTTTTTTACCTTTTCCTTTGACATCTGCTAAAAAGATTACTTTCATTCTTCTTTCTCCTTTTCCTTTATTTCATTTAATACAATTTCTGTCAGTTTTTCACCTGCTTCTGACAAGGTTAAATCTTTAATTTGAGCTGCTGCCAAATTAAAGTGGCCTCCACCTCCCAGCTCTTCCATGATTCGTTGTACATTCAGTTTACTACGACTGCGAGCTGAGATAGAGATAAATCCTTGTGTATTCTTCGCAAGAACAAAACTCGCTTCAATACCTGACATAGCTAACATGGCGTCTGCTGCCTTACTAATAACAACTGTATCATAGCATTTCGAGTCCGTAGCCTCTGCTAACAATACATCAGAACCTAATTTACGCCCCTGTAAAATCAGTTCATTGACCTCACGATATTCTTCAAAATCTGTCGCAGCGATTTCTTGGATAGCAATACTATCACTTCCGCGCGTTCTGAGATAGCTAGCAACATCAAATGTCCGACTAGTCACTCGTGAGGTGAAATTTTTAGTATCCAGCATCATACCAGCCATCAAGACACTTGCTTGCATACGACTCAAACGATTTTTCTTAGAATTCTGGAACTGAATCAATTCCGTTACCAACTCACTGGCACTGCTTGCACCACTTTCGATATAAGTGATAACTGCATTGTCTGGGAAATCCTGATCCCGTCTGTGGTGGTCAATAACAATAGTTTGAGTAAACAAATCATAAAATTCTTTTGATAATGTTAAGGCTGTCTTTGAATGGTCTACAAGAATCAACAAAGAACGATTGGTCACCATCCCCATTGCATCCTTAACAGACAACAACTTCGTAACTCCTTCTTTTTCTAAGAATGTAACAGCTCGTTCAATATCCGGAGACATTTGTTCTTCGTCATAAAGAGCATAACTATTTTCAGTCACATTACTAGCAAATAACTGCATACCTACAGCAGAACCCAAAGCATCCATATCTAGATTTTTGTGACCAACTACAAAAACTTGATCTACACTTCGAATCTTATCTGAAATAGCCGTCATCATAGCGCGCGTACGAGTTCGTGTACGTTTGATTGAAGCAGCAGACCCACCACCAAAATAAACTGGATTTTTCGTTTCGTTGTTTTCCTTGACAACCACCTGGTCGCCACCACGCACCTCAGCCAAGTTCAAGTTGAGCAAAGCAACTTTCCCTATCTCATCATGATTTCCATCACCATAAGAAAATCCCATACTTAAGGTCAAAGGCAACTGTCTCTGTTTCGACTCTTCTCTGAAAGCATCAATAACAGAAAATTTATCATTCATCAATCCCTCAAGTACAGTATAGTCAGTAAATAGATAAAAACGGTCCATACTTACTCGACGGGAGAACATAGAATCTTTCCCAGCAAATTCTGAAACAAAATTGGCTACAAAACTGTTAATATGACTGATATCAGACTCTGATGTTTTATCTTCTAAGTCATCGTAGTTGTCAATAGAAACGATCCCAATCACAGGTCGACTCGTTACTAACTCAACAGTTGCTTCGTATTCTCCAGACACATCAAAGAAATAAAGAACCCCAGATACCTTATCCATATGAACCGAATAGCGGGTCTCACCCAAGGTAGCATAAGAACCGGGATTCCCCACAGAAGCCTTTATAATTGTTTGAATTAATGCCACATCAATCTCGCCCACTTCATTAGTCAAGATCAATTCAGCATAAGGATTAAACCATTCAATGTCACCTGAAGACAAGTCTAATTTAATGACTCCGACAGGCATCTGTTCTAACAAGGTCGTCAAACTTTCTTCAGCTTGGTGGTTTACATACTGAATTTGTTCTACTTCACTCCTTGAGTAGTACTCTCTTTGATGAATGAATAATAAAATATATGAACCCAAAATAAGTAGCAAAAGAAATAGCGTTACCAGTGTATTCGTTACAAAAACAAGTTGCACAGATAGCACTCCGAACGCCACTATTCCTAATATTAAGGGGAAAATAGGACTTACATAAAATTTTTTCATTCCAAACCTCTTGGCACCCATTATACCATAATAACCACCAAAAAGCGACTTTTTAAAAGTGTAATCAGTAATTCCATCCATTGTAAGAAAAAGGAGGTTTACAAATCAGTAAACCTACCTTTACACATATTGAAATTAAGATTCTTTAACTTCTAACAGACCAATTTCTCCATCTTCACGACGATAAATCACATTAGTTGTCTGATCTTCAACATCCACATAGATAAAGAAATCATGTCCCAACAAATCCATCTGTAAAATAGCTTCTTCCAAATCCATTGGTTTTAAATCAATTTGTTTTGAACGAACAACTCTAGATTGGACAACATTTGAATCTTCCACCAATGCATCTGTAAATAATTGACTAGTTGCTACCTTATTTTTATTTTTACGCTCGATTTTTGTTTTATTTTTACGAATCTGACGTTCAATTTTATCAGTTACAAGGTCAATTGAACCATACATATCTTGGGAAACATCTTCTGCACGAAGAGTTATAGAGCCAAGCGGAATCGTTACTTCCACTTTAGCAGTTTTTTCACGATACACCTTCAAGTTAACTCGAGCATCCAACTCTTGTTCAGCTTGAAAATACTTTTCGATCTTTTCGAGTTTAGAAACTACATAATCACGAATTGCTTCTGTTACTTCTAGGTTTTCACCACGGATACTATACTTAATCATATGAGTACCTTCTTTCTAAACATTTTTGTTTTTCTGATTTCATTATAACGCTTTCATTTTATTTTTGCAAATTTTTTCCTCATCTTACAAGGGAAAATGTTTTTACATCCTCAGCACCAGCATCTTCCAGCAGTTTCTTCACACGATTTATAGTTGTTCCAGTAGTATAAATATCATCTATAATCAAGATTTTTTTAGGAATAGTGACTCCACTTTTAACAAAGAAAGGAAGTCCTGTTGCCAAGCGTTCTGAAC
The DNA here is from genome assembly GCF_001074825.1 of Streptococcus pseudopneumoniae. GTDB lineage: Bacteria > Bacillota > Bacilli > Lactobacillales > Streptococcaceae > Streptococcus > Streptococcus pseudopneumoniae_C. The sequence goes on from NZ_JUPG01000139.1 coordinate 13,278, forward strand.
GACTCTTAGAAGAACTAGCTCGCTCTTCTCTTTTCTCTAATAAATCCAAATACTTGAATTCTGCTGCCTCTACCAAGCCCTCAACCTGATTAAATCCTCTATCAGCATATCTCTCCTTACTTAATGGAATGACTACAAATTGGTACTCTTTGTACTTTTTCAACTCCTCGCTTAAAAATGAAGAAAAAACTTTTCTTAAAAGGAAGTCTCCATCAAATTTATATCGACTAAAAAAATCCTTCATAGCTTGATTGTAAGTGAAAATCGCTCTATGAGAGACCTCAACCCCTTCTTTACACCAAAATTGACAATCTTGACACTTTGTTGACAATCCTGTTTTCATACAGTTGGGACAGTGCTCTTCTCCAATTCTCTCAAAAGTAGAATCACAGTCTGAACAAAGATAGGAGTCATCATTCCTCAGAAGTAAGAGACTACTAAAAGTTAAAATAGCCTTCATAGTCTGCCCACACAACAAGCACTTCATAGCCCCGCCTCCTTGTTCATCTGCTGAATTTCCTTAATTGCCTTCTTGATTGAAGCATTTAATCCATCATGGAAGAAAAGCAAATCTCCTGTTGGTCTATCCATGCTTCGTCCAACTCGTCCACCAATCTGAATCAAACTAGACTTGGTAAAAAGGCGATGATTGGCCTCTACTACGAAAACATCCACACAAGGGAAGGTAACTCCACGCTCCAAGATTGTCGTACTGATAAGTATTGTCAGTTCTCCATCTCGAAAAGCTTGTACCTGATCTAATCGATCTTCTGTTACAGAAGATACAAAGCCAATTTTCTCATTTGGAAATTGCTCCTGTAAGATTTCTTTTAGCTGCTCCCCTTTTTTAATTTCTGATGCAAAAATGAGTAAAGGATAACCTGTCTTTCTCTGTTTCTCAATATAAGACTTTAACTTTGGTGACAAACGATTCTTATCCAAATAGCGATTAAAATCCGATAACCAAACTGGTTTAGGAATAATCAATGGATTCCCATGAAATCGTCTTGGCAAACTCAACCTTTTTAGTTCTCCTATTCGAACCTTCCTATCTAATTCATCTGTCGAAGTCGCTGTTAAAAAGATTCTCAGCCCATTCTCCTTTACACTATTCTTGACAGCATGGTAAAGCGTTGGATTATCAACATAAGGAAAGGCATCTACTTCATCCACTATCAGTAAATCAAAAGCTTGATAAAATTTCAATAACTGATGAGTCGTCGCAACAACTAATGGTGTTCGAAAATAAGGTTCCGATTCTCCATGTAGGAGGGCTACCTCACAAGAAAAATCATTTTGCAGGCGCTTGTACAGCTCCAAACAAACATCTATGCGAGGACTAGCCAAACATACTGCACCACCCGCATTGATCACTTTAGCCACTACTTGATAAATCATTTCTGTCTTTCCAGCTCCTGTCACCGCATGAACTAAAGTTGGCTCTTGCTTGTCTACTGCTTGAATCAGTCCCTCTGACACCTTCTCTTGAAAAGGAGTTAATTGACCACGCCATTTAAGAACATCTTGCTTCAGAAAATCCTCCTGCGGAAAATAGTATAAAGCTTGATCACTCCTAACTCGCTTCATCAGTAAACACTCCCGACAATAGTAGGCACCGATGGGCAAATACCATTCATCTAAAATAGCACTATCACAACGTTGACAGAAAAGTTTCCCCTTCTCCTTTCTCATTGCTGGAAGTCTCTCCGCCAACTGACGTTCCTCTTCTGTTAATTCATTCTCCGTAAACAAACGACCGAGATAATTTGGATTTACTTTCATACTTCTTTATTCGTAAAAACCTAGCGCTTTAGATGATTTTTTAGTACAATTAAATCATGGAATTTAAAACAATTAAAGAGGACGGTCAAGTCCAAGAAGAAATCAAAAAATCACGCTTTATCTGTCATGCCAAGCGTGTTTATAGCGAAGAAGAGGCTCGTAACTTCATTACTGCTATCAAGAAAGAGCACTACAAAGCTACGCATAACTGCTCTGCCTTCATTATTGGGGAACGTAGTGAAATCAAACGTACAAGTGATGATGGTGAACCCAGTGGTACTGCTGGCGTTCCCATGCTTGGGGTACTAGAAAATCACAATCTCACCAATGTCTGTGTGGTCGTGACACGCTACTTTGGTGGTATTAAACTAGGCGCCGGAGGATTGATTCGTGCTTACGCAGGTAGTGTCGCCTTAGCTGTCAAAGAAATTGGCATCATTGAAATAAAGGAACAGGCTGGCATTGCTATTCAAATGTCTTACGCTCAGTACCAAGAGTACAGTAACTTCCTTAAAGAACATGATCTCATAGAGCTTGAGACAAACTTTACAGAACAAGTCGATACGATGATTTATGTTGATAAAGAAGCAAAAGAAAATATTAAAGCCGCACTTGTAGAGTTTTTTAATGGAAAAGTCACTTTAACTGATCAAGGTTTACGCGAAGTTGAAGTTCCTGTAAACTTAGTGTAAACAATGGATAATGCAGCATTTCACTGACATTTTCACCGCTACTTTAATTAGCAACATAAAAAGGTGCTTGCCAAGACCTACTAGAAAATGAAGCAATTCAAAAAGAAAACGGATAGCATTCTCCTTTACACCTATTTACTATAATTATCTTGTCAAAATCACTTAAAAATTAATAGCTTGGACCTATGATATAAAAAAATCCTATCACTTCGATAGGATTTCTATATTTTACAAATGGTATAGATAGCGTTATACTATAGATATCTTATACAAAGAGGTATTCATATGTCTATTTATAACAACATTACTGAATTAATCGGTCAAACTCCGATTGTTAAACTCAACAACATTGTGCCAGAAGGTGCTGCGGACGTCTATGTAAAGCTTGAAGCATTTAACCCTGGTTCATCGGTAAAAGACCGTATTGCCCTTAGCATGATTGAAAAAGCTGAACAAGATGGTATTCTGAAACCTGGCTCTACTATTGTTGAAGCAACAAGTGGAAACACTGGTATTGGACTTTCATGGGTAGGTGCTGCTAAAGGGTATAAAGTTGTCATTGTTATGCCTGAAACTATGAGTGTAGAACGCCGTAAGATTATCCAAGCCTATGGCGCTGAACTCGTCCTCACTCCTGGTAGTGAAGGAATGAAAGGTGCTATCGCCAAGGCTCAAGAAATCGCTGCTGAACGTGATGGTTTCCTTCCTCTTCAATTTGACAATCCAGCAAATCCAGAAGTACACGAAAGAACAACAGGAGCTGAGATACTAGCTGCTTTCGGTAAAGATGGATTAGATGCCTTTGTTGCTGGAGTTGGTACCGGTGGAACGATTTCTGGTGTTTCTCATGCACTCAAATCAGCAAATTCTAACATTCAAGTTTTTGCAGTAGAGGCAGATGAATCTGCTATTCTATCTGGTGAAAAACCTGGACCACACAAAATTCAAGGTATCTCAGCTGGATTTATTCCTGATACACTGGATACAAAGGCTTATGATGGTATCGTTCGTGTAACGTCAGACGATGCTCTAGCACTCGGCCGTGAAATTGGTGGAAAGGAAGGTTTCCTTGTAGGGATTTCTTCAGCTGCAGCTATCTACGGAGCCATCGAGGTTGCCAAAAAATTAGGTACAGGTAAGAAAGTCCTTGCTCTAGCACCAGATAACGGCGAACGTTATTTGTCTACAGCACTCTATGAATTTGAAGTGTAGTCTCCTAAATACATTTAGCCCTTATTATAGGGCTTTTTATTTATACCTTAAAAGTAGGAACATCTCCCTATAAAGATCGATTGCATAGAAAAAGGAAGCAATTTGGCTTCCTTTTTATTATTAGTTATTCAAGGCTGCTGCCATTGTAGCTGCAACTTCAGCTTCAAAGTCATTTGCAGCTTTCTCAATACCTTCACCAACTTCAAAGCGAGCGAACTCAACTACTGAAGCGTTAACTGATTCAAGGTATGCTTCAACTGTCTTGCTGTCATCCATGATGTAAACTTGTGCAAGAAGTGTGTAAGCTTGGTCAACTTTAGTGTTATCAAGCATGAAGCGATCCATTTTACCTGGGATGATTTTGTCCCAGATTTTTTCTGGTTTACCTTCTGCAGCCAATTCAGCTTTGATGTCAGCTTCAGCTTGCGCAATTACTTCATCAGTCAATTGAGCTTTTGATCCATACTTCAAGTGTGGAAGAGCTGGTTTGTTAACCATTGCACGGCTTTCGTTGTCTTGGTCGATTACGTGGTTCAATTGTGCCAACTCATCTTTAACGAATTGCTCATCCAATTCTTTGTAAGAAAGAACTGTTGGTTTCATCGCTGCGATGTGCATTGACAATTGTTTAGCAAGAGCTTCGTCTCCACCTTCAACAACTGAAATAACACCGATACGTCCACCGTTATGTTGGTATGCTCCAAAGTGTTGTGCATCTGTTTTTTCAATCAATGCAAAGCGACGGAATGAGATTTTTTCTCCGATAGTTGCTGTTGCAGATACGTATGCAGCTTCAAGAGTTTCACCTGAAGGCATTGTCAAAGCAAGAGCTTCTTCATTGTTAGCAGGTTTTCCTTCAGCAATAACTTTAGCTGTAGTATTTACCAATTCAACGAATTGAGCATTTTTCGCAACGAAGTCAGTTTCAGCGTTTACTTCAATAACTGCTGCAACATTACCGTTAACGTAAACACCAGTCAAACCTTCTGCAGCAACACGGTCAGCCTTCTTAGCTGCCTTAGCCATACCTTTTTCACGAAGCAATTCAATCGCTTTTTCGATGTCACCGTCTGTTTCTACAAGCGCTTTTTTAGCGTCCATAACACCGGCACCAGATTTTTCACGCAACTCTTTTACAAGTTTAGCTGTAATTTCTGCCATTTTGATTCTCCTATATTTTTTAAAAATAGGAGAGCCGGGCTAAGCCCCGCCCTCCTAGGTAATTACTATTTATATGAATTAAGCGTTGTCGCCTTCTACGACTTCAACGATTTCTTCGATTGAATCTGCTTGAGCTTCTGAAGCTGCAAATTCTGCTTCAACTGCTGCTGCATCTTCACCTTGACGTCCTTCGATGATAGCGTCAGCCAATTTAGCTGTAATCAATTTAACAGCGCGGATAGCGTCATCGTTAGCTGGGATGATTACATCAATATCATCTGGATCAGTATTTGTGTCAACCATCGCTACAACTGGGATTCCCAATTTTTTAGCTTCTTTAACAGCGATTTGCTCTTTATGTGGGTCAACTACATACATCACATCTGGAATACGAGGCATATCTTCGATACCACCCAAGAATTTTTCAAGACGTGCACGTTGTTTGTTAAGAAGTGCAACTTCTTTTTTAGGAAGAACTTCGAAAGTTCCATCTTCTTCCATACGTTTGATTTCTTTCAAACGAGCGATACGTTTTTGGATTGTTCCCCAGTTTGTAAGAGTTCCACCCAACCAACGGTGGTTGATGAAGTATTGACCTGAACGTACGGCTTCTTCAGCAACTGCATCAGCCGCTTGTTTCTTAGTACCAACGAACAATACAACTGCATCGTTAGCTGCTGCATCACGCATGAAGTCGTATGCTTGGTCAGCGTATTTTACAGTTTGTTGCAAGTCGATAACGTGGATTCCGTTACGCTCTGTAAAGATGTATTTAGCCATCTTAGGGTTCCAGCGACGAGTTTGGTGACCAAAGTGTACACCAGCCTCAAGAAGTTGTTTCATTGAAATTACTGCCATGAGTATTTCTCCTTTTTGTTTTTTTCCTCTTCTTGACTTCAACTCGCAAAACGACCCAAGGGCAACTGTCTCACAATTCATCAAGAATGAGTATTATCGTTCACACGACAAGTTTCATTTTACCATACTTTTTCAATATTTTCAAGTTTTTTAAGAATTTTTTTAGAGAGACTATCGCCACTAAAAAAGAGACTCTATTAAGTCTCCTTTTCTAATTAATCTGCATAAATATATGTTACAAAACCTGACGACGTAGTTGTCGGATTGAACCACCCACGATGATTCCCAAGCGTGCGATTACCAGCATAATTTGATTCTGACACTTGGATACGTGTTGTTGATTCTACAGCAGTGACTACCGCTACGTGTCCATATCCACCATCATTCCAACATGCAATCGCACCAACTTGAGGTGTCGAACCTGTACGGAATCCTGCAGCAGCTGCACTTGTAGCCCACTGTGCTCCATTACCCCAATAGTCTCCAGCCCAAGGTGCTAATGTTTTAACTCCCCATGTACATTCTCCAATTGGATAACTTGAAGCATTTGTACTGTATGTTGGGCGTTGTTTGACTGCCACAGGAGTGTATGTTGTTGATTCCGAAGAAGCTACAGCTTGAACCTGTGCTGCAAAAGTCGTATTTCCAGAAGCAACAACTGTTTGTTGTTGACTTACTTGTTTTGCCTTGTAAGCTGCTTCTGCCTCTGCTGCTGCTTTTGCTGCCGCTTCTGCTTCTGCTTTTTTCTCTAGCAAACTTGCTTTTTCATCTTCTGCTGTCGCTTTTTCAGCAGCAAGATTTAATTCTGCAGCCTTCAACTCAGCTTGTTTCGTTGTTAGAGCTTGTGCATCATCAGACAATTTCTGTTGATTTGCAATTACTGTATTAATTGCGTCATTGTTTGCCACTTGCTTCTCAGAAATTGCTTTTTTATCTGCTTTTTGTTGTTCCAACATTTTGTTGTTAGCAGATACGATTTCATTCATTGCTGCAACACGTGAAATAGCTTCTGTAATTGATTTTGAGTTTACAATTGTATTAATGTAGCTAGTTGCAGCTCCATTTGTTTGAGCACTACGAGCTTGTTTTTCCAAAGAATCATTGCGAGATACGATGTTTTTAGAAAGTTCTGTAATCTCACTCTCAAGTTTTTTGGATTCTGCTTGCAATCTATCATTTTCAGCTTGCAAGTTAGATTGCTCCGCTTGAATAGCCGATACTTGCTCCTGAATTTGGTCAACTTGTTTTTGGGCTTCTTGTTGTTGTGCTGTTAAGTTACTAATTTTATTATCTTGAGCAGCAATTTTGTCATTAGTAGTTTCTGCATGCGCAGTTGTTAAAACAGCTACTTGAGAAACCATTACTGTACTTAATAAAAGTGACGCTAAGATTTTTTTCTTCATATTACGTAGATACTCCTTCTTTTAAAGACAATACTAGTATACCAAAAAAAGGCCTAATGAATATTACGCCTTTGTTACATTTTTGTTTCTTTCTCATAGATAATATTTTTCAAAAATAAACTGAAAAATAAGCATCCACACAAGATTTAAAATCATGGATGGTACTAGGCTATAAACGATAAAAATCGGCAGACTATCTACAGTTAAACCTACCACTAATGCAAAAAGATAAGCTCCCATATCAAATAGAAAACTCATAACAATCATAGCTAAGATTCTTGTCCAGCGATTCAACAAAATAACACTATTCAATTTATGAAGGAAGGCTCCTAATAAGATAAATAAGAGAGTTGCAATCCCTATTAGATGGAAAAAGTAAACATCGTAAACCAAGCCTATCACAAAACAATAGACTAGGTAGAGATACTCTGATACTTCTATCGTCTCAAATAAGAGAAATAGAAAAAGAAAATGACTAGCCAAATGTACATGGGGAAAAAATGAGCCCAGAAGCTGGCTAACATGGGCGTCAATTAGAACAAAGAAAGGAAGCAATAAAAACACTCCAACCCGCTTCAACTGTCTCATTATGAATTCCCCACTAATTCTATCACATCCACATTATGAGTATCTGCACTCAATTTAACAGTTACTTCTCGTGTCAAATAGTCTGTACTATGCGTTGTGGTAACTACTTCACCAACAGGAATATCCGCAACGTTAAAGTTTCCTAATCCACCCGTTGTTACTTTATCGCCTGTACTAATATCGCTATTACTATTTAATTGACTAATTTTAAGAACTTCATTTTCCTTGTCATAGCCAACAATAATTCCATAAATTGTGGTAGTGCCGTGTTGAATTTTAACAGAAATCTTATCAGCATTTTCCGTATTTGTCAGAATGTTGACTATGGTAGAGTTGTCCTCTACTTTTGAAACACTCCCAATCAAGCCACCATTTGCAATAGCTAACATGTTCTCAGAAGCACCTTTTGATTTACCTGCATCTAAGGTCAACTCCTGCTTCCAAGATACTGGAGATCGCATAATAACATCTGCTGCCAAAGTCTTTGTAGCTTGCAACTTGGACTTCATATCAAGCAATTTGCGCAGTTGTTCATTTTCCGTCTTTAAACTTTCCGCCTCATTTGATTTAACTTCTAATTGGTAAATCTGTTTCTTCAAACTTTCATTTTCATTATATGTTCGTGTCAAATGAGCCAAATCTGATTTAACAGAATCAAACCACCGAAAAGGGTTTTGCACAACCCTATCAACCAATGAGATTCCATCTCCTAATTTTGTCACAATTGTACTTGAATAAGTCGTCGCTAAGAGAGCTGACACAAGCAGAACAGTGACAAAAACAATAATGACATATTTTGATTTTTTAAAACGGTTCATATCCCTACCTTTATATCAAAAACTGTTACAGTAACTTTTAATCAATTCTTTAAATGCTACTAAGATTTTAAGAAAAATAAGCAACAACCAAGTACGAGAATAACAAGAATTGCTAGCGTATCCTTTCGGGTCCATTTCAATTGTCTGTATTGACTTCTGCCTTTTCCCCCCTGATAACCACGCGCTTCCATGGCGATAGCCAAGGAATCTGCACGTTTTAAACTTGTCGCAAAAAGAGGAATCAAAATAGGAATCATAGCCTTTACTTTTTGAACAATACTTCCTTCTCCAAAATCCACTCCACGCGCTTTCTGTGCATTCATAATCCGCGTCGTATCATCCATCAAGGTTGGGACAAAACGCAAACTCATGGACAGCATCAATCCAATTTCATGGACTGGAACTTTCACACGCTTTAAAGGCGCTAACAAAGCTTCGACAGCTGATGCTAAACTTAAGGGCATGGTCGTTAAGGTTAACAAAGTTGAAAAGAAAATAATCAATACAAAGCGACAAAAAATAATTCCAGCTTGTTGCAAAGCATAATCTGTGATTCTCACAAACGAAAACTCAAATAAAACATTCCCATTAGAAATGAAAAACAATTGAAAAATAGTTGTGAAGGCAATCAAGAAAAACATAGACTTCAAGCCCTGAATAAAAAATGAAATAGATACTCCTGACAAGGCAATAAATATCCCTGTTGCTATAAAAAGAATCAGATTCGTCAAAGGATTATTAGCCCAAAACACAATCAAAATCAGTAGCATCATAGCCATCAATTTGCTACGTGGATCCAACCGGTGAACAATCGAATCCCCTGGGATATAACGTCCCAAAATCATACTATCCATTTAGCGACTCCTTGAACTCCTCTATCTTAATCGGTAATCGTTTAAATGACACGCCTCTATCAACCAATCGTTTACAAAAAGCTGTAATTTTAGGTACTCCCAACTGCACTTCTTCCATAAAGACAACATCTTGAAAGACATCACTCGGTTTGCCACCCTTAACTAAACGTCCCTTTTCCATTACATAGACTTGATTCGCATATTCAGCAACATCATCCATCAAATGCGTTACCAAGACGATAGTCATCCCTGACTGGTGGAGTTTTTTAAACAAATTCATCAACTCTTTTCTCCCCAGGGGATCTAGGCCTGCTGTAGGTTCATCTAAGACTAATATAGCTGGCTCCATGGCAAGTATGCCTGCAATGGCTACACGTCTCATTTGTCCACCTGACAGCTCAAACGGGCTACGATCAAAAAGTGATTCATCAATTCCAACCAGAGCCAGTTTCTCACGCGCAATCTTCTCCGCATCTTCTTCAGAAACTCCAAAATTTTGCGGTCCAAAAGAAACATCCTTCAAAACTGTTTCTTCAAAGATCTGATTTTCAGCAAACTGAAATACCAAGCCAACCTGTTTTCTAATTTGACGAATATCTTTATTTTTAGACGTCGAAGTGATTAAGGTATCAAAAACCTGCACGCTTCCTTGACTTGGCACCAATAAACCGTTTAAAAGTTGTAAAATGGTTGATTTGCCACTACCTGTGTGGCCAATTAAAGCCGTATAAGAACCATCTTCAATCGTTAAAGAAACATCTGACAAAGCTGTTGAAGCTAAGGGAGTCCCTTCTTGATATGTAAAACTCACATTTTCTAGAGCAATTCCCATAGCTTATCCTCTAGCTCACTTTCTGTCAAATAATTTTCAGGCAAATCATAGCCATTCTGGCTCAAAAAATTTTTTAATTGATTGGCAAAAGGATCGTCTAATCCAATTTGATCTAAATCATTTCGTGAGAAAAGCTCCCTTGGACTACTAGTTGATTCAATTGACCCTTTTTTCATTACCAATACGCGATCACTCATGGCAACTTCTTCCAAATCATGTGTAATGGAAATGACCGTCATATCATAGTCTTTTCGAATTCCTTGTACTGTCTCAATAAGTTCTCTACGACCCTCAGGATCCAACATACTCGTTGCCTCATCTAGGATTAGAATCGCTGGTCTTAGGGCTACAACACCTGCAATAGCCACACGTTGCTTTTGGCCACCTGATAGACGTGCTGGCTCTCTCTTTTTAAATTCCAACATGCCAACTAAAGCCAGAGCTTCCTCCACTCTCTTTTTCATTTCTTGACGAGAAAGGCCCTGATTTTCCAAACCAAAGGCAACATCATCTTCAACAGTCGCTCCAACAAATTGATTGTCTGGATTTTGAAAAACCATACCGATTTGACGACGTATATTCCAAACATTTTCCTCAGTCAAACGTTGGCCATCAATTACAATCTCTCCCGATTCTGCTTCCAATAAGCCATCAATTAATCGAACCGTCGTTGATTTACCACTACCATTATGCCCTACAATCGAAAGCCATTCTCCACGTTTCACGTGAAACGTATTATCCTTCACATCATAGTATTCTTGACTTTCCTTATAGCGAAAGGAAAGATTTTTTACATCAATTATTGATTTCATTTCGAACCAAATGTCCCTTTAAATACATAGGCACTACCCTTGAAATAATCATAGCCAGAGTAGATAGTGAAAAACAAGGCCACATAAAGTAAAACTTGGCCAATCAAAGTCCAATGTAATAACAAGAAAATAATCGCAAACATCTGACTGAAAGTTTTAATTTTCCCAGGCATTGCTGCTGCTAAGACTGTCCCACCAGTTTCAACCAATAAAAGCCTTAAACCTGTCACAGCCAACTCTCGACAGATAATCACTGCAACAATCCAAGCCGGAGCCATCCCTAACTCAATCAACATAATAAAAGCCGACATAACTAGTAGCTTATCCGCCATAGGATCTGCAAATTTACCAAAATTACTGACCACATTCCATTTACGAGCTAAATATCCATCTAAATAATCTGTAATACTAGCAATAGCAAAGATAATAGTTGCTACTATATGACTCTCTATCGAATTTCCTACTGTTAAAATAAAGAGAAAAATAGGTATGAAGAGAATTCGACCTATTGTTAAGAGATTTGGAATTTGTTCTTTTTTCATTCGTTTTTCCTTAATTCTTAGTGAAGGTTATCGTAATTGTCCCAGTATAAGCTGTTAATTTAGATAAATCCACAGTCTGATTATCTACTGTCAAAGCAACACCTTTGACAACACCTAATGTAATGATAACAGGATTTGTTGTTGAAACGGTTGTTTCCGAACTTTTATTATCCGGTGATAAAGTCACACCACCCTCAAGCTCGCTTTCTGAAACACTGACCCAACTTCTAGCATCTGAAACTGCCAATTGCAATTTAACTGTTTCCTTACTTGTCTTATAAGCGATTTCTACATGATTTCCTTCACCTGATACACTTATAGCTGATTCTACACTAGAGGAACTGCTAGATGAACTACTACTTGAGGAGCGGGGAACAGAGCTAGTTGAACTTGTTGATTGAACCACACTGTAATTAGAAAGAGAAGGCCCTTCTGGTTGAGTCTGGATATAATTCCAAACATAATAAGTCACAAAAATTACAATCGATAGTGCAAAGAGTACAAAATAAAATAAAGGTAAAAATGATGTTTTTTTCTTATTTTTCTTACTTGAACGTCTGCGCCCTGTCAACTCATCTTCATCAACATCCACTTCCTCATAAGTAATCATACTCCCAGAATCATAAGCATCCAAAACAATTTGGTCATCTAACTCAACAGCCCATGCATATTTTTTCAAGAAAGAACGCGTGTAAAAAGGACTTGGAAGTTGATCGAAATCGTCTGCTTCCATTGCTTCCAACATATCTAACTGGATTTCTGTCTTTTTCTGCAATTCATCTAAACTCAATCCCTGATTGATTCTAGCTAATCGTAAAACCTCACCAATTGTTTTTTTCCTCATACTTGTCATCCCTTCTTTCTAGTGTCTATTATGATAGGTTACTACGATGGGAATATTGTAAAATCAACTATATCCCCTTCATCTATTAAGTGATGCCCTGCTTCAAGGACATCCTCTAAAGTAATTTCCTGTAAAATCTTTGGTAAATCAAAAATTGTCTCACCATGTTCAAAAGCATCATATTGCGTTGCAATAAATTCAAGAGAGTTCATACTACTGAAAAATTCTCCAAACATCTCTCTTTTGATAATATCTAAATGATCCTCTGTAATATCCAAATCCTTTGTAAAATTACGAATGGTCTTCCTAAATTGATGAGATAAAGCAACTGGCTCTTTCGTATCCATTGTCAACATAACAAAATGAAAGCGACTTGTTACTTCAACTTCTAGAGATAAGGAAGTGTCAATTTTACCTGATTCATATAGTTTTTGAAAACGATCCGAAGTCCAACCAAACATCATTGCAAATAATAATTTTAATAAAATATGATGTCGATAGCAATCCGCTTCAGCAACTTTTCGCTTACCTCTAATCCCAATCGCTAGTTTAGGAGAAGATACTTCCATTCTCATACTGTCTGTTTGCTTTACAGCCTGTAAAACAAACTTTTCTCTTGCTAAATCCTGAACATCTAAATCTTTTAGTTCTTTGCTTTCAAAATAGTCCTGTACTCTTTCCACATCAAAATTACCAACTAAAAACAGAGACATGTTTACAGGTTTGTAAAATCTTGTAAAATTTTCTTGCAAATTAGTTAGATTAATTTGAGAAATTGACTCCTCACTTCCAACTATATCAGTTGCTAAAGGTGTACCAGGATACAAATTCGCTAAGGTTGAAAAGAATAAACACGAATCGGGATCATCGTGGTACATTTCTCGTTCTTGCTGGATAATATCCTGCTCTCTCAGAATGGAATCTTCGGTAAAATGTGCCGATGTTACTAATTCATCAAGTAAGTCTAAATTTTCTAAAAAATGAGCCGTTGCTGAAAAAAGATAACTTGTTTTTGTAAAGCTTGTAAAGGCATTACTATCTGCACCTAGACTCGTAAAAGCCGACATCAAGTCGCTAGAATCTTCTCTCTCAAATAATTTATGTTCAAGAAAATGAGCAATTCCTGCAGGATATTCTTTTACATCTCCGTCAACTTCTGTGACAAGCATATCTACCGAACCAAACTGTACAGTTACACTCCCGTAAACCTCTTTAAATTCCTTTTTAGGCAAAAGAGCAACTGTCAATCCATTTGACAAACGAGTTCGATAAACCATTTCTTTTACAGCTGGATAGTATTTTTCTTCAAAAACAACCTTTGTCATTCTATTCCTTCCATAAAGTAAATCGCCTGTAGTTTCACATTATTAGCTACTCTACAAATAGCATCTTTGTCAACTTGCTCGAGTTTTGCAATCCAACCTTTAAAGTCTGCTGAAGATTTTCCAAGTAAGGCATTTTGATAAGTACGTTCAATCAATGAACTTTGATTATCTTGAGAAAGTAACAAAGATCGACGAATCATTTCCTTGGTCTGCTCTAACTCAAGCTCTGTAAAATAACCTTTTTTTAAATCAAGCAGTTGATTATTCATCATTTTACGAGCCTGGTTCCGATTTTCTCGATCAATACCAGCATACATCCTCAAGAACCCACTAAATAAATCGAGCTGACTGGAAATGGTATAAGCTAATCCAGCATTTTCACGGACATTTGTAAAGAGTTTAGAATGAGCAAATCCACCAAGTAAACCATTCATTACAATCATGGGTAAATGTTGCTCATCACCATATTCAGCAGAGCAATGATAGCCCAACTCTAAAATGGACTGTCCCACATTTTTCCGAACCATTCCTTCCTGAAGGATATTGGAATAAGGTTGACAATACTGAACCTTCACATTACCTTCTCGCCCTTTAAAACCGAATGATTCTAATACATTTAGAATTTCAACCTCATTAAAATCACCTAGGAAAAAGAAATCTATTCTGTCATTGGCCAAAAATTCTTGGAAACAAGAATAAGAACTTTGTGGAGTTTCAGCTAAAATACGATTTCGTAAATCACTATATTCCAATTGGAGACGTTCGTCATGAAAAAATAATTTATCTAATTCTTTATGTGCAAAATAAAAAGAATCATCCATATCAGCTGCTAAACTTGCTAGCAATTGTTTTTTCTCAATTTCAAACAAGTCCGAATCAAACCCATTATCAACTACAACGGGTGAAAAAAGAGTTTCTTTTACTAGTTCTAAAACCTGTGAAGTTAACACATTTTTCTTACTTAAAAACTCATCACGAACATATGTGAATGTCAATTCTACAATGTGGCTTTGTCCTCTTCTAAAACAATTGGTTGACATATCTGTACCATATAGACTAGCCAAGTGTCTTCTCAAATCTTGAGAAGTAGGGTACATCAGATTAGCAGTCTCTAGCATACTCGCACTCAACATGCGACCTGCAATCGTATCAAGAGATAATGGAGCTGTAAAACGCACGGTGATTTTGTTCGTTTTAAACTTCTTTGATTGGATAAAATGTGTTGAAATTCCATGCACTAACTCCATGATTTACCTCCTTATATACAGACTTCTATTATATCACGAAAACCTGAAATTTTCTTGTTCTCTGTAACACTTTTGAAATAAAAATCGCTTACATTTCTCCCTGTTTCTCTCACTATTTTTAGGAAAATATGGTATAATACCAAAGATTGAGGTGAATTATGGAATACAAATTATTTGAAGAATTTATTACCCTCCAAGCGCTACTCAAAGAACTTGGAATTACACATAGCGGAGGAGCTATCAAATCATTTCTCTCTGAACATTCTGTTTACTTTAATGGGGAATTAGAGAGTCGTCGCGGTAAAAAACTTCGTATTGGCGATAAAGTTGACATCCCTGACATGAATATTGACATCTTGTTGACACAACCTACTTCTGAAGAACAAGATGAATACCAAGCTGATAAAGTTGAAAAAGAACGGATTGCTAAACTGGTCAAAGAGATGAACAAGGGAGTTAAAAAAGACAAATCGAAACCTGCTTCATCACCTAAAAGCAAACAAGCTCCGCGATTCCCTGGTAGATAATCATGTGGCTACAAAACCTATCTCTCAAGACTTTTCGTAATTACAAAGAGACAAAAATAGACTTTAATCCTAAATTGAATGTCTTTTTGGGACGTAATGCACAAGGAAAAACAAACATGTTAGAGGCTATCTATTTTTTAGCCTTAACGCGTAGTCATCGAACTCGAACAGATAAAAATCTCATTCATTTTGATGAGGAACAACTTCATCTTTCAGGTCTTGTTCAGAAAAAAACTGGATCCATTCCTCTAGAAATCGAACTAACACAAAAAGGCCGTGTAACCAAAGTTAATCATTTAAAACAGGCACGCCTTTCAGATTATGTAGGACACATGAATGTTGTCTTATTTGCTCCTGAAGATTTACAACTAATTAAAGGAGCACCTTCGGTTCGACGGAAATTCATTGATATGGAACTTGGACAAATCAAGCCAATCTATTTATCTGACTTAACCAATTATAACCACATCCTAAAACAAAGGAACACTTACCTAAAATCAGCTCAAAAAATAGATGAAACCTTCCTTTCTGTGTTGGATGATCAGCTAATTGATTATGGATGTCGTGTAATGAATCACCGCTTAGATTTCATAAAAAAACTAGAATCATTTGGACGTCAGAAACATTTTGAACTCTCTAATCAGATTGAAGAGTTGTCAATTTCCTATCAATCTTCTGTCAAGCCAACTGACCAAGAAGATTTATCTGAATCTTTCAAAATTGCTTTAGAAAAAAGTAAACCCCGAGATTTATTTAAACAGAATACTGGTGTTGGTCCTCATCGAGATGACATTTCTTTTTATATAAATGGGATGGATGCTAGTTTTGGAAGTCAAGGCCAACATCGTAGTCTCGTCCTTTCTATAAAATTAGCAGAAATCGAGTTAATGGAAAGTATTACTACAGAATCTCCGATATTATTACTTGACGATGTTATGAGCGAGCTTGACAACACTAGACAGTTAAAATTATTAGAAACGATTTCTCAATCAATCCAAACCTTTATTACAACAACAAGCTTAGACCATCTTCAAAATCTACCAGAAAATCTAAGTATTTTCACTATTCAAGATGGTAAAGTTGTTGTAAATAAAACTTGACAATATTGTAAAAGAACTCCTATTTTTGCAGGAGTTCTTTTTATTTCTTTTACATAGAATAATTTGGTGCCTCATTAGTAATTTGTACATCATGAGGGTGGCTTTCTTTCAAACCAGCACCAGACATTTCAATAAATTGAGCGTTATCATGTAGTTCTTTAAGGTTAGCCGCACCACAGTAACCCATACCAGATCGGATACCACCAATCATTTGGAAGACGATATCAGCTGCCGCTCCTTTATAAGCAACACGACCTTCAATTCCTTCTGGAACAAGTTTATTTGCTTCATTGACAGAACCTTGGAAATAACGATCGCTTGAGCCTTTTTTCATAGCAGCAATTGATCCCATACCACGGTAAGTCTTAAACTTACGTCCTTGGAAGATTTCAGTTTCGCCTGGAGCTTCGTCTGTTCCAGCAAACATTGATCCAAGCATAACTGCATTTCCACCTGCAGCAAGAGCTTTTACAATATCTCCAGAATACTTGATTCCACCGTCAGCAATGATCGTTTTACCATATTCACGCGCAACAGCTGCAGCATCATAGATAGCTGTTACTTGTGGAACACCAACACCAGCAATCACACGAGTAGTACAGATAGAACCTGGTCCAATACCAACCTTGACAACGTCTACACCTGCTTCGTAAAGTGCGCGCGCTCCCTCAGCAGTTGCAATATTTCCAGCAATCAAAGTACGATCTGGGAAGTGATCACGAATCTCAGCAATTTTACGCAAGACACCTGCAGAATGACCATGTGCAGTATCAATAACAATCGCATCCGCTCCTGCTTCAAAAAGAGCCTCTGCACGTTCAAATGTATCTGAAGTAACACCTACTGCACCTGCAACTAAGAGACGACCAAACTCATCTTTAGCAGCATTTGGAAACTCAATAACTTTTTCAATATCTTTGATAGTAATCAAACCAGAAAGACGACCTTCTTCATCTACCAAAGGAAGTTTTTCAATACGGTGTTCTTGAAGAATACTCTCAGCTGTTGCAAGGTCTGTACCCACAGGAGCAGTCACAAGATTTTCACTAGTCATATGGTTTGAAATTGGTTGGTTATAATCTGAAATAAAACGAAGATCTCGGTTTGTCAAAATACCAACTAATTTACGATTTTCAAGTGTTTCAACAACTGGAACACCACTGATGCGGTAACGTCCCATAAGCTCATCAGCTTCAGCAATTGTATGTTCAGGCGTCAAGAAGAACGGATCAATAATAACTCCATTTTCAGAACGTTTTACCTTGCGAACCTCGTCTGCTTGTTGAGCAATAGACATGTTTTTATGGATAACTCCGAGACCACCTGCACGAGCAATAGCAATAGCCATTTGACTCTCTGTTACTGTGTCCATGGCAGCGGTAATAATTGGGATATTTAAAGTCAAATTATCTGCCAATTTAGTTGTTAAATCTGCATCGTTAGGCAACACATGACTTTCAGCTGGAATAAGCAATACATCATCAAAGGTAAAACCTTTTTTCAAAAATTTAGTGTCCCAATTAGACATTCGAAGTTTCCTCTTTTCTTTCTTTTTGAGCTTGACTCTTTTTATATTGTATCTATCATACCATTCTATAAAAATTTGTCAAATATTACAGGGGTAAATAAAAAACTATCTTTTCTTTCTGATAGAAATGATAGTTTCTTGTAAAATAAACCTAGTTAAAGTAATGAAGTCCCATTGCTCCTTTAACCTCAGATAGGGTTTGACCTGCAACTTCACGCGCTCTTTCACTACCTTTTTGAAGCATATTATAAACTTCTCCCATATCCTTAGCAAATTCGATACGGCGCTCACGAATAGGACCAAGTTCACGTTCTAATATTTCAAGTAGATAACGTTTGGTTTTCACATCACCAAGACCACCTCGTTGATAATGTTCTTTCATATCAGCAATTTCTTGAGCATCTTCTGGACGACCAAAAACATCTAGATAATGGAAAACCATATTTCCTTCAATTTTACCTGGATCCTCAACGCGGATATGATCTGGATCTGTATACATACTCATTACTTTTTTACGCAAAGTATCCGCATCATCAGCTAAATAAATACCATTATTAAGGGATTTAGACATTTTAGCATTTCCATCTAAACCAGGCAAACGACCTGCTCTCTCATTCTCTGGATAAATACCTTCCGGTTCTACCAAAACGTCACAGTTATATGCATTGTTAAAAGAACGAACAATCTCACGGGTTTGCTCAATCATTGGTTTCTGATCTGTCCCAACAGGAACATAATTAGCCTTGAAAGCTGTGATGTCAGCCGCTTGAGCGATTGGATAGACCAAGAATCCTGTCGGAATACTTTCCCCAAACCCTTTCTGAGCAATCTCTGTTTTTACAGTTGGATTACGCTCCAGACGTGCTAATGAAACTAGATTCATATAATACATAGATAGTTCAGCCAACTCTGGAATCTGACTTTGAATAAAGATGGTTGATTTACTCGGATCCAATCCAACTGCAAGGTAATCCAAAGCCACATTTCCAATAGACTCTACAATGGTTTGAGGATCTTTAGCGTGATCTGTCAAGGCTTGTTGGTCAGCCAAGAACACAAACATGTCATACTTATCCTCTTCCTGTAATAATACTCGATTTTTGAGACTTCCAACATAATGTCCAATATGCAATTTTCCTGTTGGACGGTCTCCTGTTAAAATAATGGGTTTAGTCATTTTGTTCTCCTTCGATATAGTCCCTTCAATTATAGCATTTTTTTAATGAAATAACCGCAATTTATCAAAATAAATCAACCTTGCTATTCACGGTTTTGTGTAAAGTGTACTGTAAATGTAATTTACACAAAATTGACAGATAAAAATTTGAATATTTCCGTATTTTCTAGTAGAATAAATATATTACACATATAGGAGAAAAACATTGCTTACAGTATCTGATGTTTCACTACGTTTTAGTGATCGTAAACTTTTTGATGATGTCAATATCAAATTTACAGAAGGAAATACTTATGGATTAATCGGTGCTAATGGTGCCGGAAAATCAACCTTTTTAAAAATTTTAGCTGGAGATATCGAACCTACTACTGGTCACATCTCTCTTGGTCCAGATGAACGTCTCTCTGTTCTTCGTCAAAATCACTTTGACTATGAAGATGAACGTGCCATTGATATCGTTATCATGGGAAATGAAAAACTTTATAGCATAATGAAAGAGAAAGATGCCATCTACATGAAGGAAGATTTCTCAGATGAGGATGGAGTGCGTGCTGCCGAACTCGAAGGTGAATTTGCTGAACTTGGAGGTTGGGAAGCAGAAAGTGAAGCATCCCAATTACTTCAAAACCTAAACATTCCAGAAGAATTGCACTACCAAAATATGAGCGAATTAGCCAATGGTGAGAAAGTAAAGGTTCTCCTCGCCAAAGCACTTTTTGGTAAACCAGATGTTCTTCTCTTGGACGAGCCTACCAACGGTTTGGATATCCAATCTATTACTTGGCTAGAAGACTTCTTGATTGACTTTGATAACACAGTTATCGTAGTATCCCATGACCGTCACTTCTTAAACAAAGTGTGTACTCACATGGCCGACCTTGACTTTGGAAAAATCAAACTCTATGTCGGAAACTATGACTTCTGGAAGGAATCTTCTGAGCTTGCTGCTAAATTGCTAGCAGACCGTAATGCCAAAGCAGAAGAAAAAATTAAGCAATTGCAAGAATTCGTTGCTCGTTTCTCTGCCAATGCTTCTAAATCAAGACAAGCAACATCACGTAAGAAAATGCTTGATAAGATTGAGCTAGAAGAGATTGTACCATCTAGTCGTAAATATCCATTTATTAACTTTAAAGCAGAACGTGAGATCGGTAATGATCTCTTGACAGTAGAAAATCTAACTGTAAAGATTGATGGTGAAACTATTTTAGATAATATCAGCTTTATCTTGCGTCCAGGTGATAAGACAGCTCTTATTGGACAAAATGATATCCAAACGACTGCATTAATTCGTGCAATCATGGGAGATATTGACTATGAAGGAACTGTCAAGTGGGGAGTTACAACTAGTCAATCTTACCTGCCAAAAGATAACTCAGCTGATTTTGCAGGGGGAGAATCAATTCTTGACTGGTTGCGTCAATTCGCAAGTAAAGAAGATGATGACAATACTTTCCTACGCGGTTTCCTTGGCCGTATGCTCTTCTCTGGGGATGAAGTTAACAAACCTGTCAACGTCTTGTCAGGAGGAGAAAAAGTTCGTGTTATGCTTTCAAAACTCATGCTCTTGAAATCAAATGTGCTTGTCCTCGATGATCCAACCAATCACTTGGACTTGGAATCTATCTCAAGTTTGAATGATGGATTGAAAAACTTTAAAGAATCAATCATCTTTGCCAGTCATGACCACGAGTTTATTCAAACTCTAGCCAACCATATCATTGTCTTGTCTAAAAATGGCGTCATTGACCGTATCGATGAAACCTATGATGAATTCCTAGAGAATGCAGAAGTACAAGCAAAAGTTAAAGAACTTTGGAAAGACTAAATAAAACTTCAAAACTCAGTTGGGTTAACCAGCTGAGTTTTCTAACATTTTATGAGGTAACATGAAATTATTTTTTAAAACATATTGGACCTATTTTGTTTCTTTCATCATTCCCATAATCATTATGATAGGAGTATATCTATCTCAAGGTATCTACTGGAATAGCGATACATCTCCACTATTAGGAGATGGGTTTCATCAATACGTTATTTTTGATATAGCTCTAAGAAATATCCTACACGGAAATGGTAGTTTGTTCTACACCTTTACAAGTGGCCTCGGATTGAATTTCTATGCCCTATCTAGTTATTACTTGGTTAGTTTCCTTTTACCACTAGTTTACTTTTTTGATCTAACGAATATGCCAGATGCTGTTTATCTGACAACTCTCTTAAAATTTGGATTGATTGGTCTGTCAACCTTCTTTAGTCTAAATAGATTATTTAAAGATATTCCGAAATCTTTAAAACTAGCCTTATCCACTTCTTATGCTCTGATTAGCTTTACCGTTAGTCAACTAGAGATAAAAACCTGGCTGGATGTTTTTATCTTGATTCCTTTAATTATAACTGGTTTACACCTACTTATAACTGAAAAGAAACTCCTTTTGTACTTTACAAGTCTGTCAATCTTATTTATCCAAAACTATTATTTTGGCTATATGACAGCATTGTTTCTTATTTTCTGGTATCTCTGCCAAATTTCCTGGGACTTTAAAACTCGAAAATCATCTTTTCTTGATTTCATAATCACCTCCGTTTTAGCTGGTATGGCTAGTTTGATTATGACTCTTCCCACTCTATTTGATTTACAGACACATGGGGAAAAATTAACTGAAGTTACAAAGTTTCAAACTGAAAATAGCTGGTATCTTGATCTCTTTGCTAAGCAATTCATTGGTTCCTTTGACACAACAAAGTATGGGGCTATCCCAATGATTTTTGTTGGACTACTTCCCTTTATTTTGACCATTTTATTTTTTACGCTGAAATCCACTAAGTTTCACGTGAAACTTATCTATGCAATTTTCTTTGCATTTCTAATTGCCAGCTTTTATATAGAGGCTCTTGATTTATTTTGGCAAGGCATGCATACTCCAAACATGTTTTTACATCGCTATGCTTGGATTTTCTCTACCTTGTTAATTTATACAGCAGCGGAAGTCTTAAATCGTCTGATAGAAATTAAAATCTGGAACTTTTTAGTTTCGCTTTTTCTTGTAGTAACAGGATTTTTAGCTACCATCTATCTAAAATCACATTATTCTTTTTTAACAGATTTGAATATTCTGCTTACTTTTGAATTTTGGGTTGTCTATTCGCTTTTACTCCTTGCAGTTATCAAAAAGTTTATCTCTGTAAATCTATTTTCCATTCTAATCTCTTTATTTATAATGGTTGAAATGAGTTTAAATGCTTCATCTCAAATAGACGGAATTGCTAAGGAATGGGGATTTGCTTCTCGAAGTGCATATAGTCGAGATATCCCAGCTATGGAATCTTTCTCAACATATATTGAGGATCCATTTACTCGTACTGAGAAACTACAAACTCAGACAGGAAATGACAGTATGAAATTCAACTACAATGGAATCTCTCAATTTTCATCTGTTCGAAATCGTTCAGCAAGCTCTACTTTAGATAAACTTGGTTTTAAATCATCTGGGACTAATCTCAATCTCCGTTATGCAAATAATAGTATTTTGGCTGATAGTTTATTTGGTATCCAGTATAATATCTCAGACAGTCCTATTGATAAGTATGGTTTTAAAGATATCTATCAAAAAGATAATCTTACCCTATATGAAAATCAATTCTCTCTTCCGATTGCTTTTGCTAGTCAATCTGTTTACAATGATGTCAAGTTCACTGAACACACTCTAGATAATCAGGCCTCGTTTTTAAATCAACTTGCTGACGTCAATTTTGATTATTTTTCTCCAATACCCTATGAAAAAACAGAGAATACTGATGATTTGATTAGTGTTACAAGTTCTTCAAATGAGGATGCAGCAATCCAGTATCAAATTGAAGTGCCAGAAAACAGTCAAGTTTATCTTTCTTTCACAAACCTTCACTTTTCTAATGACAAACAAAAAAAAGTTGACATCATTGTCAATGGAGAAAAGAAAACTTTTACAACTGATAATGTCTTCTCCTTCTTTAATCTAGGATATACTAAAGAGAAAAAAACTTTCAATATTAATGTTAGTTTCCCTGGAAATTCACAAGTATCATTTGAATCTCCTACCTTCTATCGTTTAGATACCAAAACTTTCACTGAGGCAATTCAAAAAATTAAAGAACAACCTGTCACAGTATCAACTTCTAAAAATAAGATCTTTGCTACATATGATGTCAAACAAGATACATCCATTTTCTTCACCATTCCTTATGACAAAGGCTGGTTTGCCTACCAAGATGGGAAGAAAATAGAAATTAAACAAGCTCAAACTGGCTTTATGAAAGTTGACGTTCCTAAGGGAAAAGGAACTATTACACTTTCCTTTATTCCAAATGGGTTTGTTATTGGAGCAATCTGTTCCTTTACTTCTCTTTTACTATTTGGAATCTATAATCACAAACGAAAGTCATCTAAGACATAAAAAAATCGACCAGTTGGTCGATTTTTTTAATCTTCTTCCATTTTCTTAGGTCGATAGGCTAGCATACCTAAACCAGTAAATAGGGCTAATATCACAGCAAGGAAAATGACTTGATGATGAATATTTCCTGTCATAGAAATTGTTTGTCGTAATCCCGAAACTGAATAACTCATTGGTAACCAAGGATTAATAGCTCTAAAGAAATTATTTGTCAAAGCAAGTGGATAGGTACCTGCACTTGATGCTAACTGTAATAAAAGCAAAATAAGAGAGAAGAAAGCTCCTACACGGCTATTCCATGTTGTTAATGCAGTTACCATAGACATAAATGTTAAGCTTGCGATAATAATTAAGAACAAGGTTCTCATTTCATGATTTGCTGTTAGACCAATAAGATGAACGCCACCATAGACTAAGACAGCGGCTAAAACAGCTATAACTCCATTTATCTCAAATCGAGATTTGAACCAAGCCCAGCGAGTTTCAGGATGACGACCTGAAGGTAATTTAGCAAAAATCATATTTGTTGATAGTGCAGCGACAAAGAGAGCGACTGATATCATATAAGGAGCCATAGCAATCCCATTTACAGGAACTTGATCATTGTCTGTTTTTGAAAGATTGAGTGGATTTGACAAAATCTCTGCATTTTTAGATTCTGTTGATGCTGATTTGAGTTGATCACTAGCATTACCTAGTCCTTGTCCTAAAGAAACAACTCCTGCCTGTAAATCTTCCAATCCAGAAGTTAACTTTGTTCCTCCTTCTGCTAGTTTCCCAGATCCATCTGCCAATTTATTAGCTCCATTCTCTAATTGAGAAGCACCTGAAAGTAACTGACTGGATTTGTCTGCTAATTGACCAGATCCTGATTGTAATTTATCAACTCCTGCCATTAATTCTTGACTCTTTTGATTCAATTGGTTAGAGCCAGTTGATAATTTTTCAATACCAGATACTAATTCTGGAGTTTTTTCAACTAATTGACCAACTCCTGCTGTCAAGCTAGAAGATTTTTGTGTCAAGGTGTTTGAGCCTGAAACTAGTTGATCCAAACTACCTGTCAAGGTGGAATTCTTTTCACTTAGTTGACTTGCACCCTGAGAAACTTTATCAACACCTGTAGTATATGCCTTTACACCTGATGTAATCGACTGACTAACAGGAACTAATTTACTCGTCACTGATCCCTGTATTTCTGTTAATCCACTTGACAATCCTGTCAAAGAAGTAGAAGCAAGCGGTAATACTTGATTAGCTTGATGTTTTAACGTTAAAAGATTTGAAGATTGATTTTGTAAGTTTTCTAAACCTCCCTGTAAACCTTGTACTAAATCTACAATTGATTGAGCCGATTGAATACTATCAGTCGAATTTTGAGATACAGAAGCACTTATCTCAGCTTGTTGCTCACTTGTCAAGGATTGATAAGCTGCTGTCGATTGAATATTTGCTAATATAGCTGCTTTATCAGACTGAGCACTTGCTAACATTTGATTAGAAAGAGAAACTATACTTGATAAAACAGAAGACAATTGTTTTGTATCTCCAACATCAATATTTTGAATAGCTTGATTTAACTGATTCAAACCAGAAGATAATTGATTAATTTGATCTTTTTGCCCAGACGAAGCATCTAACTTACTAGAAAGTTGTTGAATCCCTTCACTTAATTGCTCCACACTCATTCGAAGTGTAGCTGATTGACTAGATAACTGATTAGCACCTGTTGCAAGACTTCCCACTCCATTAGTGTAGGCACTAACACCAGATGAAAATTGGTTAAGACCAGTATTGAGCTGAGAAACACCGCCAGTATAGGCCTCTACACCAGTATATAACTGATTGATTCCCCCTACTAATTCAGGACTTTTAGAAGCTAATTGACCTAATCCGCTATCTAATTTACTCACTGCACCAGTATATGTAACCAAACCACTATTAAAATTCCCTAAGCCAAGATGAAGTTGTTCAACACCAGAAACATAAGAGGATAATCCTTTAGTAAACTGCTCCGTTCCATTTGAAAATGTTAAACTTGAATCTGCTAAAGAGTGTAGGTTAGTAGTCAATGTTTGACTTCCTGTCACTAACTGATTCGCTCCATCAGTTAATTTTTCACTACCAGAAGCTGCTTGACTCATGCCATCCTTTAATTCGACCATCTTATCAAATAAAGCTTTAGTATAGGTCACAGTTACATTTGTAGACACATTCTGCTTCAATTGTGTCATCGCAGAATCACTCATCTTACTAGCAATAAAACTATGACCACTTGAAGTCTGATAATCGATTTGCATTTGCTCTGGATGATCCGTTAAAATAGAAGCTGCTTTTTCAGACAAATCACTTGGTAAAATCACTACCATATAGTAATCGCCATCTTCCAATCCCTTCTTTCCTTCCTCTTCATCTACAAAATGAAAATCTAAGGTTTTATTTTCTTTTAAATTAGACACCATGTCTTTTCCTATTGCCATGATATTACCATTATAGGAAGCCTCTTTATCATGATTGACAACTGCCACAGGTAAGTCAGACAATTGACCATATGGATCCCACATTGATGACAAAAATATGATATTGTACAGAGCTGGAATAAGAGAAATCCCTATCATGACAATAATAAAGGTTGGTTTTTTAAAAATTGCTTTCCATTCTTTAAACATAGCTTCTCCTTTTTTAAACATATTGTCTAAAATTTTGATATAATAGATTATACATTAAAAAATCTAAATTACAAGATAAAAAATCCATTTTTAGACAGATAGTCTAATTTGTTTACAAGGAGGAAGTATGCAAGAAAGTAACAAACGCTTAAAAACAAAGCGAACTATTGAAAATGCTATGGTAGAATTACTGATGGAACAACCATTTGATCAAATTTCTACTGTCAAGTTAGCAAAAAAAGCCGGAATTAGTCGTTCCAGCTTCTATACTCACTATAAAGATAAGTATGATATGATCGAGCACTATCAAAGCAAGCTATTTCATACATTTGAATATATTTTTCAAAAACATGCTCATCACAAAAAAGATGCTATTTTAGAAGTCTTTGAATATCTAGAGTCAGAACCACTTCTGGCTGCCCTTCTTTCTGAAAATGGGACTAAAGAAATTCAAAATTTCTTACGAAATAAACTTCATATCATGCTCAGTACAGATTTACAAAAGCGATTTATGCAACTGAATCTTAATACCACTGAATTAGAATACAGTAGCATCTATCTAACTCACGCACTTTTTGGTGTCTGCCAAACTTGGATTGCACATGGAAAAAAAGAAAGTCCTCAAGAAATAACAGACTTCCTTATGAAGATGCTTGGTGATATAAATTGATACAAAAAAGGGAACAACACTATGTTCCCTTTTATCTATACTCCGCCAGTAGGACTCGAACCTACGACATCATGATTAACAGTCATGCGCTACTACCAACT
>NZ_JUPG01000140.1 GCF_001074825.1 Streptococcus pseudopneumoniae
GGACGAAATTTGTCCTTTCTCGAGCTTAGCTTTTCTTCAACCCACTACAGTTGACAAAGAGCCCATAAACTTAATAATATGCGTTTTGTCATGGAAACATTTACTTCATTTTCTCCGAAAATTGTGTTCTATACAGCATCTTACATCTGTATATATAATCATATATAACTTGTAAAATCTATCTCCATGAAGATTCCTGAACGAAAACTTTTTCATTGTTTTTACTATTAGTTAGATTCTAGTTCTGTATAAACTTCCTGAAGATAGGCATCAAAAACTTCTTCATCAGAAATCGTGTCAGAGATGAAGCTACCGTTGCTAGTTCGTTCTGACAAATTCAAGTCTTGTAATCGGCTTTCATAGATTGTTCCTTTGTTAGATTGGACAAGCAGAGTTTGGTCATTCCCATCCACTTCTGTACTGAAGAGGTCACTAACGAATCCTTGCTCTACAACTGCACCTGCCAAGAAAACTCGATGTGGTTTGTTTTTTAACTCACGTAAAACTTGTAATCCTCGTTTGGCACGGCTGGTTGCTGGAATTTCCTCGATGGAAACACGTTTCAAACTTCCACGCTGAGTCAAGAGGTAGAAAGATGAGGTGTTACAGATAAAGGCAGATTGGAGGACATCATCTTCTTTCAAGTTCATAGCCTTGACACCTGCCGCCTTGGCACCAACAACTGGAACCTCTTCGATATTGAAACGAAGGGCATATCCGTTTCGACTAATCAAGAGAACATCATCCAGTTTAATCGGAGCTACTGCTACAACCTGGTCTGTCTCGTCTTTGAGCTTAGCATACTTAACCGACTTAGACTTATATGTTCGCCATGGAGTGAATTCTTTTCGTTCTACACGCTTGATTTGACCGAGACGAGTGGCTGCAAAGTAGGTTGTCGCATCATCAAACTGATCCACGACTTCCACATAAAGGACTTCTTCGTTAGTTTCAAAATTTGTAATGGTCTGACTTAGATGCTCACCGATATCCTTCCAACGAATATCGGCTAATTCATGAATTGGTCGATAAATGACATTTCCAAGACTTGTGAACATCAAGAGGTGCTGGGTTGTCTTGGCAGCTTGAACAAAAATCAAACGATCGTCATCACGTTTGCCAATTTCTTCCAGCGTTGAAGCCGCAAAGGAACGTGGACTGGTACGCTTGATGTAACCTGCCTTGGTCACGCTGACGTAGGTATCTTCCTCAGCAATCAAACTAGCTGTATCAATCTCGATTACTTTTGCAGTATCTTCCAAAGTACTCAAACGTGGAGTCGCAAATTTCTTCTTGACCTCACGAAGCTCTTTCTTCATAAGATTGTACATAGTTCGTTCATCACCGATAATCGCCGCAAGCATGGCAATCTTCTCACGAAGTTCTGCTTCTTCCTCCTGCAAAACAACCACGTCTGTATTGGTCAAACGGTAAAGCTGCAAGGTAACGATGGCCTCAGCCTGCTCTTCTGTAAAATCATAGCTAATCTTGAGATTTTCCTTGGCGTCAGCTTTATTCTCAGAAGCGCGGATAAGGGCAATAACTTCGTCCAAAATTGAAATCACGCGAATCAAACCTTCGACGATATGGAGACGCTTCTCAGCCTTTTCCTTGTCAAAGCGGGAACGGGCCAAAATCACTTCACGACGGTGGGCGATGTAGCTAGATAAGATTGGGACAATCCCAACCTGACGAGGTGTGAAATTGTCAATCGCCACCATGTTAAAATTGTAGTTAATTTGCAGGTCAGTGTATTTGAAGAGATAGTTAAGAACGAGCTCGGTGTTAGCATCTTTCTTGAGTTCGATAGCAATACGAAGACCGTCACGGTCAGACTCATCACGAACCTCAGCAATGCCTGCCACCTTGTTATTGACACGGACATCATCGATTTTCTTGACTAGATTGGCTTTATTGATTTCATAAGGAATCTCAGTGATAACGATTTGTTCCTTACCACCTTTTAGCTTTTCAATTTCAGTCTTAGAACGAACAACTACGCGCCCTTTCCCAGTTTCATAGGCCTTCTTGATTTCGTCACGTCCCTGGATAATCGCCCCTGTAGGGAAGTCTGGCCCAGGCAAAAATTCCATAAGTTTGTCAACTTTGGCAGTTGGATGGTCAATCATGTAAACCGCAGCATCAATGACCTCAGCTAAATTATGGGGAGGAATGTCTGTGGCATAACCGGCTGAAATACCAGTAGATCCATTGACTAAGAGGTTTGGAAAGGCTGCTGGTAAGACAGTTGGTTCTTTCTCAGTATCGTCAAAGTTCCAAGCAAAGGGAACTGTCTTTTTCTCGATATCCTGAAGAAGGTAGCCTGCAATCTCAGACAAACGTGCCTCAGTATAACGCATGGCCGCAGGCGGATCCCCGTCCATGGAACCGTTATTACCGTGCATTTCGACCAAAATCTCACGGTTTTTCCAATCCTGAGACATACGAACCATGGCATCATAGATGGAGCTGTCACCGTGTGGGTGGAAATTCCCCATGATGTTCCCGACTGACTTGGCCGACTTACGGTAGCTCTTGTCAAAAGTATTGCCATCCTTATTCATCGAATAAAGGATACGGCGCTGAACCGGCTTCAAGCCATCACGAATATCTGGCAAAGCCCGATCTTGAATAATGTACTTGGAGTAGCGACCAAAGCGCTCTCCCATGATGTCCTCTAGGGACATGTTTTGAATGTTAGACATAAGATACAAAGGGACGATTCGGCTTGCCGAAAATTTCTGTAGAAAAATAGGAAATTGATGCGGGGTTCGATGACCCCAAGGCGATTTATCCTTTTTCTTAAGTCTTAGTCCCGTGTTTAGTTACAATAAGTAACCAAACGACCCTTTCTATAGTTTAAAGTGTTTAAAATTTATTGATTCGGTTAGTATTAAGGAATTTCACACAGCATTTAGGGCGTGTTCAACTCCTTTCGAAAAATGGAGAGTAAATATTATGGAAAAAGAAAAAATATAGAGTAAGTGAGTTTTATCCAATTCCTGTATCGTCATTTCCACTTGAAATGTCTACTCCACAAATCCTCGTTTATACTTGATATGACTGGCTATATTGCTATCTACATCTTTCTTATCCCAAAGTTGAAGTTCCCATGGGTAGTAAAAATTACTTTTATTTTTAAAATAGATATGAATACCGACATAGCCATCTTTATCACGTAAATACCAGTTTTTTAGTCCGTACATCTCTTGCCAATCATCTAATTTCTCCATGACTTGAGCAATCTCTTTGGAACTTAAAATCATACGAGCACCAAAAATATCATTAAGAATAGAATTCACAGGATAGCCCTCTTGACGCTCGGAAAAACGTGTAATTTTATCTAAAATAGACTCAGAAGTTTTGACACGATAAACATAGGCAATATCTTGGACATCCGCTTTCATCAGATAGTCATTAATTGACTCATGTAAATTCAGACGGTAGGCCAAAATCGCTTTAGTCGGAACTTTTGAAAAGGTATGCTTGAGATTGATTTTTTCCACCTTACCCGTTTCAAAATAATCTTTAGAATATTCTAGATGAATACGATTAATTTCTGTAATAAGGCGTTCCACTTTTTCAATCATGAGTCTTCTCCTCTCGCTTTTTCATTTTCTAGCTATTCCCAAACTTCTTCACTCTTTCCTCAGCATACTCAATCATCTTCTCAGCCACTTCTTTATCGTAGTCAAACCCCATCTTTTTAGCAAGGAATTGAGCCTCTTGGTGGAAAAGTTCCATCGTAGCAAACAAAGACTGAGTGATTTTGTCTAAACTGGAGAAATCAACTAGACTTGAGAATTCTTTCTCTTTCGTATTAGGTAAATAGTTAAAAAGATACTTATAATTCTTGCCGACGTCTACTTTTCCCTCATCAGCTGCAACTTGCCAAGCCAAGACCTTTAGGAGTTCTTGTTGACAAATGCCGTAGAGATGATCCGTCGCATAGATGACTTGATGGCGACAGATTCCTTTGACCACGTAGGCTGACACCCACCAAAATTCATTGCAGGAATTTTTAAAATCTGTCTCAGTAGCTGGATGTATCCAGAAACGCTTTGGACTGGGAGAATATGACTCAAACAAGCCCTTCTCATCTTCTAAAACAGTGAATCCTGCTTCACTATCCACCCATTCTTGAATGTGTTCTTTAGGGCAGAGGGTCAAATCGATACGATTGCCATCTTCAAAGAGCATGAGATAGAGACGACGATTACCAAGACTAACTTCTTGCTCGATAATGCGTCCCCCGAAATAGGTCAACCAAGAAAGGTCACTCGTCAGATTATCCAAATCATCCACAATATAGACCACATCGTAGTCTTGAAATTCATCTTTTGGGACATTTAGGCAAGTCCGTGAACCAGACATAGCGACAGCTTTGACTTGTAAAGTTTTGGCTGTTTGTAAAATCACATCGAGCATTTCTGTTTCAGTTCTCATGTTGATAACCTATATGTCTTTACTCTGATACAGAACAATTTTATTTTGGTAAACAAACTGTTTTCTAAATCACTTCTTAAGACTGTCGCCATTCATCATAAGCCTCGATATCTGTTTTCACCATTGATAAACAAAGTCCAATTACTGCCACATCATCTAAATGTCCTACAAACGGAATAAAATCAGGAATAATATCTACTGGAGACAAAACATAAATAAGTGCACTCATAATTGCCAAAATCGTTCCATAAGGAACTGTAGTGTATTTCCCTTCCACATAATGTTTAATCAACGAAATCATAATCGGGATGACAGAAAATTCTTCTCCTACTAATGGCATTTCTTTTATTTTTTGCTCCAATCGATATAAAAAATCATCTAATTCATCTTTATTATTTAATAAAGCCTCAGATTTTCTATAACCACTTTCAAGAGCTTCTTTCACTTGTTCTTCGTTAATATTGTTAGACATTCTTATTTCTCCATTTGATTTTATATATTAATTTTACAATCTTCAAAACACTGTTGCTTCTTCCAGCGTAAATTTGACATTGTCCTCAATCCACTTACGGCGTGGTTCAACCTTATCACCCATGAGGACATTGACGCGACGTTCGGCGCGGGCTAGGTCTTCGATGGTGACACGTATGAGGGTACGAGTTTCTGGATTCATGGTTGTTTCCCAGAGCTGGTCCGCATTCATCTCACCAAGACCTTTGTAGCGTTGGAGAGTAGCGCCTTTACCGAACTGTTTACGAAGCTCTTCTAACTCACCGTCCGTCCAAGCATAGGCCACTTCTTCTTTCTTGCCTTTTCCTTTTGACATCTTGTAAAGAGGCGGAAGGGCGATATAAACATGACCTGCCTCGACTAAAGGACGCATGTAGCGGTAGAAAAATGTCAAGAGCAAGGTCTGGATATGGGCACCATCGGTATCCGCATCGGTCATGATAATGATCTTGTCATAGTTGGCATCTTCAATAGAGAAGTCTGCTCCCACACCCGCACCTATGGTATAAATCATAGTGTTGATTTCCTCATTTTTGAGAATATCCGCCATCTTGGCCTTGGCTGTATTGATAACCTTACCACGAAGGGGCAAGATTGCCTGGAACTTGCGGTCACGGCCTTGTTTGGCAGAACCACCGGCAGAATCTCCCTCGACTAGATAGAGTTCATTTTTTGCAGGATTCTTAGACTGAGCAGGTGTCAATTTACCCGACAACAAGCCCTTATCTTTCTTATTTTTCTTCCCATTTCGGCTCTCATCACGCGCCTTACGTGCTGCTTCGCGAGCATCACGCGCCTTGATAGCCTTGCGGATGAGGTTAGAAGCCAATTCCCCATTTTCCATAAGGAAGAAGGTCAACTTATCAGCCACAATTCCATCCACAACCGGACGGGCTAGTGGGCTTCCCAGTTTATCCTTGGTTTGACCTTCAAACTGCAAATGTTCTTCAGGAACTAAGATAGAAAGAACGGCTGCTAATCCCTCACGATAGTCGGAACCTTCTAGATTTTTATCTTTTTCCTTGAGAAGACCTGTCTTACGCGCATAGTCATTCATGACTTTGGTAATGGCAGACTTGAGTCCTGTCTCATGAGTTCCACCGTCTTTGGTACGAACGTTATTGACAAAGGACAGAATGTTATCTGAAAATCCATCATTATACTGAAGGGCAACTTCCACTTGGAAACCATTATCTTCCCCTTCAAAGTAGAGAACTGGTGTCAAGGTTTCCTTGTCTTCGTTTAGATAAGAAACAAAGTCCTGTACCCCATTCTCATAGTGGAACTCAATCGCTTCCTCTGTACACTTGTCCGTCAAAGACAAGGTCACATTTTTCAAGAGAAAGGCTGACTCATTGAGACGTTCTGAAATGGTATTGTACTTGAAGTCTGTCGTAGAAAAGATGGTCGCATCAGGCATAAACGTAACTTTGGTACCTGTTTTAGACTTGGGCGCTGTACCGATTTTCTTCAAGGTAGTGACAGGTTTTCCACCATTTTCAAAACGTTGCTTATAGATTGCCCCATCACGGGTGATTTCAACCTCCAGCCAACTTGAAAGAGCGTTAACAACGGAAGAACCAACCCCGTGGAGACCACCAGATGTCTTATAGCCCCCTTGACCGAATTTCCCTCCGGCGTGAAGAATGGTAAAGATAACCTCAACTGTTGGGATTCCCATAGCGTGCATACCCGTCGGCATACCACGACCATGGTCTTGCACGGTCAAACTCCCGTCTTTATTGATGGTGACATCAATACGGTCACCAAATCCAGACAAGGCCTCATCGACTGCATTGTCGACGATTTCCCAGACGAGATGATGGAGACCTGCCCCATCAGTCGAGCCAATATACATACCTGGACGTTTACGGACGGCATCCAACCCTTCTAGCACCTGTATGGCATCATCATTATAATTGTTAATATTGATTTCCTTTTTTGACACAAGGAACCTCCTATTCGTTCATCTTTACTATTCTACAGGTTTTCCAAGGATTTTGCAAAATTTTTCTTTCTCCGGTGTGACAATTTCAGTAGAGATTCTCTGCCTTTCTTTCCCAATTCATGATATAATAGGAGTATGATTACAATAGTTTTATTAATCCTAGCCTATCTGCTGGGTTCGATTCCGTCTGGTCTCTGGATTGGACAAGTATTCTTTCAAATCAATCTGCGAGAACATGGTTCTGGTAATACAGGGACAACCAATACCTTCCGCATCTTAGGAAAGAAAGCAGGGATGGCAACCTTTGTGATTGACTTTTTCAAAGGGACTCTAGCAACGCTACTTCCGATTATGTTTCATCTTCAAGGTGTTTCACCTCTCATCTTTGGACTTTTGGCTGTTATTGGACATACCTTTCCTATCTTTGCAGGATTTAAAGGTGGTAAGGCTGTCGCAACCAGTGCTGGAGTGATTTTCGGATTTGCACCTATCTTCTGTCTCTACCTTGCGGTTGTTTTCTTTGGAACCCTCTATCTAGGCAGTATGATTTCACTGTCTAGTGTCACAGCATCTAGCGCAGCTGTTATCGGAGTTCTACTCTTTCCACTTTTTGGTTTTATCCTGAATAACTACGACCCTCTCTTCATCGCTATTATCCTAGCACTCGCTAGCTTGATTATCATTCGTCATAAGGATAATATCACACGCATCCAAAATAAAACTGAAAATCTTGTCCCTTGGGGATTAAACTTAACTCATCAAGATCCTAAAAAATAAAACGCCAGTTTGAACAGATGTACTGACCCCAAAAAGTTAGACAATCAATTTATCCGAAGGATTTAGTTCTGTATTGCACAG
>NZ_JUPG01000141.1 GCF_001074825.1 Streptococcus pseudopneumoniae
TAGCCTCTGCCAAGCTTGCCATAGCCTTGTCGTAGTTAGGCTCTTCTGGCTGGGATGGTTTTGCTTCCTCTTTCGGAGTCGCTTGAAGTTGGTTGATAGAAGTTAGAGCTGCTTGTAAGGCTTGGTCTACTGCATCTTGTGTCTTAGCTTCTTGGATAGCTGTAAGTGCTTGTTCTGATAACTCAACTAGTTTCTTCTTAGCTTCTTTATCGCTACCTAGTTCCTTACTCTTGTTTTGGATAGCCTCTGCCAAGCTTGCCATAGCCTTGTCGTAATTAGGCTCTTCTGGCTGGGATGGTGTTTCTTCCTCTTTCGGAGTCGCTTGAAGTTGGTTGATAGAAGTTAGAGCTGCTTGCAAGGCTTTATCTACTGCATCTTGTGTCTTGGCTTCTTGGATAGCTGTAAGTGCCTGTTCTGATAACTCAACTAGTTTCTTCTTAGCTTCTTTATCGCTACCTAGTTCCTTGCTCTTGTTTTGAATAGCCTCTGCCAAGCTTGCCATAGCCTTATCGTAGTCAATCTTAGACTCTTCTGGTTGAGCTGGCTGCTCTGGTTTTGGTTCCTCTTTTGGAGTCACCTGAAGTTGGTTAATAGAAGTTAGAGCTGCTTGCAAGGCTTTGTCTACTGCATCTTGTGTCTTAGCTTCTTGGATAGCTGTAAGTGCTTGTTCTGATAATTCAACTAGTTTCTTCTTAGCTTCTTTATCGCTTCCTAGTTCCTTGCTCTTGTTTTGGATAGCCTCTGCCAAGCTTGCCATAGCCTTGTCGTAGTTA
>NZ_JUPG01000142.1 GCF_001074825.1 Streptococcus pseudopneumoniae
AGCAGATAAGGCTAAAGAAGCAATTGATGCAGCACCAAGCAATGCAGAAGTAGATAAAGCTAAAGAAGCTGGTACTGGTGAAATCGCCAAAGTTAACCCAGTAGCTAAAGAAGCAGCTAAGAAAGCAGTTGCGGATGAATTGAAAGCTAAAGAAGCAGAAATTGCTGGCCGTAACGACCTCACAGATGAAGAGAAAGCTAAAGCCAAAGAAGAAGCTCAAGCGAAAGCTAAGGAAGCAACA
>NZ_JUPG01000143.1 GCF_001074825.1 Streptococcus pseudopneumoniae
GCATTTGATTCTGTTCCTGTATTTGGCAATACATTTTGAGAATCATTTGACTTAGCTCCATTATCAACAGTAGTCTTAGTA
Source organism: Streptococcus pseudopneumoniae (assembly GCF_001074825.1). Lineage (GTDB taxonomy): Bacteria > Bacillota > Bacilli > Lactobacillales > Streptococcaceae > Streptococcus > Streptococcus pseudopneumoniae_C. Next base: position 82 of record NZ_JUPG01000143.1, read on the forward strand.
TCTACCTGATCTGCATTTGGAGTTGGAGTAGCTGGTGCTGGTTTATCTTGACCAGAATCTCCATTAGTATCAGGTTTGACTGGCATATCAGGTGTCACTGGTGCAACTGGATTTGTATCTGTTGGTGTTGATGGTGTGACTTTACCTGGTGTTGTTACATCAGGAACTTCTACAGCTGGTTGACCTGGTTCAATAATCTTAGCTGTACCTGGAACTTTACCTTCTGGTAATTCACTGTTTGGTACTTTACCTTTTCCGCCTTCACCGATTGTTACTTTGATTGGGTTTCCATCTTTACCTGGGATTTCTACCTTAGTTCCTGGTGGGTATGTTGAGCCATCTGGTTTCTTA
>NZ_JUPG01000144.1 GCF_001074825.1 Streptococcus pseudopneumoniae
TGGTGACTTAGTCAAGTCTGTTGCTGGAATTACGGCTGTCTTACCTTCTGGAGTTGTGACTGTTGCATTTCCTTTATCATCTACTACTACTGTTGCACCTGGGTTCACAGCTTTAACTTTATCTGCGATGGCTGTCTTAGCTGCTTCATCTACACCTTTGGCTGGATCTACAACTACTTTATCCGCTGGTTTGACGATGTCGTTTCCTGCGTTTGGTTTAGCTGCGTCTTCTGGTGACTTAGTCAAGTCTGTTGCTGGAATTACGGCTGTCTTACCTTC
>NZ_JUPG01000145.1 GCF_001074825.1 Streptococcus pseudopneumoniae
ACTACTTCGATATTGATTATAGATTACTTTTCGTCTATACTTAGGGGTGAACACAATGTGATACTTACAGTGCCACTTTATGTGCGATAAACTATGTGCCTTTTGTGCCATATTTTTCTCCTTTCGCTTTACAATTGGCTTGAACACCTTTATTGTATCGCGTTTGGCGTTTTTTGGGTATAACCTTCGACGCGCACCCGCATAGCGGGTGGTTTATTTGTCTCGCACCTAACGGAGCGAGACAGACTAATAGTCACATAATAAAAAACGTTGATTTAACAACGTTTTACCAAGGAATGCAAAATAATGCAAAGGAATAATGGAGCCGGTGGGAGTCGAACCCACGTCCAAACACCTGCCAACATATTTGTCTACAACCATAGGTTATGTATTAGTTTAACAGTCCCTCGACACATAACTCAAGCCTAGAAACTGCGAGTCTATCAATCTCTTATCAAGTCGCTAGACAAGACTTGATCGTATCTCGCTAATAATAAGACCTGTCATTGAACACGAGCAATCCAAATCGGGTCACGCCTGCTGGTTTTTAGGCAGCTAGAGCGTAAGAAGTGTTATTTTTTGCAGTTATATTTAACTGAGCGTTTACGTCGCCACACGAGTCGCAAAATATGCCTCATAATGCCTGTCGAATCCGTAACGACCCCAAAAGACAATAAAACCATTATACCTTATCTAACTCAAAAATGCAAAAGGGAAATCGACTAACTATAAAAGATAGTCTTTCAAAGCTTTGGTCAAAACCTGATAACCAGTAATACTAAGGTGCAACCCATCAGTTGTATAATATTTTTTGAGTTGGCCTGCCTGGTCTGTCAAACAATCAAATACTGGCACAAATTCCACCTGCATATAGGCAGAAGCAAGCTCTTGATAGACTTGATTCCACTCTTGTATCTTTTCATTCGTGCGGATATAGACTGTCTGCTTGTACTCCTCACCCTCATTGACAGGCAAAATGGAAAGCACTTTAATCTCAGTCAATGGATAATCGCGAACAATGGATTGTATGATTGCTTCGAGATTATTGAGTGCCTCATTCACAGGCACATCTTTTCCAATATCATTTGTCCCAATCAAAAGGACAATTTTATCTACTGCTCCACCGTACAGATGCGCATCGAGGTTCTCTAGTAACAGCCCTGTCTGATAACCTCGAATGCCTCGATTGACAATTGTCTTTGAAGTCCCAAATAATTCCTGTAAAGGATAATATTCGACAATGGAATCCCCAATAAAAAGAATGTCTGGCTCTAGAACAGAAACTTGATTTAAGTGACGATACTTGGTTTGGATTTTTTCTTGTTCCTTTAGGAGCCAATTTTCTAATAACTGTACTGCCACTTCATTCTCCTTTTTCTAACCAGTTTTCCAAGACTTGGTAAACTCCTCCTTGGCTGTTGGCTGGTGCTAGAGCAGTCGCCACAGCTTTGGCCTTATCATCAGCATTTTCCATCGCATAGGCAATTCCAGCCATTTCAAGCATTTCAACATCATTTTCACTGTCACCAAAAGCCATGATTTGTTGGGGGTTCAAGTCCCAGCGCTTGAGTAATTCTTCCAAGCCCCATGCTTTATGAATCCCAGCTTGGAGAATATCAATACAACCATAGCCACTCGAAACAGCCCGAACACGGCCATCAAAGAGGTCATTAATCTCTGCCAAGACCGAACTCAAACGCTCCTCACCAACAACCATGCTCATCTTGAGAACCCCACCAAAGAGGTCAGAGGTTAACTCATCCACAAACTGCATCCGTTGGTAGAATTTTTCAATCATTTCTGGAGTCATAAAACTTTCAAGATCTGTAAAAATCGTACCTTTCTTGACGAAACCACCCTTCATCCCCGTTACAACAAACTGGTCCTGACACGCTCGATCCTTGAAATGAGCCAAAGCCTTATCGACAATGGCATCATCCCAAGTCTGAGCCTGAATCAGTTCATTATTTTCAAAAATACGAGCACCATTGGCAACAACCAGAACCACTCGATTGACCAAGTGCTCCAGTAGTTGCCTCATGCGGTGAATTTCATTGCCCGTCGCGATGACAAAACGAATACCCCTTTGATCCAACTGATCTAAAATCTTTTCCAATCGTGGGAGATCAAGCTGGCCTCTAGCATCCAGCAAGGTCCCATCCATATCTGTCGCAATTACTTTAATCATCATTTTCTTTCCTCTGGATTCAAGCTAGTCCCACTTCAATCCCACATGTTCGTTCATTTCTTTATAGGCTGTATCAATTCGTTCCTTAGTCGCTTCATCTAACTGGTCACGATGACTACCACCCTCGATAAAGTCTTCTAAGATATAAGTTTGGTAAAGAAAGAGTGGATAACCTTCCGGAGAATATGTTCCTTTCGGTGTACGATTGACCCAAGTAGGATGAGCTTTAGCTGTTCCGATAATTGTTTTTCCATCCTTCTTCTTAATAGTCACGTCCATAAGAACACCACGTTCAGTCCACTTAGCATTTTCCACACCTTCCATGGTCTCAAGGCGTTGATTTGAAATGAAGTTCCCCATTGAATAGATAATGAGTTTCTTGTCCCCATCTTTTTCAACAATTTCAGACGGTTCAACTACGTGTGGATGCCCTCCAAAGATAATATCTGCTCCCCAATCAATCATCTTATGATACAAAGCTTTTTGCTCTTCAGTCGGTTCTATGCGATACTCAACACCCATTTGCGGCATGATAATGGTGATATCTGCTTCCTTTTCCGCCCGTTCAATTTCAGACTTCATTTTATTCTCATCTAAATCTGAAAGATAGTGATTATAATCCTCTTGAGAAATATTTTGCTCAATTCCATTAAATCCATAAGAATAAGCCAAAAGTGCAACCTTGATACCATTCACTTCCTTAATGACCAGCGGAGCCTGATCACGTGGCTCATGCGTATAAACTCCAATTGGTGTTATTCCTGCTTTTTCGATAGCATTTGCCGTTGAAATAACTCCCTCAATTTGCGAATCCAAAATATGATTATGAGCCAAATCTAGCACATGATAACCTGCATCCTTAATGGTATCCATAACTTCAGCAGGAGCATTAAAGAGAGGATAACCTGCTAAATAATGATCCTTATTAATAGTTCCTTCAAAGTCACCGATAGCTAAGTCGGCTTGCTTAAGCCAAGGTGTCACATACTCAAAATTCTCATGAAAATCATACGTTCCATCATCCTTTTTTGCTGAAAAGTAAAGAATATCATGATAAAGCAAATCACCATGAGCCATAATTCTAGCAGTTTTTTCCTCTTCCTGCTCCTGAGACTTTTTCTTAGTTCCTTCTTGAGAAGTAGTATCTCGTTTTTGACTGGTCATAGGCATGCCTTGGAAGCTTTCAAACAACAAGACCAAGCCCATTGATAAAGCAACTGCTAGCAAGAGTACCGCCACAAATCCCTTGTTGCTCCACTTACGATAACGTCTAAAAAAGTTGACTAAACCTTTCACAAAACGAAAAACTGGTCCACGTTTATGTCTCTCTTGTCTTCTTTGCATCTTTATTCTCCCTACTTTCTTATGCAAGCCTTTTCTTTTTATTATATCACAGATAAGCAATTCTTTCACAATTGAATTGAACTTCCTATCTATTTTCTGTAAATCCTAAAGGCTGTAATACTTTCAATCCTTGTCATTTTGTGATATCATGTAGAGGTAATGAAAGGAGAGAAAATGTCTGCTATAGAACGTATTACAAAAGCTGCTCACTTAATCGATATGAACGATATTATCCGCGAAGGGAACCCGACTTTACGCGCGGTTGCTGAGGAAATTACTTTCCCTCTATCTGACCAGGAAATTATCCTTGGCGAAAAAATGATGCAATTCCTCAAACATTCCCAAGATCCTGTCATGGCTGAAAAAATGGGGCTACGAGGTGGGGTTGGACTTGCTGCTCCCCAATTGGATATCTCAAAACGCATTATCGCTGTTTTAGTACCAAATATTGTTGAAGAAGGAGAAACTCCAGAGGAAGCTTACGACTTACAAGCTATTATGTACAATCCAAAAATCGTCTCTCACTCTGTTCAAGACGCTGCTCTTGGTGAAGGTGAAGGTTGCCTGTCTGTTGACCGTAACGTGCCTGGCTATGTAGTTCGCCATGCTCGCGTTACTGTTGACTACTTTGACAAAGATGGAGAAAAACACCGTATCAAACTTAAAGGTTATAACTCCATTGTTGTTCAACATGAAATTGACCACATTAACGGAATCATGTTTTACGATCGTATCAATGAAAAAGACCCATTTGCAGTTAAAGATGGTTTACTAATTCTTGAATAAAGAAAATCCCGTTGCAAGACGGGGTTTTGTGTTATAATAGAGGCATGAAAACAAATGATATTGTCTATGGCGTCCACGCCGTTACAGAAGCCCTCCATGCAAATACTGGAAACAAACTCTACCTCCAAGAAGATCTCCGAGGTAAGAACGTTGAGAAAGTCAAGGAACTGGCTACAGAAAAGAAAGTCTCCATTTCTTGGACTTCAAAAAAATCCCTCTCTGAGATGACTGAAGGTGCTGTCCATCAAGGTTTTGTTCTACGAGTGTCTGAATTTGCCTATAGCGAATTAGAACACATCCTTGCCAAAACACGTCAAGAAGAAAATCCACTTCTATTGATTCTGGATGGCTTAACTGACCCTCATAATCTAGGTTCAATCTTGAGAACAGCTGATGCGACCAACGTTTCAGGTGTCATCATTCCCAAGCACCGTGCTGTCGGAGTTACTCCTGTCGTTGCCAAAACGGCCACAGGTGCTATTGAACACGTTCCAATTGCCCGAGTGACCAATCTGAGCCAAACTCTGGACAAACTCAAGGATGAAGGCTTCTGGACCTTTGGAACAGATATGAATGGTACTCCTTGCCACAAGTGGAATACAAAAGGGAAAATCGCCCTCATCATCGGAAATGAAGGGAAAGGCATCTCTAGCAATATTAAAAAACAGGTCGATGAAATGATTACCATACCTATGAATGGACATGTTCAAAGCCTCAATGCCAGTGTTGCTGCAGCCATTCTTATGTATGAAGTTTTCCGAAATCGCCTATAAAAGAGGCTGGACAAAAACTAACTTCTAACTAAAAGCACACAGTGATTTCAGCTTTGCTCACAATCAAGCTGAAATCACTGTGCGTTTTTTGAATAGCTAATTTGTAGATTGAATTCATGAACAATTTTGTAAAATACATGCTCATGAAAATGAGTTCTATCTCTAATACGCTGGCCTACTTGTCTCTAACACACACTCTGAACACGCCAAAAATATTCTCTAATTTGCGAAAAACGAGATCAGTTGCCATCTTACATTTTGCATAGATTCTAGATTTTTTCTTCAATATATCATGTGTTCTGAACGAAGTTTCCTAAAGAAATTCTAAGTTGTATCGTAACAAATTGATTTTTGAGTTCCTTATATAAGAAAATGAGCATCTCCAACTACGAGAATGCTCATTTTTTAGGATTGTATAGTCACATTTTTATACTCAATGAAAATCAAAGAGCAAACTAGGAAACTAGCCGCAGGCTGCTCAAAACACTGTTTTGAGGTTGTGGATAGAACTGACGAAGTCAGTTACATATATACGGCAAGGCGAAGCTGACGCAGTTTGAATTTGATTTTCGAAGAGTATTACATATGTTTCAAACGTTCAATCCGTTCTGAGATAGGTGGGTGGGTATAAAAGAGTTTTTGGAACCCTCCCCCTTTCTTGGGATCATTGATATAAAGTGCACTACTGGCATCATCGACATGGTGATGCATCGGCTCGCTATTATCCAGCTTACGTAGGGCATTAATCATTCCTTGAGGATTGCGTGTCAACTCTACACTGGAAGCATCAGCTAGGAATTCCCTCTGTCGAGAAATAGCTAGTTGCACCAAGGTTGCAGCAAGAGGTGCCAGCACAATAGCTAGTAGGGAAACCACTAGCATAATGATTTCAAGACCATTTCCATCACGATCATCGTCACTTCGTCTGCGACCTGCTCCACCCCACCACATCATACGACCTGCCATACTAGAAAGCATGGTGATAGCACTAGCAAGGGCAACAGCAATAGTCGAAATACGGATATCGTAATTACGAATATGACTGACTTCATGTCCCATAACAGCTTCTAGTTCTTCACGATTCATGATAGCTAAGAGACCTGAAGTCGCAGCAACTGCTGCATTTTGAGGATTGGAACCTGTCGCAAAGGCATTTAAGGCTGGATCATCAATGATGAAAACACGTGGCATGGGAATCTGAGCCACCATGGCCATATCTTCCACTACATGGTAGAGGTCTGGTGCCGTTTGCTCATCAACCTCACACGCCCCGTTCATAGACATGACAATCTCTGTCGATTGAAAAATCATGGACAAGGCATAGATAAAGCCAATAATCAGAGCGATAACCAAACCGCCAAGTCCAGACCGCATAAAGAGGTAACCAACTGCATAGCCAACCAGAGCTAAGAGTAGGAAAAATACCAGCAACAAAATCCAGGTTTTTCGTTTATTGCTTGCAATTTGATCAAACAACATCTTAGTCACCTAAACCGCTAAAATCAACTTTAGGAACTGCCTTTTCTTCTTCTGGTGTTTGAAGGAAATCCGCTGCTTTAAATCCAAACATTCCAGCGATAATATTACTTGGGAAAGTTTCTAATTTTACATTGTAATTGCTGACAACACTGTTGTAGAGTTGACGAGAGTAAGAAATTTTATTTTCTGTATTGGTCAACTCCTCTTGCAATTTAACAAAGTTGGCACTAGCTTTCAAATCTGGATAGCTTTCTGCAACTGCAAAAATACCTGAAACCTGACGAGTGAGGGCATCACTAGCTTTCATAGCTTCTGCTGGTGACGTTGCTGCTGCCACTTGGTTACGTAGTTCTGCCACCTTTTCAAGGGTAGCACCTTCATATTTAGCGTAACCTTTTACAGTCTCAATCAAGTTTGGCAAGAGATCATTTCGACGTTTCAACTGAACATCAATCTGGCTCCAAGCCTCCTTTGTTTGCATACGATTTTTAACCAAACCGTTATAGCTAACAATCACAAAAATAACAACAAGAGCTAACACTCCTAGAATAATCCAAATCATGATATAAGTCCTTTCTTCTTTTAGATTAGTACCAGTATATCAAATTTTTAATGATTGTGGTAAAATAAGATGATACTAAAGAAGGAAAACACTATGAAACCAGAAACATTTTACAACTTGCTTGCCGAGCAGAATCTTCTACTTTCGGACCAGCAAAAAAAACAATTTGATCGTTATTTTGAACTCTTGGTCGAGTGGAATGAAAAGATTAATTTGACGGCCATTACAGACAAGGAAGAAGTTTATCTCAAACATTTTTACGATTCAATTGCACCCATTCTGCAAGGCTTGATTCCCAATGAAACTATCAAACTTCTTGATATCGGGGCTGGGGCAGGATTTCCTAGCCTGCCTATGAAAATCCTCTATCCTCAGCTAGATGTGACCATCATTGACTCGCTAAATAAGCGAATCAACTTCCTCCAACTGATGGCTCAGGAACTGGATTTGGACGGTGTTCACTTCTACCATGGACGTGCAGAAGATTTTGCCCAAGACAAGAACTTCCGTGCCCAATATGATTTTGTAACGGCTCGTGCGGTTGCCCGCATGCAGGTCTTATCTGAATTGACTATCCCTTACCTTAAAGTTGGTGGCAAACTATTAGCACTCAAGGCCAGCAATGCGCCTGAGGAGTTATTTGAAGCTAAGAATGCCCTCAACCTCCTCTTCAGCAAGGTCGAAGACAATCTCAGCTACGCCCTACCAAATGGAGATCCGCGTTATATCACAGTGGTAGAAAAGAAAAAAGAAACGCCCAACAAATACCCAAGAAAGGCTGGCATGCCCAACAAACGCCCTCTTTAAATTTTTAAGTAAAAAAATATTTACAAAGTTTGTAATTTTTGCTATACTATCACAAGCAAAGGTTTTTAATGTCATCCCGTGAGGTGACGAAGACGCAGAAATATTTGAAACTCTTTAAAGTCTAAATTTTAAAGAAGTCTTACTCTGAGGGCCTATTGCTGTAAAATAATGGGCTCTTTTTTGGTGCCCAAAAGTGAGGTTTATATGAAACAAGAATCAACTGTTGATTTGTTACTAGACGTTGACCAACGTCCTTCGGCTGGAAAAGGAATTCTCCTTAGTTTCCAACACGTTTTCGCCATGTTCGGTGCGACCATCTTGGTACCATTGATTTTGGGAATGCCTGTATCTGTTGCCCTTTTTGCTTCAGGTGTTGGAACACTCATCTACATGATTTCAACTGGGTTCAAAGTTCCAGTTTATCTAGGTTCTTCATTTGCCTTTATCACAGCTATGTCACTGGCTATGAAAGAAATGGGGGGTGATGTATCCGCTGCTCAAACAGGGGTTATCTTGACTGGTTTGGTCTACGTCCTTGTTGCTGCTGGTGTTCGTTTTGCAGGTACAAAATGGATTGATAAACTCTTGCCACCAATCATTATCGGTCCTATGATCATCGTTATCGGTCTTGGACTTGCGGGTTCAGCTGTTACCAATGCTGGTCTTGTAGCTGATGGAAATTGGAAAAATGCTCTTGTAGCAGTTGTTACTTTCTTGATTGCTGCATTTATCAACACAAAAGGAAAAGGCTTCCTACGAATCATTCCATTCCTCTTTGCCATTATCGGTGGTTACCTCTTCGCTCTAGCTCTTGGGCTAGTTGACTTTACACCAGTTCTTAAAGCTGACTGGTTTGAAATTCCTGGTTTCTACTTGCCATTTAGCACTGGTGGTGCCTTTAAAGAGTACAATCTTTACTTCGGTCCAGAAACTATCGCTATCTTGCCAATCGCTATCGTAACAATTTCTGAACACATCGGAGACCATACTGTTTTGGGTCAAATCTGTGGCCGTCAATTCTTGAAAGAACCAGGTCTTCACCGTACTCTTCTTGGTGACGGTATCGCAACTTCAGTTTCTGCCTTCCTTGGTGGACCAGCCAATACAACTTATGGAGAAAATACAGGGGTTATCGGTATGACTCGTATCGCTTCTGTCTCAGTTATCCGTAACGCTGCCTTTATCGCGATTGCCCTTAGCTTCCTTGGTAAATTCACAGCCTTGATTTCAACTATTCCAAATGCTGTACTTGGTGGTATGTCAATCCTTCTCTATGGTGTTATCGCCAGCAACGGTTTGAAAGTCTTGATTAAAGAACGTGTTGATTTCGGTCAAATGCGTAACCTAATCATCGCAAGTGCTATGTTGGTCCTTGGACTTGGAGGAGCTATCCTTAAACTTGGTCCAGTTACCCTTTCAGGTACTGCCCTATCAGCCATGACAGGAATCATCTTGAACTTGATCTTGCCATACGAAAATAAAGATTAAGAGTCTAAATACACCTAATCCACTCGGACAACTGAGTGGATTTTTTAAATGTTAAAATAAAAAATTCTTTCTAAAAAAGGAAAGCCCTGCGGCCTTCCTTTGTCTTACTTACGTTTCTTCTTCGCTTTTTTCATTTTGTTAGCCATGCGTTTCATGGACTGTTTCATGGCAAATTCACCGATTTTACCTTTGAGTCCGCCACCAAACATCTGGCTCATATCTGGCATTCCTGCTCCACCAAGAGCTGACAAGTCAGGCATACCACCTTGTCCCATCATTCCTTCAAGGGCAGACATATCCATTCCTCCCATATTTGGCATATTTTTAGGAAGGTTATTTGGATTGATACCCATTTGCTTCATCATCTTATTCATATCACCAGACATGACACCTTGCATAAGTTGTTTAGCCTGGTTAAAGTCTTTGATGAATTTATTAACTTCGACAAAAGTATTTCCAGAACCTGCAGCGATACGACGGCGACGGCTTGGATTTAACAAATCTGGATTTTCACGTTCTTCAGGTGTCATTGAAGACACAATAGCACGTTTGCGAGCAATCTGGCGTTCATCTACCTTCATGTTTTGAAGGGCTGGATTATTGGCCATACCTGGAATCATCTTGAGCAAGTCTTCCATTGGACCCATGTTTTGCACCTGATCCAACTGATCGATGAAATCATTGAAATCAAAGGTGTTTTCACGCATCTTCTCAGCCATTTCAAGGGCTTTTTGCTCATCGTATTCTTGAGAAGCTTTCTCAATCAGAGTGAGCATATCTCCCATGCCAAGGATACGGCTAGACATACGGTCTGGGTGGAAGGTTTCAATGTCCGTAATCTTTTCACCTGTACCAGTGAACTTGATTGGTTTACCAGTAATGTGACGAACAGATAAAGCCGCACCACCACGAGTATCCCCATCAATCTTAGTAAGGATAACCCCAGTCACTTCTAACTGAGCATTAAACTCACGCGCAACATTGGCTGCTTCTTGACCAATCATGGCATCAACCACGAGGAGAATTTCGTTTGGTTGAGCCAAGGCTTTCACGTCACGAAGTTCATTCATCAAAAGCTCATCAATCTGTAAACGACCTGCCGTATCAATCAAAACATAGTCGTTATGATTGGCTTGGGCTTGTTCCAAACCTTGACGAACAATCTCCACAGCTGGAACCTCTGTCCCAAGTGCAAAGACAGGCACATCGATTTGTTGTCCCAAGGTTTTAAGCTGGTCAATGGCAGCTGGACGATAGATATCCGCCGCAATCATCAAAGGACGAGCATTTTCTTCTTTCTTGAGTTTGTTGGCCAATTTACCGGCAAAGGTTGTTTTACCAGCCCCCTGCAAACCAACCATCATGATGATTGTCGGAATCTTAGGTGACTTGATAATCTCAGCCGTATCAGAACCTAAAACAGCTGTCAGTTCTTCATCAACGATTTTAATAATCTGTTGCGCTGGATTAAGGGTATCAATTACTTCGTGTCCGATTGCACGCTCACGAACTTTCTTGATAAAGTCCTTCACAACAGGCAAGGCAACGTCGGCCTCAAGCAAGGCCAAGCGAATCTCTTTGGTGGCCTCTTGAACATCAGCTTCAGAGATTTTTCCTTTTTTACGTAGATTTTTAAAGACGTTCTGTAAACGTTCTGTTAAACTTTCAAATGCCATTTTTCTTCCTCTTATTCTCTATTATCAATGCTTGTTAAAATTTCTATCTGCTCCTGCAGAAAGTCATCCTTGGGATAGCGCTCCAAAATCTGATCAAAAATCTGACTGCGGACAATGTAGTCCGAGTACATGTGCAATTTCATCTCATAATCTTCCAGAATCTTTTCTGTTCGCTTGATATTGTCATAGACAGCCTGACGACTAACTCCAAACTCCTCAGCTATCTCGGCAAGGCTGTAATCATCAGCGTAGTAAAGCTCGATATAATTCATTTGCTTATCTGTCAACAGCGCTGCATAAAATTCAAAGAGCGCATTCATACGATTGGTTTTTTCAATTTCCATAACTTTTATTATACCAAAAAATAGCCTAATCTACCACATTAGCAAGCTCATTCGAGAAGATAGCAAGCTAAATTTGAAAAAGACAAGAGACTAGCCCCAAGTAATTTCCAATTGATAGCTGGCAAAGGGGTGTCCCTCTTGATTTTGTAGTTGATAATCTAAATAAATCTTTTGTCCATCCACTTGATAACGACTTGTTTGGATAATAAACTCCTGCACGCCCATGGGTGTGGGAATATAGGCTAAACTATCACTATCCTTTAGAAAGCGCATAATGGTCTTAGGATTGGAAAAACGGGTCATCACCAGTTCTTGACCATGAAATTTAATAACCACTTTTTCCTTTTCCTCATTATAAAAAAGCAGGTAGCTATAATCTCCCTTTTCATGCACTTCTACATCATAGAGCTGGTCAATCACTTCCAATTGCTCATCAAACTGAATCGTATTTCGCATCCGAATCTTCACATCAGGTCCTCTTTCTTCTCTCTTGTCCTACTATTTTACCAAAAAGAGCAGGATTTTGCTATAATGGTCATATGAACGAAAAAGTATTCCGTGACCCAGTTCACAACTACATCCATGTCAATAATCAAATCATCTATGACTTGATCAATACAAAAGAATTTCAACGTTTGCGTCGAATCAAGCAACTGGGAACTTCCAGTTATACCTTCCACGGTGGGGAGCACAGCCGCTTCTCTCACTGTCTAGGAGTCTATGAAATTGCACGACGCATCACGGAGATTTTTGAAGAAAAATATCCTAAGGAATGGAATCCTGCCGAGTCTCTCTTGACCATGACCGCTGCTCTCCTACACGACCTTGGGCACGGTGCCTACTCCCATACTTTTGAACATCTCTTTGATACCGACCATGAAGCAATCACTCAGGAAATCATCCAAAGTCCTGAGACGGAGATTCACCAAGTTCTGCTACAAGTGGCGCCAGATTTTCCAGAAAAGGTAGCCAGTGTCATCGACCATACCTATCCTAACAAGCAGGTCGTGCAACTCATTTCTAGTCAGATTGATGCAGACCGCATGGACTATCTCTTGCGCGACTCCTATTTTACTGGAGCATCCTATGGGGAATTTGACCTGACTCGCATCCTCCGAGTCATTCGTCCTGTCGAAAATGGTATCGCCTTTCAGCGTAATGGCATGCACGCCATCGAAGACTACGTCCTAAGTCGCTACCAGATGTACATGCAGGTTTATTTCCACCCAGCAACACGCGCCATGGAGGTCCTCCTTCAAAACCTTCTCAAACGCGCTAAGGAACTCTACCCTAAGGACAAAGACTTCTTTGCACGAACTTCTCCACACCTCCTACCTTTCTTTGAAAAAAATGTGACCTTGACTGATTATCTGGCTCTGGATGATGGTGTGATGAATACCTACTTCCAGCTCTGGATGACCAGTCCTGACAAAATTCTCGCAGACTTGTCGCAACGCTTTGTCAACCGCAAGGTCTTTAAATCCATTACCTTTTCACAAGAAGACCAAGACCAACTCGCTAGCATGAGAAAATTGGTTGAGGATATCGGTTTTGATCCCGACTACTACACAGCCATTCATAAGAACTTTGACCTCCCTTATGATATCTATCGACCCGAATCTGAAAACCCACGGACACAGATTGAGATTTTACAAAAAAATGGAGAACTGGCCGAACTCTCTAGCCTGTCTCCTATCGTCCAATCCCTTGCTGGCAGTCGCCACGGAGATAATCGTTTCTATTTTCCTAAAGAAATGTTGGACCAAAACAGCATCTTCGCAAGCATCACCCAGCAATTTTTACACTTGATTGAGAACGATCATTTTACGCCAAATAAGAATTAATAGAGGAAATTTATGAGTATTAAACTAATCGCCGTCGATATTGACGGAACCCTAGTCAACAGCCAAAAGGAAATCACTCCTGAAGTCTTTTCTGCCATCCAAGATGCCAAAGAAGCTGGTGTCAAAGTCGTCATTGCAACTGGCCGTCCTATCGCAGGTGTTGCCAAACTTCTGGATGACTTGCAGCTGAGAGACGAGGGTGACTATGTCGTGACCTTCAACGGCGCCCTTGTCCAAGAAACTGCTACTGGCCATGAGATTATCAGCGAATCCTTGACCTATGAGGATTATCTGGATATGGAATTCCTCAGTCGCAAGCTCGGTGTCCACATGCACGCCATTACTAAGGATGGTATCTACACTGCCAATCGCAATATCGGAAAATACACAGTGCACGAATCAACCCTCGTCAGCATGCCCATCTTCTACCGCACCCCTGAAGAAATGGCTGGCAAGGAAATCGTCAAATGTATGTTTATCGATGAACCGGAAATTCTCGATGCCGCTATTGAAAAGATTCCTGCAGAATTTTATGAGCGCTACTCTATCAACAAATCTGCTCCTTTCTACCTTGAGCTCCTTAAAAAGAATGTAGACAAAGGTTCAGCCATCACTCACCTAGCTGAAAAACTAGGATTGACCAAAGATGAAACCATGGCGATTGGGGACGAAGAAAATGACCGTGCCATGCTAGAAGTCGTTGGTAACCCTGTTGTCATGGAAAATGGAAATCCAGAAATCAAAAAAATCGCCAAATACATCACTAAAACAAATGACGAATCCGGCGTTGCCCATGCTATTCGTACGTGGGTACTGTAAAAGGAAAGAATAGACGAAAACCGCTCAGCTGAGCGGTTTTTGATGTCTAATTATATGCCCCCTGCAGGAATCGAACCTGCAACTACTCCTTAGGAGGGAGTTGTTATATCCATTGAACTAAGGGAGCTAGATAAAAACTCTGCTGAAAAAGCAGAGTTTTTTAGTCGAATTAACGACGGATTTCTTTGATACGAGCTGCTTTACCTTGAAGAGCACGCAAGTAGTACAATTTCGCACGACGTACTTTACCGTAACGAACAACTTCAATTTTTTCAACACGTGGAGTGTGGATTGGGAAGATACGTTCAACACCTACACCGTTAGAGATTTTACGAACTGTATAGTTTTCTGAGATGCCAGCACCTTTACGTGCGATAACAACACCTTCAAAAATCTGGATACGTTCACGGTTACCTTCGACAACTTTCGCGTGTACACGAACAGTGTCACCAGGACGGAATGATGGGATATCTGTACGAAGTTGACCTTCAGTCAAGCTTTGGATTAATGGATTCATTTTATTCTCCTATCTTTGTCAATCTTGAGGAATCTTCCTCAGCGGATAAACTGTATTTTTGTGCGTCCATTACACACAAGATACAGTTTACCAAATTTCCACAAAAAAGTAAAGAAATTTACAACAGAATTCCTAAAAAAATCGCAACTAAACCACTTAAGTAGGTCAAAATCAGGTAAGAATAAAATACCTTCTTATCGCTTAGCAACCTTTGGAGTTCGTCATTCAAGGTCGAAAAAGTTGTCAAACCTCCACAAAATCCAGTTGCTAGAATAGCATAGACTTCCTTAGACTCCACATGATTGTAGAATAATCCAATCAAAAAACACCCTAAAAGATTGGCTATGAGCGTTCCGAGTGGCAATTTAGAAGCTTGATTATAGCGGGAAAAGAAATACCGTACTAGGGCTCCGCAGCCACAAGCAATTGTAAGATAGACGATTACCATTTCTTCCTCCCTAGAAAATAAGCCAAGAGTAGGCCACCACCAATGCTCAAAAGCAAATACAGGACTAAACTCAGATAACGCCCTGTATCAAGTAATTTTACAGCATCAAGCATTAGACTAGAAAAGGTTGTCAAACCACCACAAAAACCTGTACCCAATGCTAAAATAACACCTTTACTTGTCCCCTTATAGACCAGATAGCCCTTGACAAGATAAACCAGGCAGAAAATTCCCAGATAGTTGACAAAGAGAGTGCCCCAAGGAAAATCTGGACTGGATGGTAACCAAGTAGAAACTAGATAGCGGACAAGTCCTCCCATCATGGCAGCTAGAAAAATTCCTAGCGGATAAAATTGTTCTTTTTTCATTTGATGTTTTGATCCTGATAATCACGCGAACGTTTGAGTATGTCAGAAAAAGTCGCGACAATAGTCTCCTGATAGCGCTTGTCCTCTACACGACTTCTAACCTTTTCAAAAATAACTTCTTCTCTCTTAGTATCTAAAATCGGCTTACCTGATGCCTTCTTATAGGCAACTACTCCCTCAACCAAATGCATTCGCTCTTCTAACAGTTTGACAATTTGGTCGTCGATTTGATCAATTTCTTGACGAATAATATCTAAATCCATACAGTCTCCTCCTTTATTTGAATTATTGTATCAAAAAGCCACCAAATAGGCTAGTAAAATCCCAAGTCACGATAAGAAAAATGCACTGATTGATTGCATCAGCGCACGTTTATACTTATCCTACTTTAGCAGCCAATTCTTCTGCAAATTGTTCCAAACGTTCAATATCTTCTTCCTCGGCAGATAAGTCAACTTTAACACACTCTGAACCTTTTTCTGCTCCTGTTGACACAAAGACACGATCAAAGTCATCAACAGCCTTACAGAATTCATCGTAGAAGGTATCTCCTGAACCAACCACTCCGTAGATTTTGCCATTCAAGTTGAGGTCTGCTAAGTCTTCGTAGAAGTCCATCATCTCATCAGGCAATTCTCCATCACCATAAGTATAGGTCGCAACGATAGCGATGTCTGCTTCCAAGAAGTCTGAAGCGTCAACAGTTGTACATTCATCAACATCGACATCCAAGCCCAAGTCACGTAATTTGTCTGCTACAATATCTGCAATCTCTTCGGTATTACCGGTCATACTGGCAAATACAATTTTTGCTAATGCCATATCGTCCTCCTCAATTTATCTTTCTCCATTATATCACATCTTTTTCATTTTAAAAATAAAAATTCTTGTGCTACAATGAAATGAGAAAGAATTGAGGTTATCTATGGACATTTGCCATCAAATTTTAGAAAAAATTAAAGAATACGACACGATTATCATTCACCGCCATATGAAACCAGACCCTGATGCCTTGGGAAGTCAGGTGGGGTTGAAAGCCTTACTGGAACATCATTTCCCAGAAAAAACCATCAAAGCCGTTGGTTTTGATGAACCAACTCTTACTTGGATGGCTGAAATGGATCTTGTTCAAGATAGTGCCTACCAAGGTGCCCTTGTCATCGTCTGTGATACGGCGAATACTGCTCGTATTGACGATAAGCGCTATAGTCTAGGTGATTTTCTCATTAAGATTGACCACCATCCAAATGATGATGTATACGGTGACCTATCTTGGGTGGATACTAGTTCAAGTAGCGCTAGTGAGATGATTACCCTATTTGCTGAAACAACCCAACTAGCCTTGTCAGATCGTGCTGCTGAATTACTCTTTGCAGGAATCGTTGGTGATACAGGTCGATTCCTCTACCCTTCTACCACTGCACGCACCCTCCGCCTGGCTGCCTCTCTGAGAGAACAGAACTTTGACTTTGCTGCTCTCACTCGCAAAATGGACACTATGAGCTACAAAATTGCTAAACTTCAAGGCTACATCTACGATCATCTGGAAGTGGATGAAAATGGTGCAGCTCGCGTTATCCTGAGTCAAGAAATCTTGAAACAATTCAATGTGACCGATGCTGAAACTGCAGCCATTGTCGGTGCACCTGGACGCATTGACAGTGTGAGTCTCTGGGGAATTTTTGTAGAACAGGCTGATGGTCACTACCGTGTTCGCTTACGCAGTAAAATTCATCCTATCAATGAAATTGCCAAGGAACATGATGGAGGAGGTCACCCTCTAGCAAGTGGCGCCAATTCCTATAGCCTAGAGGAAAACGAAATCATCTACCAAAAGTTAAAAAACTTGCTTAAAAACTGATAAAATACTTGCCAAACTTTTCAGAATCTGATAGACTAGTATAGTAACAATCTATGGCTCGCAAAGAGACCATGGCAGAAAGGAAATATTGCAAAATGAAAAAAGATATCCATCCAGAATATCGCCCAGTTGTCTTCATGGACACAACTACTGGTTACCAATTCCTTAGCGGTTCAACAAAACGCTCTAACGAAACAGTTGAGTTCGAAGGCGAAACTTACCCATTGATCCGTGTGGAAATTTCATCAGACTCACACCCATTCTACACTGGACGTCAAAAGTTCACTCAAGCAGATGGACGCGTGGATCGTTTCAACAAAAAATACGGTCTCAAATAATGATAAAAAGACAGCTTCGGCTGTTCTTTTTTTGTTTCTTGAAATTAACTGCTGTTTTCATGTTCCAGACTCAAAAAACTTTGCACTCTAGCTAGTCACACAATGGTTTCCAAAGTACAAAGTTTTTAAAATTAGTGCAGTTTTAGTCTTCCTTATCTTGATTTTCAGTTCCTTTAACTGCTTTTTTAAATTCGGATAGCATTTTACCGATTGACTCGCCTAGTTCAGGCAATCGTTTTGGTCCAAAAATCAAGAGAGCTCCTAAAACGATGATAATCAATCCTGGTGCTCCGATATCACGTAAGATTCCCATTTCTCGCTCCTTTCTGCTTGCGTTTCATAATGTGTTTGCTGATGGCAATACTCAATTCATAGAGTAATATCAAGGGGGCAGTCATTGCCAAATCGCTGACAAAGTCGGCTGGTGTCAAGATGACTGCAAGTACCAATAAGATAAAATAGGCATATCGGCGATAAGCGGTCAATAATTCTGGTCCAATGAGTCCAATCGACGTCAAAAAGGCAATGATAACTGGCAATTCAAAAATCAGAGCCAAGGGCAAGGTCGTTTGAAAAACAAAGGACAGATAATTTTGAGCTGTTAACTGCGTTTCAAATAAACCTTCTCCCAACCCTAATAAAACCTGAAGTAAGGCTGGTGTTACAAAGTAAAAACCAAAAGCCAGTCCAACTAGAAAACAAAGGAAACTAGCTGGAATATAAGCAAAAACGGCTCTAGCTTCTTCCTTCTTTAGTCCCGGTTTGATGAAAGACCAAATATGATACACCGTGTAAGGTAATGTGATGGTAAAAGCCATCAGACTAGCCAAACGTATGTATATCCATAAAATATCATTTGGTCCTAAAACAATCAACTTTTGCTGAAAAGATTGGGTCACATACTGGTAAATTTGATCTGCAAAAAGCAGTGAAACACAGAATACCAAAAAGAAACAAATGACCACTGCCAATAATCTCTTTCTAAATTCTACCAGATGTTCAACGATTGTCAATTCTTTTCTATCCATCTATTCTTCACCCTGTCTGAAAGTGACAATCAAGACAATAACAACAAATATTAGTTGACTGGCCAAGCCTTCCCAACTTGGGTAAATTCCAAGCAGGTCGATAGTTGGAAAGCCTGTCAGCAAGTGATTTGGTGCCATATTGGTCAACTGAAGAGCATGGATACTAACTCCCAGCATCTTGAATGCCAAAGCATAAATCATCCAAGTTAGGATAAAGAAGACCTTATGAGGTAAGAAGAACTGACTGGCCTTGTTCATCATAAGGGCAATAATTACCAGAACCAGCAAGGCAAGTGAAATGCCCAAGACAAATTCAAAGTTGGAAATTCTTGGTAAAATTCCGACATAAAAGAGAATGGTTTCTGCTCCCTCACGGAAAACAGCTAGGAAACTAAGGGCAAACATGGAAATGAAGGAACCTGTTTTGGTCACTGTTTCCATTTGCGACTCCATAAAAGCATTCCATTTTTTGACTGAGGATTTGCTGTGGAGCCAGATTCCAATCAAAATCATCATAGCTACTGCAAAAATTCCCACTGCTCCTTCGATAATTTCACGATTGGAGCCTGATGTTACTGCTGGAAAGGCAATTTGCAGGATGAAAGCAATGACCAGACTGGCCATGATTCCAGTTATAGCACCACCATAAACCCACTTGAGTCCTTTACGCATCTTGGCTGCTTTCAAGGTTGTAACCAAGGCCATAACAATTAAGAGAGCCTCTACACCTTCTCTCAAGAGAATGAGCATGGCATCAAAGGCATTGTAACGTGCGCTAGTATCAATCTGTGATAAATCTGCAATCAGTTTTTCTAATTTTTCTTGGTAGTCCTTCTCACTTCCCTTGACCATAATCACAGGGCTTTCGCTTTCCACTCGTGTATAGAGGGAAGGATTAGTCGTGCTGACAGAACCCTCAATCGTTGGCCAGATAGTGATGAATTCCTTCATACTAGCTGCTCCTGATGCGTGGTCACCAGCTTGGAATTGTTCCAAAGCCTTCTTCAAGAGGGCAATACCATCTTTAAGGCTTAAATCAGAAGATGCTTCTGCAACTTCTTTTCCGCTTACAAAATCATCAATAGCCTTTTTTAAGTCCTCAAAGGAAGTCTGGATTGAGTTAAAATCCGTAGGCTCAGTTTCCATGCTACTACGTAGGAAGGAAATAGCTGTCTCAACACGTCCATAATGGGCCGTACTATTGTCACGAACCACACTTTCATTGATGGTCCAAGTGGAATTCATTTTCTTAAAAGCTTCTCGGACCTTTTCCAAATCTTTGGAGGCAATGGCTTGTTCCAAGGCTTCAAAACGAGGACTTAGACGGTTGACCAATTTTTCTTTCTCCGCATCTAAGTCAACAGGATTTTGTTCTTTTTCAAAGGCTAATAAGGCTGAAGAAAGTTGGGTGAGTTTGTCTTCAGTAATCTCGCCTGACTGGGATAACTTTTCCTTGACGACTTTACCAGCCTCAGAATTGCCGTCTTTTACTCTCTCGAAATCTGATGCCATCTCTGTAAGGAGTTTCTGGGCCTCAGACTGATCACCATTTTTCACTGCTTTGGACGCATCTGTGATTTTCACAAAGTAAGAACTCAGACTCTCTTGGGCAACCACTGGTGAAAAGATTAAAAATGACAGGGCTAAAACCAATAACCAGCTTCTAGCCTTCCAATAATTTCTGACCAATGTAGCCTCCTTTCTCCACACCACCAAAGCAAGCAAAGAGTCCACTACCGATGTGAGTAATGTATTCATTCATCTTATCTGTAGCACCTAGATTGGTTTGAACCTTAACAAAGTTATCTGGATCCTTCTGGAAAGAAATGAAGAGCAAACCCGTATCGAACTGGCCAGTCTTTTCATCAATCCCATCAGAGTAAGAATAAGAACGACGCAAAAGTGGCTTGTCCACTTCCTTAGCCAAACGAACATGCGAATCATCAGGTAAGAGACTCAAATCCACTTCATCAAATTCATTTTTCTTACCAAAGGGGGCACCACTTTCCTTGTAACGACCGAAGGTATTTTCCTGTTCTTCAAGACTAGTGCGGTCCCAGGTCTCTAAAAACATCTGAATCCGACGAACTGCCATATAAGAACCATTTTCCATCCAGTCCTTACTATCAGCCCAGATAACGCGGTCAAAGTCTTTCTCCTTGGTTGGATTTGCTGTTCCATCTTTAAAACCAAAGAGGTTACGCGGAGTCTCCATTCGATCCCCGATTGCTGCAAATCCAGACTGACTCCAACGGAGGGTCACGGCATTTCTCCCCTTACGGATAAGATTGCGAATAGCATGAAAGGCAACCTGCTCATCATCGGCACAAGCCTGAATCACAATATCTCCACCTGTATATTTTTCACGCAATTGCTCTTTAGGAAAAGGTGGCAAATCCCTAAACAGTTGGGGACGCTTGTTCTCCAAATTCATCTTTTTCAAGAAACTAGCTGAAACACCAAAAGTAAGGGTTAAACGATGAGGATTGAGTCCTACTGTTTCCCCTGTATCACTAGGTGGTAAAAGGCCGTTTTGACCATCTTTTTTAACCAATTCTCCCTCTACCAATTTGGCACTATAATCCGTCCAATCCTTGAACAACTGGATAATCTTATCCTTATCCGTCGTATGCAAGTCCAAGACAACAAAATAGATATTTTTTTGCATTGGCGTACTAATCCCAGCTTGATGCTTGCCATAAAAAGCAATTTTTTCATTTCCGTACGAGATTTTTTCCTGAGTTCCTAGCTTAGGTGCGAAAAAAGCAGAAGCACCAGAGAGCCCTAGCGCTAAACCAGCCCCTCCAATCCCTGCTTTTTTTAGAAATTCTCGACGGTCCATTTTCTTTTCAAAAAACTTTTCGTCTTTTTCAGTCATAACTCTTATTCTCCACTAAGAAATTTACCCATTTGTGATAGAGGTTCACCAAGTTTTGTCACCGCTTCTGACAATTCTTTGGTATCTTCTTTTGTCAAATCAGTATAGAGTTTGTAGTGTTCCTTGTCTGTCATGTGTTTATTCAGCAAATCATTAACAGACTTGAAATCTGCTTCCAATTCTTTAACTAAGTTAGCGTCTGATTTTTCAAG
This sequence comes from Streptococcus pseudopneumoniae, assembly GCF_001074825.1. Taxonomy (GTDB): domain Bacteria; phylum Bacillota; class Bacilli; order Lactobacillales; family Streptococcaceae; genus Streptococcus; species Streptococcus pseudopneumoniae_C. The sequence continues at coordinate 21,761 of NZ_JUPG01000145.1, forward strand.
TAAAGGTTTAAAGAGTTGGAAGATCTTTTCAGCTCCTTCGATATTGGCACGGAAATCATACAAGTCTGTATGAGAATAAATTTCCTCTTCACCTGTAATCTTGCTTGTTGCCACTTCGTTTAGCAAGTCAACTGCTCCAGTCAACATAACCTTGTAGTCCACATCTACAGTTGCAATCTTGGCTTTCAATTCCTTGATATCATTGACCAACTGATCGCCGTAACTTTCAGTTCCTTTAGTTGTATTGTCTTCCCAAAGGATACGTTCGATACGGTGGAAACCTGACCAACCTTCCTCTGTCTTGTTTTCATCCATGTAGTCTGCCAAACGGAAGTCAATCTTGACATCTGACTCACCAAAACTCTCGGCAATCGGCTCTGAACGCTCATAAGACATACGAATCAGTGGATAAACCTTCTTGGCTTCTTCTAACTTTCCTTCTTTCAACAGTTTGACAAATCCTTCCGTATCTGTCAACAGTTTATCAATTTGCTCTTGCACAAAAGTCTTATAGTCAGCTGTGGCCTTATCAAGCATTTTTTGCTTATCTTCAGACAAGGCTGTCACCTTAGAGGAATCACTTGTGTTGCTTTGCTTAGATTGATTATTAGCACAAGCAGTCAATAGCAAGGCTGAAGATAAAAGGACAAAACCTAGTTTTTTCATTGTATACTCCTATTGGTTCAGGATCCCTGAATTAATTTTACGTTTCATTATACCATGTTTTCACTCATTTTTCAATAAATTTTCAGACAATTTAATGTTTTAAATTTAAACTAATATTAGACTTTTAACCTCAAAATTGATAAAATAGGAAAGAAAATAAGATAAAAGGAAACAGTAAATCACCATGATGAACATGCAAAATATGATGCGTCAAGCACAGAAACTTCAAAAACAAATGGAACAAAGCCAAGCAGAACTTGCTGCTATGCAATTTGTTGGCAAATCTGCTCAAGATCTTGTCCAAGCGACCTTAACTGGCGATAAGAAAGTTGTCAGCATTGACTTCAATCCAGCTGTCATTGACCCAGAAGACCTTGAAACACTTTCAGATATGACTGTTCAAGCTATCAACTCTGCTCTTGAACAAATCGATGAAACTACCAAGAAAAAACTAGGTGCTTTCGCCGGGAAATTGCCATTCTAATAAAAAAGGCTCTATAATATTTATAGTGGGTAAATCCCTTATAGATATTATGGAGCCTATTTTGATGTAGAAAAAATCCCATAAAATCTATAATGAAAAGCAATCAAACAATCATTAGAAAGAATCCTATGGAACAATTACATTTTATCACAACTGCTTGATATTGAAAACTTTTTTTCTCATACTAAGTCCTAAACGCTAAAATCATTCTTAATCCTTTTTACCATTTGTTATTATATTCCTAAATTCCGGCTAAAACAGTCCACCAGACTATTCTACTTCAATACTTAAGGCAAGTTGTAAGTCATGCCAAACCATGAAGCAACTTAATCAAAGATTTCATGAGTACATGATCATCAACCCCTACTAACAGCACAGCAGTAAACTATTGTATCGCCTACTTTTTGTATGCGCTTAACTACTAAAGAGATTATAGAGACACTCTTGAGTTACTAAAAAGAATTAAAGCACCACTATAATCTCTTACATTTTTACTTCTAAAGTAAGGTTTTGCGTACTCATTGAGAAGAATCTAGAGCTAGTTCTTCCTCGCTTTCAGGCTGGGTCTAGGATAAAAGTCTAACATTAAATATAAAAAGCGAACAAAATGAGTTATCTGACACTCAGAATTCTGTCTTGTTCGCTTTTTTGGCTAATCTATCGATTTTAAAAATTTATAATAAAGAATTCCTAAAATCAAAATCTTTTTGTCCCAGCCTCATAATCACCGCCCTTCAATTACCTTGTTTCAACATAAAATTAGGAGAGAATAATAATCTTATCCAATGCAATACCTTTGATTTTCGAAACTTTGACAACTTCAAAAAACAGATTTTTACAATTCGCAATATCAAAAAAGAAAGGACAAAATTTGCCCTTTCTAGATCTTATCTTTGCTTCAATCCATTACAATGGATAGAGAACTCAATTTCTTATAGGTAAAGGAATTTGAAAACAGCTACTGCTGCAATTGCTGCTGCGATAGGTGCTACTACTGGTACCCAAGAATACCACCATTTTGAATCACCTTTGTGCTCACCAAGAACTGATTTTGGAAGGAAAGCATGAAAGAGACGTGGACCAAAGTCACGGGCTGGGTTCAAGGCAGGTCCTGTAGGTCCACCAAGTGACGTTACCAAGGCCATAACGAGAAAACCAAGTGCCAAGTGAGCAATTCCAAGACCTGATGTCATAAATGGTGCTACTTGTTCTTTAGCTTGATCAAGTGCTGCTGTTACTTGTTCTTGAGGAATGGTTTGACCTTGAGTAGTTGCTTGAGCAACTTGAGAATTGATAGCCGCTTGCGCTTTTGACACTAGTTCAGCACCAAAGAAGTTTTTAGTTAAACCAAGCGCTGCAAAGAAAAGGACAAATGAACCAACAAACTCGTTTACAAAACCATTAACAGTTGCTGCAAAGCGTGATTCTTTTGAACCATTATCCAAACTTGAAATTGTTGAGAAAGTACCCAAGATGTTGTTTGGATTTTCAGTTTTCAAGTAGTATGGGCGATGTGTTGCCACAACCAAGGCTTGGCCAAAGATAGCACCCAAAACTTGTGCGATGATATAAGGCGCAACTTGTGCCCAAGGGAATAGACCGCTGACTGCAAGTCCAAGAGTGAAGGCTGGGTTGATGTGGTTTCCAGATACGTTACCAAACATCAAGGCAGGAATCATAACCCCCATACCATAACCAACAGCGATAACGATCCAGCCACTTTGGTGACCTTTCGTACCTTTAAGTTCAACGTTGGCAACTGCACCATTTCCAAGAATGATCAAAAGAGCAGTGGCCAAAAATTCAGTGGCATATTTAATTGCCCATGTGAAATCCATTTGATAGATTCTCCTTAAAATTTTTTAGACAATCATTATTCTATCAATTTTTACATCTTTTAGCAACTACTTTCCTGAAAGATTATGACAGAAAACGATTCCAAATCTTATAAACTAATCTTTGTTTTCAATATATTCCCAATTCATTAGGTTATCTGTGCTAGTCTGATGCTTTTAAGTCAATTCCTTCTGATACATGGTATAGGGAATAAGCAGTATCTTTCACCATTCACAAATAAAAACATAGTTTTATTCGCTACCATAACCTGCATCGAGCACGATATATTAAAATCAGTGTGAAGCATGCTTAAGTTTGAATGGTTTGGAAGAAGAACTTCAAAGTGTGAATGTCTGTTAGATTTTGAAAGATATCAAAATAAAGGACATACTTGCCATTAGTAGGAACTTGAACATTATATCCTGCCTTGAACTGACTATTTTATATATTGTCTTACTTCGTCCTCACAAAAATATAGTTTATTGAAACTAGAATAGTGCACTATGACTACTAAAAGATTTTTAGAAATTCATTTATCTTCCTAATAGATTTGTTTATATATTATTTCAATATATTGTATACTGAAAGTAAAAAGCGGTTAGAAAAACTCTATTTCATGAGAAAACGCAACAAACCTTCCTACAATAAAACGCATAATATCAAGTTTTTTGAACTGCACCTGATATCATGCGTTTTCTGTTCTTAAAATATTTTTTCTCAGTCTCTTTTTGTTACAAGTTCATCTTCAAAGTCCTTGATTTTGAGTAAACCTAGAATCAAATTTTACCCAACTGACCCTTCCATTTCATAGCTAATCAAGCGGTTCAGCTCAACGGCGTATTCCATTGGAAGTTCTTTAGTGAAGGGCTCTACAAATCCCATAACGATCATCTCAGTAGCTTCAGATTCTGACAAACCACGACTCATGAGGTAGTATAGTTGTTCTTCTGAAATCTTAGATACCTTGGCTTCGTGCTCTAATGCAACTTGCGAGTTGTGAATTTCATTAAATGGAATGGTATCTGACGCTGATAAGTCATCCATGATAATGGTATCACACTCTATGTGAGAAACAGATTTCTTAGAGTTTTTGTTAAAGGTTACTTGTCCACGATAGTCCACCTTTCCTCCGCCTTTAGCGATGGATTTAGAAACGATAGACGAGCTTGTATGTGGGGCGTTGTGGATCATCTTGGCACCTGTGTCTTGGTGTTGCCCAGCATTGGCAAAGGCAATCGAAAGCATAGTTCCACGCGCACCTTCTCCATCAAGGTAAACAGATGGGTATTTCATGGTTGTTTTGGCACCTAAGTTTCCATCAATCCACTCAACAGTCGCATCTTTCAAAGCTTTAGCACGTTTGGTTACCAAGTTATAAACGTTATCAGACCAGTTTTGGATGGTTGTATAACGCATGTAAGCCCCGTCCAAGGCAAAGATTTCTACGATGGCAGCATGCAAGCTGTTGCTTGAATAAGTTGGCGCCGTACATCCTTCTACATAGTGGACGCTTGCTCCCTCATCAACGATAATCAAGGTACGTTCAAACTGACCAGTATTTTCATTGTTGATCCGGAAGTAAGTTTGAAGTGGAATATCCACTTTAACTCCTTTTGGTACATAGATAAAGGTTCCACCTGACCATACTGCTGAATTGAGGGCTGCTAACTTGTTATCTGTTGGTGGTACAAGCTTAGCGAAGTATTGTTTAAACAAGTCTGGGTATTCTTTGAGAGCAGAATCTGTATCTGTAAAGATAATTCCTAACTTCTCAAATTCTTCCTTCATGTTATGGTAAACCACTTCTGACTCATATTGGGCAGAAGCCCCTGCTAGATAGGCACGTTCAGCTTCTGGAATACCGATACGTTCAAAGGTTTCTTTGATTTTTTCAGGAACGTCATCCCAAGAACGAGCTGGTTTGTCAGATGGTTTTTGATAGTAAATCAAGTCATCAAAGTCAATCTCTGACAAGTCCGCTCCCCAAGTTTGCATAGGCATTTTTTTGAAGGTTTCATAAGACTTCAAACGGAATTCTAGCATCCACTCAGGTTCTCCCTTAGCAGCTGATAATTCGCGAATGACATCTTCATTCAATCCTTTTCCTGTCGATAGGACAGGCTCTACATCGTCATGGAAACCAAATTTATATTCACCAAGATCAATTGGTTTTGGTTCTACTCTTTCTTCAGCCATAATATCCTTTCTTTCATTCTTCATTTCTACTAATTCATAGTACAAAAGAAACTTGTCTTACTGTTTTTCTTGATTTTCAATTGTTTTCTTAAGGGCATTCCAAGCTAGGGTTGCACACTTAATCCGTTGCGGGAATTTAGCAACACCTGACAAGAAGGCTGCATCGCCAAGTTGATCTTGGCGTTCATCTTTTTGCCCTTGAACCATTTCAGAAAAAATAGTCGCTAGTTCTAAGATTTCTTGCTTGGTTTTTCCTAAAACGGCATCTGTCATCATACTAGCAGAGGCAGTCGAGATGGTACAACCTGAGTTTAGAAAAGCGATATCTTCCAAACGTTCCTCTGCATCAAACTTGACAGATAGGTTGATGACATCGCCACAGGTTGGATTGTTGAGACTGATTTGTTCAGCGTCATCCAGCTTCCCTTGATGGTGTGGATTTTTCGAATGGTCCGCTACCACTGCCATATAAAGGCTATCTAGTTTAGAAAGTGCCATTGAAAAACTCCTTTGTCTTTTGTAGGGCATCGACCAACTTGTCGCAATCTGCCTTGGTATTGTAGATATAAAAACTTGCACGAGCTGTTGCTGGAACTTCCAAATATTGGAGCAAGGGTTGTGCACAATGGTGACCCGCACGAACTGCTACTCCTTCATAATCAAGTGCTGTTGCAAGGTCATGCGGATGAAGGCCGCCTAGGTTAAAAGCAATGACACCTGAACGTTGAGCCAAGTCCTGTGAACCGTAAATGGTCAATCCATCGATTGCCTGCAATTTTGGAAATACGTATGCAATCAATTCTTGTTCATGATCTTCAATCGCATCCATACCAATCTTTTCCAGATACTCCACTGCAGCAGCAAATCCAATAGCGCCTGCCATATTAGGAGTTCCAGCCTCAAATTTCCAAGGCAATTCCTTCCAACTAGCAGTTTGCTCATAGACGAAATCAATCATCTCGCCGCCAAATTCTACTGGTGACATTTGTTCCAGATACTTTTCTTTCCCATAAAGGACACCGATACCAGTCGGACCAGCCATCTTGTGACCTGAGAAGGCAAAGAAGTCCACATCCAAGTCCTGAACATCAATCTTCATATGGGGTGTAGACTGAGCACCATCTACCACCATGATAGCTCCAACTTGGTGGGCCATTTGAGTGATTTCTTTGATCGGATTGATCACTCCAAGAACATTAGAGGCATGAGCTAGCGAAACGAACTTGACCTTGTCCGTCAATTTAGCTCGCAAGTCCTCCATATCCAAAGCACCGTCCTTGAGATAAACATAGACAAGCTCTGCTCCAGTCTTACGGCAGACTTCCTGCCAAGGAATAATATTAGAATGGTGTTCCATGATAGAAATCAAGACCTGGTCTCCATCAGTCAGAATTTCCTCAGCAAAGCGTGCCACCCAGTTAAGACTGGTTGTCGTTCCTCTGGTAAAAAGAACTTCCTTTGTAGAGCCTGCATTGATAAACTTACGAATGGTTTCACGAGCGGCTTCATAGGATGCTGTCGCACGCTCCGCCAAGGTATGAACACCACGGTGAACATTGGCATTGTCCTGCTCATAGTAACGGTTGATTGTTTCCAGAACTGCTAGTGGTTTTTGTGTCGTCGCAGCATTGTCCAGATAGACCAGAGGTTCATCATTAACAATCTGGTCTAAAATTGGAAAATCCTTGCGAATCGCTTCTACATCTAACATAGGCTTCCCCTTAGCGTTTTGACAATTTTTCTTCGATAGTTGCAATCATTTCATCACGAACTTCCTTGACTGGAATCTCAACGATAACAGATCCAAGGAAACCGCGGACAACCAAACGTTCTGCAGTTGCCTTGTCCAAGCCACGGCTCATGAGGTAGTACATATCTTCTGGATCTACCTGACCGATAGAAGCCGCGTGTCCTGCAGTTACGTCATTTTCATCAATCAAAAGAATTGGATTGGCATCTGAACGAGCCTGGTCTGAAAGCATGAGAACACGACTTTCTTGTTGCGCATCTGCTCCCTTAGCACCCTTGATGATGTGGCCAATACCGTTGAAAGTTAAAGTTGCTTTCTCAAGAATAACCCCATGTTGGAGGATATTTCCGATTGAGTTGCAACCATAGTTAGTTACGCGGGTATCAATCCCTTGTACCTGACGACCACTTGAAAGAGCTACCACTTTCAGGTCAGCATGGCTACCATTTCCAATCAAGTCGCTATCAAAGTCTGCAACGACGTTTCCTTCGTTCATGACACCAATTGCCCAGTCAATACTTGCATCGTTGCCTAATTTACCACGACGGCTAATGTAAGCAGTGACGTTTTCACCTAGACGGTCGATAGCCGCAAATTTCACTTGCGCACCAGAACGAGCAATCACTTCAACTGTGATATTGGCAGTCGCTTTTGCACTGCCTTCACCACGTGACTCCAGACGTTCAAGATAACTTATCTTACTGTTTTTACCAGCAATGATAAGAATATGCTTGTTAAATGGCACGTCGCTATCGCTGTCTTGGTAGAAAATCCCTTCGATTGGTTCTGTGATTTCTACGTTATCTGGAATGTAGAGAACAGCACCACTATTGAAATAAGCTGTATGGTAAGCTGCTAACTTGTCATCGTCATACTTAACAGATGACATGAAGAATTCCTCAATAAGCTCTGGAATTTCTTCTAAAGCTGAGTGGAAGTCTGTAAAGACAACACCCTGTTCAGCTAACTCAACTGGAGTTTGCTCAAAAACAGTTTGAGTTCCTACTTGGACCAACTTCAAGTGGTTATCTACAGCTGTGAAATCTGGAACATTTGCTGATGGTTCACTTTCTGTAATCGTTCCATCACCCAGATTCCAACGGTGGAATTTGACACGCTCAATAACTGGTAATTCTAAACTCTCAATCTTATCAAAAGCTTTTTGACGGAGGTCAGCCAACCAACTTGGTTCAGCGTGCATTTCTGAAAAAAGTTTAATATTTTCTTTAGTCATTTACTTCTCCTAAAAGATACCAGGGAATTACAATTCTTCCTTGTAGTCGTAGCCAAGTTCTTCAGCTAGTTTTGCGTATCCTTCACGTTCCAAACGCGCAGCCAATTCTGGACCACCAGAAAGGACAACACGACCTTCCATCATGACGTGTACCACATCAGGTGTGATGTAGTTCAAAAGACGTTGGTAGTGAGTGATAATCATAGCACCAAAACCTTCACCACGCATGGCATTCACACCTTTAGACACAACTTTAAGAGCGTCAATATCCAGACCAGAGTCAATCTCGTCCAAAAGGGCAAATGTTGGTTCTAACATCAAGAGTTGAAGAATTTCATTACGTTTTTTCTCACCACCAGAGAAGCCTTCGTTGAGGTAACGCTCTGCCATTTCTTCTTTCATGTTAAGCAATTCCATTTTTTCGTCTAGCTTAGTGATGAACTCACGAACTGAAATCTTTTCATCATCTTCCTTACCAGCATTCATGGCTGCACGAAGAAATTCAGCATTGGTAATTCCAGGAATTTCTGATGGGTATTGCATAGCAAGGAAAAGTCCCATACGCGCACGCTCGTCCACTTCCAACTCAAGGATGTTTACGCCATCAAACAAAACTTCACCTTTGGTTACTTCATAGTTTGGATTTCCCATGATAGCGGCTGAAAGAGTTGATTTACCAGTACCATTTGGTCCCATGATAGCGGCGATTTCGCCTGTTTTCAGGGTCAGGTTAACCCCTTTTAAAATTTCTTTTCCTTCAATCTCAACGTGAAGATCTTTGATCTCTAATACTGACATGATAGTTCCTTTCTTTTTCAAGGCCTTTACAGTACTTACTAGAAACATACTTGATTTTCCTAGAAAATACGGTAAAAGGTCAATAAATATACTTTTATAGTATAACAAAAAAAAGCCTAAAAGGCTTTGATTTTGTCTAGAAGCTGAGGACTAGTCTTTTCCTTTCAAGTGCTGGTCAATGACATCTACTATTTTCCCCATCAAGTAACTGACTCGAAAATTTCTAAAGAGCAAAATGGCCCAAAAAGCTGCCATAATATAGCGACCAGTCATCCAGGCTTCATTGAAAAAATAGGTCTCAGCAGCTGTAAACAGCGCGATGATAATAAATTGTTGTCTATTCATAAACTTATTGTATCATGAAATCTTTCTTTAGTCTTCCTCTACCTTCACTTTATCAGCCAAAAATTCAAATCCTTCCGGAATCAGACTTTCTTCTGCTTCTTTTTCAGCTTGAGAAGATTTAGCTTTTGCTGAAAAGGCTGCACGCACTTCTTTCCATTCCTCCATGGAAATAGCTAAAATCTCAGGTGAAAAACCTGCTGCCTGACTGAGGATGTTGCCAAACATAGTGTTGAGATTGTCCCGTTTCATGGTTTGACCAGCATTAAAGTTAGACTCAAAAGCAAGAATGGCATGATGTTCATTGGCCGCAACCGGTTGAGAACCAACTAGTAGAGCCTTATCAGGGCCTCCAAGACTTTCAATCACCTCTCCCCAGGCATTCTGCAAGCGAATCAGATTTTGACGTGCTAAATCAGGATTTTCGACGGCCTCTTGTAAGATATATTGCACTTTATTGCGATCCACACGATAGACTGTCTTACCTGCTGCTGGTCGACTAGGTGCTGGACTAGTTGGCTTAGGTATAGTTCCTACATTTGCGAGTTCTTGTTTGAGACGGGCAACTTCCTGTCTCAGCGCAGAAATTTCACTTTCAACCGCCCCTGAAAGAGCTGGCTCCGGCTTAATCTCCGCTAAACGAATGGTCATCATTTCAGCATAGATTTTAGGTTGTAAACTAGACTTAATATCTGCTAAACTGACTGTCGCTAAGCGAATCATTTCAAACAGACTTTCCTGAGGAAGTACCAAGTTTTCTACAAAGACTGGACTATGATGAGTGTTTTCTCCACCTGTTTGGACAATTAACAAGTCTCTTAAATAGTGCAAAAGATCGGTCACAAAACGAGTCATGCTCTTACCATTGTCAAAAAGAAGATTTAAGCAAGACAAAGCCTTGGGAACATCCTGTTGAGACAAGGCAGCCACATAATCATCCAAGGCTGATAGACTAATTGTGCCAGTAATTTCTTCAGAGATGGCAGTCGTCAGCTCATTTCCCTGTGTCAAACTCAGGGCTTGATCCAAAATAGACAAGGCGTCCCGCATCCCACCTTCAGCTCGTCTGGCAATAATTTCCACAGCCTCTGGTTCAGAACTGATATTTTCCTTTTCTAAGATAAAGTGAATATGTTCCTTAATATCCTGTGTCTTAATTGATTTAAACTCAAAACGTTGGACACGCGATAGAATAGTGGCAGGAATCTTGTGCAATTCAGTAGTAGCTAAAATAAAGACCACATTCTGTGTGGGTTCTTCCAGCGTCTTTAGAAGAGCATTAAAAGCCCCTGTAGACAGCATGTGAACCTCATCTATGATATAAACCTTATAACGGGCAAGACTAGGAGCATAGGTAGATTTATCACGAATTTCACGGATTTCATCCACCCCATTATTAGAGGCCGCATCCATTTCAATGACATCTTCTAAACTACCGTCCGTCACTGCTTGACAAATATAGCAGTTATTACACGGTTCACCACCCACTTGATTAGGACAGTTCATAGCCTTGGCAAAGATCTTAGCCACACTGGTTTTTCCCGTTCCACGAGGACCAGAAAAAAGATAAGCATGACTTATTTTCTCTTGCTCCACTGCTTGTTTAAGAGTTTTAGCCACAACTTCTTGACCAACCAACTGAGAGAAGTTTTGACTTCTATATTTTCGATAAAGTGCTTGATACATTAGGCTTTCTCCCCAAACATTGTAAAGTCCCATTCTGTCTTTTCAAGCAAAATAGCGACAAATTGTTCCAAATAATCTCGATTCATAGCATCATAATCATCAATCTCTGAAGAATCCAGATCCAGAACTCCAAGTAATTGACCATTCTTTACCATAGGCACAACAATTTCACTTTTAGCCCGACTATCACAAGAAATATAGTTGGGATAAGTTGTTACATCACCAACCAGAACAGTTTCCTGAAAGTGAGCTGCCTCACCACAAACACCTTTGCCTAGTGAGATACGGATGCAGGAAACACCTCCTTGGAAGGGACCTAAAACCAATTCCTTTCCATCGAACAGATAAAAGCCTGCAAATACGGTATTAGGAAAACGTGATTTTAGAAGAGCACTGGCGTTGGAAAGATTAGCCAAAACATTGGTTTCACCTTCCAACAAAAAAGAGAGCTCTTCATTTAACATTTGATAACGTGATTGTTTTTCTGATTCTAACATAGAACTATTATATCAAAAAAGGCTTACAGACAAAAGAAAAATCCCTTGTTTAGAAAACAAAGGATTTTATGAATTTTCAATTTGATTAAAGTTCGATATCACCGAACAAGTCAGCCATTGAGAATCCTGTTTGTGTTTCTGGAAGTTCGAAATCACGTTTTTCTTGACGTTTTGGACGACGTGGACGAGCAGCACGTTTTTCTTCTTTTTGTCCTTCTTCTTGAGCTGGACGCTCTTCAAGAGCTTTGATAGAAAGTGATACGCGTTCTGCATCTGCGTTAACCTCAAGAACTTTAACTTGAACTTCTTGACCAACTTTAAGAGCTTCTTTTGGATTTTCAATACGTTTGTGTGAAATTTGTGATACGTGAACAAGTCCATCGATACCTGGCAATACTTCAACAAATGCACCGAAGTCAGTCAAACGTTTAACTGTTCCTTCTACTACATCACCTTTAGTCAATTTTTGCTCAACGCCATCCCATGGTCCAGGTGTTGTTGCCTTAAGTGAAAGTGATACACGTCCTTCTTCTTCGTTAAGATCAAGGATTTTCACTTCAATTTCTTCACCAACAGTTACAACTGATTTTGGTGATACGTTACGTTCATGTGACAATTCAGTCAAGTGAACCAATCCGTCAACACCACCAAGGTCGATGAAAGCACCGAAGCTTGTGATACGGGCAACTTTACCAGTTACTACATCACCAACAGCCAATTTACCGAATACTTCAGCGCGAGCTGCTGCTGTAGCTGCTTCAACAACTTCACGACGTGAAAGGATGAAGCGGTTTTCTTTAGCGTCAACTTCTTTGATTTTAGCATCAAATTCTTGACCTACAAAACGCTCAGTGTTACGTACGAAACGAGTATCCAACATTGAAGCTGGGATAAATCCACGAACACCTTCAAATTCTACTGAAAGTCCACCTTTAACGGCACGAGTTCCTTTAACAGTAACAACTTCTTCTTCGCGACCAACAAGTTTGTTCCATGCTTTGCGAGCTTCAAGGCGTTTTTTAGATACAAGGTATGTAACTGTATCAGTATCTTTACCAACTACTTGACGAAGTACAAGAACATCCAATACTTCTCCTACTTTAACAAAGTCATTGATATCTGCATCGCGATCGTTTGTCAATTCGCGAAGAGTCAAGACACCTTCAACACCAGTTCCAGAGATTGCAACGTTAGCTTGAGTCGCATCAACTGTCAATACTTCAGCACTAACAACATCACCAGTCTCAACTTGGCTAACGCTATTTAGCAAATCTTCAAATTCGTTCATCTAAAAAATCCTCCAACAATCAAGTTTTTCTTAAACTTGACATACTTATAATTTTTTTCCTAAGCACCCGCAAGGACATGTTCATATCGTTCACGTCTTTCAATTATAAAAATAAAATACCCTAAGATATTTTGCTTTTTATCTTGATCATTACCTAAGAACTGGGGTAGCTGGATTCGAACCAACGCATGAGGGAGTCAAAGTCCCTTGCCTTACCGCTTG
>NZ_JUPG01000146.1 GCF_001074825.1 Streptococcus pseudopneumoniae
CTACCATCTGTAGGATTAACCGTGTAGGTGGTAGTTACTGTTCTTGTACCTGAAGTACCAGCTACTGTGATTTTTGCTTCACCTTTGGCTCTTGTGGCGTCTTTTTCATAACGAACATTTGGCTTAAGTGGTGTAACCACAATTTTAGATTTGGCACCTTTTGGATTGGCAACATCTTTCCTTACTGTTGGAGTAAGAGCTCCTGTACTTGCATTGACCGCGTAAGTGGTTGTCTTCTTAACAACATCATCACCGTCTTTGAGGTACTCAACCTCATCTTTGGCTGGAACTTTGACCACCGTAGGAGTTGACTGTTTGATGACGGGTTTGCCCTCATGCGGAATGAGGCTACCATCTGCAGGGTTAACAGTATAAGTTGTAGTGACTGTTCTAGTGCCTGAAGTACCAGCTGTTGTTACATTTTTTCCGCCCTTAGCTCTCGTAGCGTCTTTTTCATAACGAACACTTGGCTGTAATGGCGTAACAACAACCTTAGCCTTGGCACCATTTTGTTTGAAGATTTCCTTTTTCTCTGTTGGAGTAAGAGCACCTGTACTGGCATTGACCGCGTAAGTTATGGTCTTCTTAACCACATCATTGCCTTCTTTGAGGTATGTAACCTCATCCTTAGCTGGGACTTTGACCACTGTCGGTTTTGATGGGACTACTACTGCCGGTTCTTCATGCGAAACAAGGCTACCATCTGTCGGATTGACTGTGTAGGTTGTAGTTACTGTTCTAGTGCCTGGAGTACCAGCTTCTGTTACATTTGCCCCACCTTTGGCTCTCGTAGCGTCTTTTTCATAACGAACACTTGGCTCGATTGACGTAACCACAACTGTTGATTTGGCACCATCTTTCTTGAACACTTCATCAAGTGTATTTTTAGTAATCTGCCCTGTATCGGGATCTTTGATACTAACAGTTGTTGACTTAATGATGTCATCTCCACGTTTACTATATACAACAGTTTCTCCAACTTTTTCTACAGATTTAGCTGTTGTCATTTTTTTATCTTGATAACCTGTCCCATCTAAGGAAATTCGTTTCCCAGATATAAACTCTGACCGTCTATTAATCATATCGGCTTCAAAATAAGAACGTGAACTATGACCTCCACTGGTTCGTCCAACATTTATAACAACATCACTATCATTGCTGACGCCTTTACTTATCGTCGAATCATTATCAACAATATAATGTGTCATTTTCCCAGACTTAGCTATTTTTTTACTATCTAGACCTTTCTGCCAAAATTCAGATGATGAGAAATAATTTGTCCTCACTTTTGGAGCATTGAATGTTGTTCCTTTTTTTAATACATTGTTATAAAAGTTTCTATAAGCCTGCTGGTCTTTAGAAGACATGACTCTGCTGTCAGAATATGCCAACTGATAGGCTTCAACCATTGCCCGTTGTACTAAATATCCTCCTAAAGAATGTCCCGTCAAATAAAGATTGGTAATACTCTTATCTTTAGCCAGTTCACGCATGATATTTTCTGCATCGATCCCTTGCTGAGGATTGCTTCCTAATCCAAGTGTTATATCAGTTCCTATATCTTTGGCATCACTTGTTCCACGAAAGGCTAACACTTGAGCAGTTCCATTTGGTAAATATGAGAAATCACTCTTTGTTTCATACAAGACAGCATCTAGTCCACTGGAGGTATGATAACTTTTCTTCCTTTCCCAATAAGGTCCCAATTCCTTATTCATCATCATATACTCATAACGTGGTCTACTGTCACCATTATTTTTATATAACTCTGACTCTGTTAAGGGTTTCTTATGATCCAGCACTCTATCAATATAATTATCATCACGGTAGGACAATTCCATGAACATAATCATATCGCGCTCACTGACATTCCATTTTAATTTTTCATCTGGCTTTTCTTTACTATCAATAATACCATCACCATCAGTATCTTCTAATAAGGGATGACTATTATAGCCTACATACTTTTTCCCGCCTTTTTCATAAATATAAAGTTCTTCTTTATCCTTCAAGTAATCATCATCTGTATAAGCTTCTGGACTTAACTCAGGGCCGTTTAATAACAAACTGTCAAGCTTATTGCCTTCTGAACCGATTACTCCTGCTTTGATTTTTTTAGCATCTTCCTCAGTCAATTCATATTTTTTTATCTCGGAAGGATTCGATGCCGCTCTCACCGCTGGAGCACTTGATCTGTCTTCACCCGCCACGGAAGCCCTTGTGGTCAAGCTATTATTTTCTTTATCCCCAGATGTCTCAAGTTCTGTAGTTCTTGTAGATATTATTGGAGTATCTTTTGGGACTGGACTGGGGATAGCATCTTGATTCTCTGGTGAATTTTGATTCTCTTCTTTTTTCTCTACAATAGGGGTCGAATTTGCCCTTTCAGAATTAGCCCCTATCTCTGTTGCCAAATTATTTTCCGTAGAAGCCAGTACTCCCTGGGATGGTGTAAACAAGGTAATTCCTATTAATACAGAAGCCACTCCAACCGAAAACTTTCGAATTGAAAAGCGTTGACGTTTATTAAAAATGTCTTTCATTTTACTAACTTTCTTTCTAACTATTTTTTACAAAATAGAGGGTTCTAATATTTTCCCTTGACAGAATACTAAATCGTTTCTTGACTAAAATTTTAGAGCTTTTCCTCTACCTGATCATAAGCTACCACATTGATTTCTAATCATAGAAAATTGATTGCTTAATATTACTAAAATATCAGTAAAATATAAAAAATGTAAATATTTCACTTCTAACACTGCCATTATACCATAAAAAATCATAACACTCATGTGTTTTAAAAAAGGTTTATCAAAAAGTCTTAAAAATCATAAAAAACGCATAATATCAGGCAATTACAATCCTTGATACTATGCGTTTTATCTTATACAATTTACTAGATTTGCGACTACTACTTGAATATTTATCCAACTCTGTCAAATCTAGATTTTTTCTTCTTTGATATCAATCACAATCTCTTCTGATTGGTCAATAGTTTCGGCTTTTTCTTGCCATTGTGCCTTGAGATTATTGAATTGATTTTTTGATGCTTCTGTCGCTTGACGGGCACATGATTTGGCTTGAGCAAGTACACTGTCCACAGTGATTTCACCTGATTCAACCTGTTCTTTGGTTTTCAGAACAAAATCTGTAGCCTGTTCCTTAACTTCTGTCAGTTTTTCACAGACTTGCTCCTTGGCATACTCAGGATCTTCTCTCAAATCATCTAGAAAATCTTGGGCCTGACTGCAAACTTGTTTGCCCTTGTCGCTTGTTAAAAACAAGGCAAGAGCTGCACCTGAAACGGTTCCTAAAAGGATTGAGGATAGTTTACCCATAAGAATTCTCCTTTTTTATTTTTTGAATAATTTACTTGCAAGACGAAGAGCTGACAAACTTGCACCAGTCTTGAGTGTTTTTGAACCAGCTGATGAAGCTTTTTTGCTCAAGACACGCGCATGGTCATTGAGGTCTGAAACAGATAGAGATAAATCTGCAACAGCACTAAAGAGTGGATCAATCGTTGCCACCTTGACATTGATATCATCTGCCAAGACATTGACTTTAGCCAGCAATTCATTGGTATGATGCAAGGTTACATCCACATCTGAAGTCAAGGTTTTAATCGTCTTCTCTGTTTCATCGATCACACGACCAAGCTTTTGTACAGTGATAATCAGATAGACCAAAAAGACAATCAAAGCAAAGGCTACAAGAATATATGCAACTTCTAACATTTAGTTTTCCTCCTCTGTAACATAGTAAGGGGCCTTCTTTCGCTTTTGATAAAGAATGATAAAAATACCCAGTCCGATAAGAACAACTGATAGCCATTGAGAGACTCGAAGGCCAAAGAACATGAGGCTATCTGTCCGCATACCTTCGATGACCATACGACCAAAACCATACCAAATCAAGTAGAAAGCAGTGATATGACCTCGTCTGAGGCTCTTCCATTTTCGTCTGACAATCAGAATCAAGGCAAAACCAAGAAGATTCCATAGAGACTCATAAAGGAAGGTCGGCTGACGGTAGCTCCCCTCGATATACATCTGGTCACGGATGAAGCTAGGTAAATAATCCAGATTATCTACTGCAGCACCGTAAGCTTCTTGATTAAAGAAATTTCCCCAGCGACCCAAACTTTGGGCAATCATGACGCTAGGCGCCGCAATATCTAGGAAATCCCAAGTATTGATGAGTTTACGATCAGCAAAGATATAGAGGACAATAGCCCCAGTTATCAAACCACCGTAAATAGCCAAACCACCATTCCAAATGGCAAAAATCTCTCCCAAATTCTGACTATAGTAATCAAAACGGAAAATAACATAGTAGAGACGGGCCCCTAAAATAGCCAGAGGAAAGGCTACCAAGATAAAATCTAAAATATCATCTGGTATGATCTTCTTTCTAGGCGCTTCTTTCATGGTCAAATAAACCGCAAGGATCAAGCCTGTCACAATACACAAGGCATACCAACGAATGGCTAGAGGGCCAAGATGAATAGCAATTGGATCAAGCATTAGGCACCTCGTTTTGAGCAATGAGATTTGTCAAGCGTTCTTCGAACAAACGAGTCGCATCAAAGCCCATTTCCTTGGCACGATAATTCATAGCAGCGGCCTCAATCACGACAGAGATATTACGGCCTGTTTTAACTGGGATGCGGATACGAGGAATGGCTACGCCAGAAATTTCTAATTCCTCTGCATTGTTTCCAAGTCGATCAAAGGTCTTATGCGTATCGTAATTTTCCAAGTAGACAGCCAACTGAACTTGTGAAGAATCTTTTACCGCACTCGCACCGTAGAGGCTCATGACATCGATAATACCAACCCCACGAATTTCAATCAAGTGTTTCAAGATTTCAGCAGGCTCTCCCCAAAGAGTTAATTCATCCTTAGAATAAATATCTACCCGATCATCTGCTACCAAGCGGTGCCCACGTTTGACCAGCTCCAAGCCTGTCTCACTCTTACCGATACCACTATCTCCTTGAATCAAGACACCCATCCCATAGATATCCATCAAGACACCGTGAACACTGGTGCGTTCTGCCAAACGAGAATCCAGATAGCTAGATAATTCTCCAGACAAACGACTGGTAGCTGTACGGCTGGTTAAAATAGCAATCTTACATTCTCTAGCAGCCTTTAACATCTCCTCTGGAACCACCAAACCACGGGCAACAATAACCGCAGGTGTCTCAGGTAGAAACATTTTTTTCAAAACTTCATAACGACTGTTAGAAGGCATGCTAATCAGATAAGACCACTCCTTCATCCCCAAGAGCTGGATCCGCTCTGGCGTGTAGTAGTCAAAATAACCTGTCATTTCAAGACCAGGTCGCGTAATATCCGCTGTATTGATTTCCTTTTCAAGTAATTCTGGTTCGCCATAGACAATGTCTAGTCTAAGCTTTTCAATCACTTCTTTTACTAAAACCGACATCATTTCCTCCTTCAAATGAGTTCTTCCCTCTATTATATCAAATTGTGGGAGGAAGTTTCAGATTTTTGCAGGCTTTGGAGTATTTATTTAAAAGAAAAAGGACTAGATTTCTCTAGCCTTTCATTTCAATTAGAATTTTTTACGTTTACGAGCTGCTTCTGATTTACGTTTACGTTTTACAGAAGGTTTTTCATAGAATTCACGTTTGCGTGTTTCTTGAAGAGTACCAGCTTTAGTAACCGCACGTTTGAAACGACGAAGTGCGTCGTCAAGAGATTCATTCTTACGTACTACTGTTTTAGACATTTTTTTCACTCCCTTCAAGTTCAAGATCTATTCTATTCTACACGTAAAAGGAATAATTGTCAAGAAAAAATGCGGTTTAATTTTGATTTTTTCTTCCATTTATGCAAGTCTTGAAAGCACTCAATAAAAGATACTGAAGGATCTCACTTTTTTATTTTTCAAGTAAGCTAAGCGCTTCAGCGTCTGCGATGATGGTCACATCTGGATGATTTTGTAGGCTACTTGCTGGTAGACTCTCAGTCACTGGGCCAGACACTGTTCCAGCAATGGCTTCTGCTTTCGACTCACCGTAAGCAAAGAGAAGAATTGACTTGGCATCCAAGATATTTTTAATCCCCATTGAAATGGCTTGGGTTGGGACGTCTTCAATCTTGTCAAAGAAGCGCGCATTGGCTTCAATAGTAGACTGGTCAAGTTCTACTAGATGCGTTTGACTGTCAAATGGAGTACCAGGTTCATTAAATCCGATGTGTCCATTGCGACCAATTCCCAAGATTTGGAGGTCAACTGGATGGTCAGCCAAAATTTGGTTGTAGCGTTCTACTTCAGCTTCAGCATTGTCCTTAACCCCACGAGGCAAGAAACTTTCTTTAAATGGTTTTTGGTTAAACAAGTTTTCTTGCATGAAGTAACGATAAGACTGTGGGTTGTCCCCATCAAGCCCTACATACTCATCAAGGTTTACACTAGTTAGATTTGAAAAATCAAGGTCACTCTCAACAATTTCCTTGTAAAATTCAAGTGGGCTACTTCCTGTCGCAAGTCCTAGGGTTTGAGCGCCGTTGGCCAATTTTTCCTTCAAAATCTCAAAAGCAACTTTTCCACCTTCGATTTGGTTTTCAACTTTAATAACTTTCATATTTTCATCCTCCATTTTAATCTATATTTATTATATGGTATAGACCAATTTTTGTCAAGTGAAAACGATTTATTTTCTAAAAAAGAGCGACTATACTTGAAACATGTTATAATGGATAGGATTAGAACTTAGAAAGAATGAACAGATATATGAATACAGCTGATTTTGATTTCCACTTACCCGAGGAATTGATTGCCCAAACGCCCCTTGAAAAACGGGATGCCTCCAAACTCCTCATTGTCAACCGTGAGACTGGAAAAATGCAGGATAAACACTTCCACTCTATTATTGATATGCTGGAACCTGGTGACGCCCTTGTCATGAACGACACCCGCGTTCTCCCTGCCCGCCTCTATGGTCAAAAGGAAGAAACTGGAGGTCATGTGGAACTTCTCCTGCTCAAAAATACTAATGGAGATGAGTGGGAAGTTCTGGCTAAACCTGCCAAACGCCTCAAGGTTGGTACTCGTGTCAGCTTTGGTGATGGCCGTCTCAGCGCTGTTGTTACGGAAGAATTGACTCACGGGGGCCGTATTGTCCGCTTTGAATACCAAGGAATTTTCCTAGAAGTTTTGGAAAGTCTGGGAGAAATGCCACTACCGCCTTATATCCATGAAAAACTGGATGACCGCGAACGTTATCAAACCGTTTACGCCAAGGAAAGTGGCTCTGCTGCAGCACCAACTGCTGGACTACACTTCACTAAAGAACTGCTAGCAGAAATCCAAGCTAAGGGTGTTCATCTGGTCTATCTGACTCTTCATGTCGGGCTCGGAACCTTTAGACCCGTTTCTGTTGACAATCTGGATGAACATGAAATGCACTCAGAATTCTACCAACTTTCTGAGGAAGCTGCTGCCACCCTTCGTTCTGTTAAAGAAAATGGTGGTCGTGTCATCGCTGTCGGAACCACTTCTATCCGCACATTGGAGACTATTGGTTCCAAGTTTGATGGGCAAATCCAAGCAGATTCTGGCTGGACCAATATCTTTATCAAACCTGGCTATGAATGGAAGGTCGTGGATGCCTTCTCAACCAACTTCCACCTGCCAAAATCAACTCTGGTCATGTTGGTTTCTGCCTTTGCAGGCCGTGAATTAGTCTTAGACGCTTATCACCATGCCATCCAAGAACACTACCGCTTCTTCAGTTTTGGCGATGCCATGTTTATCTATTAATTTTTACAATCAAAAAAGCGCATATCAAGTTTGATAGTATGCGCTTTTGTAATCAGAACTGCTAAAGGATTTAAATCAAAACCAATAACCTTTTTGACATTTTCAACAACACCTTCAAGTAAAGTTGTCCCTGAACCCATATATGGATCAAGAATAACTGAATCTTTGGATGCATATTGCTGAATAAAATTTCTAGCAATTCTTGGCATCATCATAGCGGGATAAGAGTGAATTGTGTGAGTATATTCACTCATACTAAAATCTTCAAAATTCCACTCTTTGTCATATATTCTTTTGTTATTTTGTAAATTAGGCATTAATTCCTCCATCTATTAAATATTATATCAAAAAACAATGTAAATAGTTAAAATTGAAGCAACAGTAAAATATGGTAGTTGTTGAAATTTGTAAAAATAGGAAATTAGAGTCAAGTAGGGGAGTCTGTATTTATAGTAAAATTATTTATCAATAAATATTTTGTTTGATTTCTTCATCTGAATTTTAAAATAATGAAAAAAATGATATAATGATAAAAAAGACAGAGGTTCAATTATGGTAAAGATTTTAAGTCGGACAGAAGATCGTAAAATACAGACATCAAACTATTTAATAGAGTTGGAATTAAATGAGTATTTGGAATTCGCTGAAAATATTATATCAAACAATGAATATCAAAGAAAAAGAGTTCGTTCTTCGATGAGCATATACTCACAATTAAAAGAGGATTTAAAATATGGTTGTATTATCCCCCCAATAGTGCTAGCGATTGATAGCAAAGATATGTCAGAGGAAGAATTGAATCAAAGCAATATTAAGGAATTATTAAAGAAATCTCTAATTTTAGATGGTTTGCAAAGAACATTTACAATAATAGATGCTTATAATGAACTTATTAAAGAAGGTAGAGATACATCACTTTTTTTAAAAGGAAGTCTACATGCTGAAGTTTATGGCGGAATAAATCGTTTTGGCCTTTTATATAGGATGTTGACACTAAATACTGGTCAAACTCCAATGACGCTTCGCCATCAAATAGAAATTTTATATAGCAACTATGATGTAAATATCCCAGATATAATTCTAATAAAAGAGGTTGAAGGACGGTCTCCTAGAAACATTGGAGAGTATCGATTCCAGGATATTATTGATGGGTTTGTTTCCTATTTGCAGTCTAGTTATCTTCCAATGACACGATCTACTATATTAGAAACTATAAAAACGTTGGAGACAATTTCAAGCGAAAATGTTGAAGAGGATCTATTTAAAACTTTTGTTCAATGTTATAATTCACTATTAAATAGAATGAATAGTATGACTTCAGAAGATGACACTAAAAATATGAATGATTTGTTATCTGAAGATGACTCGTTGCTACTCAATGCCGAGTCTGTAAAAACATTTTTATTTGCAGAAAGCATTTTTTCATTAATGTCGAAATCTCAAGTGATGACTGGATTTGGGGCTGGACTGTCATTACTGAAACAAAAGAATAAAATAAGTTCTATTTCCGATATCAGTAGACTTATTAACAGTTTAGAAGGTGGTGGAGATTATGCTTATGATTGGTTCTTGGAATTAAATAAGAATTTATATATAATCAAACAAAATTCTTCAAAAATAGGTAATTCGCAAAGAATGTATTTTAGTGAATTCTTTAGATTGCTCTTTGATGAATCTGCAGGTTGTTTTTTGAATTTATATGAAACTTCAAACACCGCCATGGAAGTATATACAAATAAGATGGGGATATGAATAAAGAAATAATAGAATTTCCATATAAAACAACTAGGGAATACATTCGAAAAGACAAACCAATTAGTGATTTCAAGATTCATTATTATTATTATGAAAATTATTTAGAAAAAGATGTCTATCGATGTTACTCAAATACACGTGACAATGCTAACGCTATTGGCTATATTTTTTCTGTTGAAAGACTACATTCAAATAATGTTGTAATGTCGAATGAGCGAAATCAGATCTATTTCGAAGCTTATATGGATGCAGCAAGGGAGGTTTTCTTTAATTCAGAAAAGTATTTTATCGAGAAATATTTTTTTGACCTAAATTTGGATGAAAAAAGTGATAAAGTTAAAATCGATGAAATATTAAAATATAAAGCTTTCTTAAAATTAAATGATGACAAGTTTATTGGAGAAGGTATATTTGAACAGTTTAAAAGTAAATTTGACTTTCCGTTGGTTATTTTCGTAGAAGATTGTAGAGATGCAGAGCTAAATCAGTTTAATAGCGACCATATGAAAATATTAATGATGCTAGAACATCATTTTTTCCCCATAAAGGATACAGATGAATTCTATGCTTCACAAAAACATATAGAATTGAATAATTTTAGTATTGCTCCTGAAAATATTGTGGATGATCCTATTGAAAATGGATTGAAGACGCTAATTATTAAGTCGATTAGTGTTAGTGAAGACATTGATGACGATTCTTTAAGATTTATGACAGATGTCTTACCAGAATTATATTATCAATCATTTAATACTGAATATATAAAATTTTCAGTTCTTTATCAATATATAGAGGTTTTTATTAGTTTCCTAGCCCATAAGATGTTAGAAAAAACGATGGATGAGAGGGGGGGAAAAAATCTTGTTGTTTTAAAATCTGAAATCAATGAAATTTTAACTGAAAAATATAGAATAAAGAAACTATTCACGGTTCATTCATCGGTTTTGGAACAGAAAGATACACCACTTGAATTTTATAGAATATATATAAACATTTTAAAGAAAAC
Source organism: Streptococcus pseudopneumoniae (assembly GCF_001074825.1). GTDB lineage: Bacteria > Bacillota > Bacilli > Lactobacillales > Streptococcaceae > Streptococcus > Streptococcus pseudopneumoniae_C. The sequence continues at coordinate 10,559 of NZ_JUPG01000146.1, forward strand.
GGGTTTATTTGAAGAAGGTTTAGATTCTCCAGATGAATCCCCAAAAACGTATAATCATCTATATCGGTTAAGGAATATACTTTATCATAATCTAAGAGTATTTGAGGATAAAAGAGCACTTGATGATGAACTGAAGAAATTGAATATAGAATTTGAAAAAATAATAGCAAAAATATTAACCACTTTTAATTATCAATAGTAATGAAACTAGATTTAGCACTATAAAAGACGAACAGTAATTAAAAAATTCTCAAAAAGTATTTTATTGTGATATTATCTATATATTTAAAATTAATAGGTTATGTTCTCTCAAAATACTTCTTCCCTATCCAAATTCGGATAGGGTTTTTCATCGTTTAAAACCCGTCTTAGTATCTCTATACTTTCCTTTAGGTGGAGAAGTTCGATTTTTTTCTATCATCAGTGTTTTTCTCTATATTTTCGCAATGGCGTTTGATGTGCCATAAGGATTTTTTTATGTTATCTTCTTTTAAATTTTTCATACTCCTATCTTATCAGATAAATATTTAAAAATAATGTTGATTTCCTCAAATGATCAAAATATAGCCTGAAAAGCACTTAAAAATAAATTATGCCAAATTTCCCTCTGTTAATGTAACAACAAAAAACGCTTCGATATTGAACTGCACCCCAAAAGTTAGACAGAAAAAATCTAACTTTAGGGGTGTTTTTATTATGAAATTAACTTATGGTGATAAAGTTCAGATCTATGAACTTAGAAAAC
>NZ_JUPG01000015.1 GCF_001074825.1 Streptococcus pseudopneumoniae
TGCACTTGTTGAAGCTGACGTGCTTGCTGACGTACTTGCGCTCGTTGATGCAGATGTACTTGCACTTGTTGAAGCTGATGTGCTAGCCGACGTACTTGCGCTTGTTGACGCTGAGGTGCTTGCTGATGTGCTTGCACTTGTTGAAGCTGACGTGCTAGCCGACGTACTTGCGCTCGTTGACGCTGAGGTACTTGCTGATGTACTTGCGCTTGTTGAGGCTGATGTACTTGCTGATGTACTTGCGCTTGTTGAGGCTGACGTGCTTGCTGATGTACTTGCGCTCGTTGAAGCTGACGTGCTTGCTGACGTACTTGCGCTCGTTGATGCTGACGTGCTTGCTGACGTACTTGC
>NZ_JUPG01000147.1 GCF_001074825.1 Streptococcus pseudopneumoniae
ATAAATGAAGATAATATTCCTTTCTACACTTATATACAATGCCCTGGACTTCTTCATACAATTCTTTAATCATTCTTTTCCCCTTTCTGTTTACAGTCTAACAAATCAAGAAGCTAATTGGGTTCATTTCATCCATTCTGCACCCTTTACTGCCTCAACTGCACAAAAAAGAGAGGTCTTGCCTCTCTTTGGGTTATTTTTCGTCATTCATTTTTGACTTTACTTCATCATAAGATAGTGCATGAGATTCCTCTTCTACTGTTTCAGGCATCTTTCCTGTTTCGTAAAGAGATTTAATTTGTGTACTATCCAATGTTTCGTATTTCAATAATGCTTCTGCAATCAACTTGTGAGTTTCACGATTTGACTGAATAATTTCAGCAGCTTTATTTCGTGCCTCATTCAATAATAAACGAACTTCTTCGTCAATTTCATAAGCTGTTTGTTCTGAAATTGATTTTTGAGGGCTTTGTGCACCAAACATGGCATGATTTCCTTCATATTGAACTGGACCAAGTTTTTCACTCATACCGTACTCTGTAACCATTGCACGCGCCATTTGAGTCGCCTGTTCAAAGTCGTTTGAAGCTCCTGTAGTTTGGACATTAAAGATAATTTCTTCAGCTACACGTCCACCCATTAAGCCAGCCAATTGCTCTTTCATATCTTCTTTAGATAGAAGCATTTGGTCTTCCTTAGGAAGTGCAATCATATAACCACCTGCACGGCCACGTGGTACGATAGTAACTTTATGAACAACACGGGCATTTGACAAAACTAAACCAACAATGGTATGACCTGCCTCATGGTAGGCAACCAATTCACGTTCTTTTTGTGAAACTGTCTTATCTTTCTTAGAAGGACCAGCAATAACTCTATCTTCTGCTTCATCAATATCAGAAGAATCGATAATCGTTTTATTACGACGAGCAGCGACTAAAGCCGCTTCATTCAATACATTCTCTAAATCAGCACCAACAAAACCTGGAGTTTGTTGAGCCACTAATTTCAAATCAACATCTTCTGCTAAAGGCTTATTCTTAGCATGAACTTTCAAGATTGCTTCACGACCTTTAACATCAGGACGGCCAACCAATACTTTTCTATCAAAACGTCCTGGACGCAAAAGGGCAGGGTCAAGTACATCTGAACGGTTTGTCGCAGCGATGACAATAATCCCTTCATTTCCCTCAAAACCATCCATCTCAATCAAAAGTTGGTTCAAGGTTTGTTCACGTTCGTCATTTCCTCCGCCGAGACCGACTCCACGTTGACGTCCAACAGCATCAATTTCATCTATAAAGATGATAGCTGGTGCTGCTTTTTTGGCATCTTCAAAAAGAGAACGAACACGACTAGCTCCAACTCCGACAAACATTTCTACAAAGTCAGAACCTGAAATACTAAAGAATGGAACACCTGCTTCTCCGGCTACTGCCTTAGCAAGTAATGTCTTACCTGTTCCTGGAGGTCCCTCCAAAAGAACACCTGCTGGAATACGGGCTCCAAGTTTTGTAAATCGTTTTGGATCTTTTAAGAATTCAACGACTTCAACTAGTTCTTGTTTTTCTTCCTCAGCTCCAGCAACATCTGAAAATCTTACTTTAATATCTTCTTTATTTGCAGCTTTAGCCTTGCTACGTCCAAAACTCATTGGGTTACGGCTATTATTTCCTCCCATATTTCCCATCATGGAGAATAGGAAGAAGAATAGAATACCGAATGGCACAATGGATACAAGAATATTAATCCACATACCACTTGAACTTTCATGCTTAACAGTTACTTCCGTTTTATGGTCAGAAGCAAGTTTTTGCAATTCTGATACGGTAGTATCTGAAGGAAGAATAATACTTGAAAATTTCTCTACTGTTGTAGCAGAAGGAGAAAAGAACTGGATACCTGTTTCTTCTTTACTTGTTTTAGGATTTTTATAAACACCCGAAACTTCGATAACACTACCATTTGGTTGGTAAGTTAATTCTTTGACATTGTCATCGGTAATTTCTTTTACCAATTCTGTATAATTAATTTGCTCACTTTTCCCTGCAACACTACCTGTACTAAAATACTGGTAACCTGTAACTAGCAGAAAAATAAGTAATAACCATAGAAAAGGATTTTTAATTAAACCATTATTTTGTTTTTTCATTAAAAATTGTTCTTTCTAATTTGAATACACTTCTTCTTTCAATACTCCAACATAAGGAAGGTTACGATAATTTTCTTTGTAATCTAAACCATAACCTACTACAAACTCATTTGGAATAGTAAAGCAGGTATAGTCTGCCTCAATTTCTACAACACGTCCCTCTGGTTTATCCAACAAGGTGGCAATTTTAACAGAAGAAGCTTCTCTTTCAATAAACATATCTCGTAAATTCTTCAAAGTTTGACCTGTATCGATGATATCTTCTACAAATAAAACATCTCTTCCTTTGATATCTTGAGTCACATCTTGCTTGATATTGATGACACCACTACTTGCTGTTCCACCATGGTAGCTAGAAACCATCATGAAGTCCATTTCAATATGTGTGTCGATATGTTTGACTAATTCAGCCATAAAAGGAATAGATCCTTTTAAAATCCCGACTAAAATTGGATTTTTTCCTGCATAGTCTTTGGTTAATTGAGCACCTAATTTTTTAGCAGCTTCTGTAATTTCATCGTGTGAAACGAGGATTTTTTTAATATCGTTTTCTAACATTTTTTTACCTATCTATTTTTTCTATATAAAGTACAGTGTTCATTATATCATTTTTCGTGTTTTTACTCAAATTACTGGTCGCAATTCCCAAAATTGAAACAATTTCACCAAATTGCTCAATAATCAGAGCAGATTTTCGCTTTTCCATAGGGATTTTCAAATCAATAAATAGACGTCTGAGTTTTTTTCTATGCCCATTTTGAATCAAAACATCTCCTGGTTTTCGATGACGAATGTGTATGGATGTTTCGCGTGAAACAGGTATTTGTTGAATTGATTCACCTTCTAAAGGAAGTCCAAAGGAAAATGTGTATCCTTGATAAGCTACCTGATTTTGATAGTGTAACACAAGTTCATCTTCCTTTTCATCAGCCTGAGGACCGATTTTACAAATCTGAAAATGTTGATACTCTTTTATCAATTCATAGCCATTTTTAAGCGGATGACGATACTGGCTTTTAGATTTTAAAATCTGCCAAACTTCTTCAAACTGAGCTTTTGTGAGATTCAAATCTGGAAAACGATTCAGATAAGTTTGGAGTAAAACTCTTTGTGTAGACTCAGAATAAGAAAATAACTGCTGTAAATCTTCCACATCAATATTGTTAGATAATTCATCTATGGCTAAGTCATAATCTAAAATTTCATTGCCGATGCTTAAGATTGCATCTCTAAATCGAGGATTTTCTTTTTCTAATTCTGGTAAATAAGAGTTTCGAATACGATTGCGAAAATAATAATTTTCCTTATTTGATGTATCTTCAAAGTGAAAAATTGGTGGAAAGTCTTTTTTATGGAAATGCAAGAAGGGACGAATGATTTCTATCTCTCCGACTACTTGCTTCTCCTTAATTCCTGATAGATAGCGCAAACGAGTGCCTCGAATCAAACGCATCAAAATCGTTTCCACCTGGTCATCCGCATGGTGGGCAGTGACTAAGGCTGTCGCACCTGTCTTTTTCATGACCTCTTGAAAAAACTCATAACGAAAATTTCGAGCACGCGCTTCTGAAAATTCTCCTGAAAAATTGCTGATATAAATAGGAAGCTCTGCTTCAGCAGCCAACTTCCTTAATTCCTTTTCTTCCCAATCTGATTCTACTCTCTGCTTGTGATTCACATGAGCTAAAATCAATTCAATTTCTAACTCTTTTTGATAAGTAGACAATACCTTAAATAGAAACATAGAATCTAATCCACCAGAAAGAGCTAGCACCACTTTAGCATGCTTTTTGAAATATCCCTTCCTGCGAAAATGATTTAAAAAATCTTGTTCCCTCATTTTAGAACCTCATAAACATCCTTGGCTATCTGAGAAATCGTATCATAATCGGAATCCTTAGTGAAAATAGAAAGAATGAATGGAGAATCTGCATAGACAACACCCGTATCATGCTTAAATTCGTCCGCATCTCCAATTTTATGAGCTACCTTCACAGAAACACCTTTGGTAATTCGCTGATTATCAAAATCTGTTTTAGTCAAAGACTCTAGCACAAATCCATTTTGATTATAAATAGCTTCCATGACCTTCCCAGCCATTTTAGAAGAAATTAATTTTTCTTTTGAATCCCAATCATCTCCCATAATGGCAGACATCTTGGACTTAAATGTTGCATCTGATTGGTTTGAAAGGTAATATCCTAATATGTTATGAGCTACATTATCCGATTCTTTTGATACTTTCGTAATTAAATATTTTAGAGAATATTCTTTATTATCCTCTTTTTTAGGAAGACTGCCACTTCCCTCTGGTTTATAAGAACCTGGAAAATCATTGACTACAGATACGTATTTTACAGTCGTATCTAACTGATAAAGACCCTCATTTATTTTTTCTTGCGTATAATAAAGATAAGGGAGTTTCAAAACACTAGCTGCATACATCTTTTCATCTTGATTAATACCAGCTTCTTTTCCAGTAGTCAGTTGCTTAACATAGATAGAGAAAGAATCTTTCTGATATTTTTCAGATAACATTTCTTGGACTTTACTCATCCGATTATCTTCTTCAGAAGTTGATTCCTTATCTACCCATCCAACCTGATCAATATGTAGAAATTCTCTTCCTTCTACAAACATGGTATTGTCGATTGATACCTGCGAATAAGCTGATAAGGATGATTTAACTTCTTTTAAATCATAAGGACTATTGTACAGTTTAAAATCAGATTCTAACCATACTTTTTTTATTATTGGAGTTACCTCTGACTGATCATATAAAAATCGTTTGTCTGCAGCTATAAATTGATGGTTGGATAACTTAAATACCGGAATCCCTTGTTTATTTAAACGCCACTCGGTTATTTGGAAACTTATTTTTGGACTTAATTTTCCAGATTCAACAACTAAATCTTCATTCGCATAGACAGGAACTTCTCCATAAACCATAGGAGAAGTTAGCTTTTCTCTAAAATAAATACCAAAGTCAGATTGTGAAAGGTAATAAATTTCTTTCGAAGTATATACTACTTCTTTTTCTGTGCTAACAACTTTTGAAATGGTCAAAAAACTTGGTAGCAACAAAATAATTAAGAATTTACGCATTCTTCCTTTCCTTTTCTTCTTGTAAACGCAATAATTGATTTTTATCAGCTAGCTCTTCCAGTTTTTCATCTGATAAACTCAAAAATTGCTCTATTACATCTAATAAATTTTCCATTTTATCACCTTTGAAGCAAGTCAGGAATCGTATAAACTATTTCCCTAGACTTAGAATAATAGTACTTCGCTCGTGTATATTTGGCAGCATAATCCTCGTCTTTCAACTTGGTAGCAAATGCTGTCTCCTTATCCTTTTCATCACTCAAAGTTTGATACTGAGTTTGCAAGTCTGCTAATTGCTGACGTCTTTGAAGTAATTGCTGATAGCTCTGCGCTAAATTAAAAGTTGGCAAAATAAATAACAGCATAATCAAAATCAATACCCACCCCATAAAACGATTCCGTTTTTGTCGTTCTTTCATCAGGTAGCGACGACGTTGGTATTCATTTTGGATAAAAGAATTGTTTAATTGTACAATATTCTTAGACATTTTCTTCTACCCGTGTTTCACTGATAATTTCATACATGCCTGCTGCATCTTCTTTTTTTGTACTATCTTTCATCTCTAGTACTTTTACAAGTAGCAACTTATTGCCAAAGCGAATCTCAACTTGGTCATTAACTTTCAAATCCGTTGAACTTTTGGCCAAAATCCCATTCACCTTGATTCTTCCTTTATCTGCTACTTCTTTTGCGACTGTACGACGCTTGATAATTCGTGATACTTTTAAATATTTGTCTAATCTCATCTTTACTACCTCAACTTATTATTGTACCATTTTTATCTTTTTTATATAAGAAAAATATCAAAGAGAATTGCCTTCTTTCGACTCTTTTATCCCTAATAAACTTTCTCCAAAAATCAGCAGACCTTCTAAAATTTCATAATCTTTCTTATTTTGGACATCAAATACAAGCTCCATTAATCCCTTATTCTCAGCGATACCTGCTTTTAAGTTCGTTGCGGATAAAGCTTTAAAATAATCTTGAGCTAAAAACAGTCGTTGGGTGACTTTTTCAAATTGAACTGTAATCTTATTTTCTTTTCTTTCCACACGTTGAACAAAGACCTTGTCCAAATATGACTTGATCAAACCAATCTCTAAAAGATAGGTTACTACATCTGGGTATTCTCCAAAGCGGTCCATCAACTCTTCTTGTAACTCTTCATAATTGACACGGTTGTCAATTTGACGAATTTTCTTGTAAATTTCAATCTTATGTCGTTGATCAGAAATATAAGTATCAGGAAGATAGGCATCAATTTGCAAAATCAACTCAGCATTCCCTTTGGTTCTTGTGTTAGCGTTACCGTTTCGTTTAGCAATAGCTTCCTCTAATAACTGCGAATACAATTCAAAACCAACAGAATCAATGAAACCAGACTGAGATTTTCCTAAAAGATTTCCTGCTCCACGAATCGAAAGATCTCGCATAGCAATCTTAAATCCGGATCCCAATTCTGTAAATCCTTTAATCGCTTCTAATCTCTTCTCAGAGACTTCACTGATTGATTTTTCTGGACGATACATGAGATAAGCATAAGCAATACGATTACTACGTCCAACTCTTCCTCTTAACTGATACAAGGTTGACAGGCCCATATGGTCTGCATTTTCAATAAACAAGGTATTGGCATTTGGAATGTCCACCCCTGTCTCAATAATAGTAGTCGTCACTAAAATATCGTATTGTCCCTCAATAAAGTCTAATAGAGTATTTTCCAACTGGATTTCACTCATTTGTCCGTGAACATACCCAATCGAAGCTTCTGGAATTAACTCCTGTAATTCTGAAACCTTCTGATCAATTGTATCAACTTTATTGTAAAGATAGTAAACTTGACCTCCACGCTCCATTTCACGCAAAACAGCATCACGAATGACACTATCATTTTTTTCCAAAACATAGGTCTGAACAGGATAGCGATTAGTCGGCGGAGTTTCAATAACAGACAAATCTCTAATTCCCAGCATAGACATATGGAGGGTGCGAGGGATTGGAGTAGCGGTCAAAGTTAGGACATCCACTTGTTTCTTCAGTTCTTTCAAGGTTTCCTTATGCTTGACACCAAATCGCTGTTCCTCATCAATAATCATTAAGCCTAAATCAGCAAACACAACATCTTTTGACAAAACACGATGTGTTCCAATCAAAATATCAACTTGACCGTTTTTCAATTTTTCAAGTGTTTCAGTCTGCTCTTTTTTACTTCTAAAGCGACTCAACACATCAATATTAACTGCAAAATTTTGGAATCGTTCCTTAAAATTCGTATAGTGCTGTTGCGCTAAAACCGTCGTCGGAACTAGAACGACAACTTGTTTGTGATCATTGACTGCCTTAAAGGCTGCACGCATAGCAACTTCAGTCTTTCCAAAACCAACATCCCCAACTAAAAGTCGATCCATTGGTTGAGAAGCCTGCATATCTCTCTTGATTTCCTCAACACTACGAAGTTGATCATCCGTTTCAACATAAGGAAAGGCATCATCAAAAGCGTGTTGATCCTCATCATCAGCTGAGAAAGCAAAACCCTTCAACTGGCTGCGTTCAGAATAAAGTTTAATTAAATCGTCAGCTATATCCTCTACCTGGTTCTTAACTTTTTGCTTTGCTTTTTTGAAATGACCATCATTTAATTTATTTAGTTTAGGTGCTTTCCCATCACTTGAAACATATTTGGACAGCAGATGAATCTGTTCTACTGGGATAGAAATTTGATCCCCATTTTGATACTGGACACTGACATAATCGTGATGAATTCCCTTGATTTCAATGGCTTCAATTCCTAGATATTGGCCAATCCCATGAATATGGTGAACAACGTAATCTCCTTTTTCAAGTTCATTGTAATCTTTTAATCTCTCTGCGTTTGAAACATGTTGTCTTCGAAAACGACGTTTCAATTTCTTTTGAAAAATCTCATGTTCAGTTATAAATAAAATCTTTTCATCTACAAAATGAAAACCATGTCTGAGATTCCCCTCGATTAAGTTTACAGATTCTTTACAGATACTTGACTTATTTCTAGAATCCAATTTAATCTGGTATTCCTCGAAAACATCCTCCAATGTTTTACTTCCCATTGAATTGCTAGACTGCAGGATAATAGTATAATCCATTTTTTTGTATCGCTCAATTTCTTCTTTTAGAAAAGAAAATTGATTGAAAAATTCCTGCATAGGATATTGATTAAATTGATAAATTTGGTCAAATTTGAGATTTCCTAACCCCTTTTGCAGATTAGAAAAAAAGGTCACTGGGCTTTGTTTTTTATAGATTTGCTCAGTATCTGCAAAATACTGCATCTCAGAAAATGCTTTACTATTCTGTAACTCTTCTGTAAAGTATTGCGCTAATTCTCTTTCAAAGACTTCATACTGATTCATCAATTTCTGATAATCATCAAAGAATATGGGCGTATCTTTTTCAATATAATCAAATACAGTCCATGATTTCTCATAGCACAAAGATAAAAATTTCCGAGAATCTGAATGCATTTGTTTTTGATGAAAACTTGAAAGAATTTCTTCTAGGTAAGATTTCAGAATCGGCGATAGAGTTTTTGAAATTTGTTTTTCTAAAGCTGACTGTCCTCGCTGATAATCCTTTTCTCTCAAAAGTATGTCGCTAGCTGGAAAGATGGTGAGTTCTGTCTGATTTTCTTTCGATAATTGTGTTTCGACTTCAAAAGTACGAATTCCATCTACTTCATCACCAAAAAACTCAATTCGGCAAGGTTCTAACTGAGATATTTCAAAAATATCTAAAATATCTCCTCGAAGACTAAATTCTCCTTGAGTTTGTACTTGTGTAACCTTTCGATAGCCGATTTCTTTTAACTGATGGATAAGTGCGTTTTGATCATATTCTTCACCCACTGATATTTTTACAATACTATCTTTAAATATATTGGGAGAAGGTAAAAACAATCGACTTGCTGCAATATTACAAACTAAGATCCCTTTCCTAGACGGATCAGTCAAAAAACGCAAGGCTTCAACCCGTGAGATGATTTTTTCTTGTGAAGACATCAAAAACTCGACCATAGGGGAATCATCTACCAAAAATGGATAGACAAATTCCTCACCCAAGATAGAAATAAGATCACTAATAAGCCCTTCTGCTTCTCCATAAGTTGATGTCAATAAAACAATCTTATCTTCTTTTTCTAAACTGCTTGCAATTGCAAGAGCCTTAGTAGACATTGATAAACCTAGTATTAGTTGTCTTTTCTTATTTGTTAAACTTTGATGCCATTTTTTAATCTGATCATTTTCTGAGAATAAATCTAATAAGGTCACCATTTATCCGCTATACCTCTGCATTGTTTTCTCAAAATTTTTCTCTTGTAAATAATAATTTACAGATTCGTCAACCTTGTCAATAGACTGTAAAATACCGATATAATCATCCTTGTCAAACTTACTTAAAACATGATTAACAACTGACATGCCGTTTTTGGGTCTTCCAATTCCAATCTTAACACGATTAAAGACCTGGGTTCCAATATGTTGAATAATAGACTTGATACCATTATGACCACCTGCTGATCCTTTTGCTCTTAAACGAATTTTCCCAACTTCCATGTCAAGATCGTCGTAAATGATTAGTAAATCTTCAATATCCAAACCATAGTAAGTCAATAAAGCATGAATCGCTTTTCCACTTTCATTCATAAAGGTCGTTGGTTTAACAAGATAAATTTTTTCTCCATTAAGAAAAAAAGATGCTAGGTCAGCTTGAAATATCTTATCGTGTGTAAAAGTGACATTCTGTTTCTTCGCTAGTCGGTCAATCAACATAAAACCAACATTGTGTTTTGTTTCAAAATATTTATCCCCTGGATTTCCCAAGCCTACAAGTAATTTGGTCATTTATTTTTCCTTTCAAAAGCCAAAAGGGTTGGAATTTTTTTCCAACCTAATTGACACTATTTATTAAATTTTTAGACATTAAAGCGGAATTCCATGATATCGCCGTCTTGGACGATATATTCTTTACCTTCTTCACGCAAACGTCCAGCTTCTTTTACGGCCTTTTCAGAACCGTATTTCACTAGATCCTCATATGACATGGTTACTGCACGAATAAAGCCTTTTTCAAAGTCTGAGTGGATGATACCAGCTGCTTGAGGAGCCTTCATACCACGTTTAAAGGTCCAAGCTCGAACCTCTTTTTCACCAGCTGTGAAGTAAGTTCCAAGTCCAAGTAAGTGATAAGCTGCGCGAGTCAACTTGTCAACACCTGATTCTGTCAACCCAATTGCTTCAAGAAACTCTTGCTTGTCTTCTTCGTCTAACTCAGAAATTTCTTCCTCAGCACGCGCAGAAATAACGACTACTTCAGCATTTTCTGTCGCTGCAAATTCGCGAATTTGTTTGACATAGTCGATAGAGTCAGGTTCTGAAACCACATCCTCATCTACATTGGCAACATAGAGAACTGGTTTAGTCGTCAAAAGGAAGAGACCTTTTACAACCTTTTGTTCCTCATCTGTAAATTCAATAGTTCGAGCTGATTTCCCATCTTCAAGGACTGGTTTAATCTTTTGAAGAACATTGAATTCTTCCACAGATTCTTTATCTTTTTGCGTACGTGCCATCTTTTCTACACGCGCATAGCGTTTATTGACTGACTCTAAGTCAGCAAGAATCAATTCCAGGTTAATGGTATCAATATCCGCCAGTGGATCCACAAAGGCATCTTCACGTCCTTGCTCGCGCATAACATTTTCATCATCAAAAGCACGAACTACGTGAACAATCGCGTCTACTTCACGGATATTAGCCAAGAATTTATTCCCTAGCCCTTCTCCTTTTGAAGCTCCTTTTACAATTCCTGCGATATCTGTAAATTCAAATGTTGTTGGAACTGTCTTTTTAGGAGTGATCATTTCAGTCAATTTTTGTAGGCGTTCATCTGGAACCTCAACCATTCCAACGTTTGGATCAATCGTCGCAAATGGATAGTTTGCAGCCTCTGCTCCTGCTTTTGTAATTGCATTAAATAGTGTTGATTTACCAACGTTTGGCAAACCAACGATACCTGCTGTTAAAGCCATATTTTCTCATTCTCCGTTTTCATTTCAATCCCTAATATTATAACACAAAAAGGGAAAACTTGCTAACCCTCTAACTGAGGGGTTTCAGTCAATAATTTTATTCATTTTTCGATCAAAATCATAGCGCCCCATCATGACAACATGGTCACAATTGCTACATTTAATTTTGATATCTGCCCCTACACGTGTAATTTCCCAACGATTAGCCTTTTTACCAGTCGACTTGATTGTGCAAGCATGTGGTTTTTTCATTTCAACAAAATTTCCAACTTGATACATACTACTCTCCTTTTCTTTTTCGATTATATCATAAAAGAGGCGAGCTAGGCTCAACCTCTTTCACTTAATTTGTACGAACTGGGGTGATAAGTTGCATGAAGTCCTCATCAGTATCTGCTGGCACAAGAGTAAATGGACGAACAGCTGAGATAAAACTAATGGTCACCTTTTCGCTATTTAAAGCCTTAAGAGAATCAATCAAGTAAGTTGGGTTGAAACTAATAGTCAAATCTTCACCAGTCACCTTATCAGTATCGATTTCTTCGTTTACTTTACCAACTTCTGGAGAGTGAACATGAGCACTAACAACCCCACCTTTAATTTCAAGTTTCACAGTACCATTTTGAGTCGCACTTGATAAAAGACGAGCACGTTCCATTGACTGACGTAAGTTTACAACATCAAAAGTAATTGTTGTGTTAAAGTCTATTGGAATCAAGCGATCTGTATCAGGATAGTTACCTTCTAACAAACGAGTATAGAAGCTAATATTTTCACTTCTAAAGAGGATTTGATTGTTGGCAAAGAAAATCTCTACAGTTTCAATATCATCTGTAAATACCGCTGAAAATTCTCGTAAAGAACGGCTAGGAATTACGACATCAAAATCATCACTATTTTTCTCAAGAGTTAATTTTTTCTGGCTTAGACGATGAGAGTCTGTCGCAACTGTTTTTAGCTCCTTGTGTTGACTCAATACAAAATGAACACCTGTTAAAATTGGACGACTCTCTTGTGTACTTGCAGCAAAAGCTGTTTCATTGATAATTTTCTTAAGTAATTTTGTTTCAAGAACCAAAGGAGTGCTTGCTGAAATTTCTTGGATTCGTGGATATTGCTCGCTATCTTTTCCTTTTAGGGTAATTTCTGATTTGCCACTTGTTAAAACAATTTGATTTTGTTCAATTTCTTTAAAATCAAGAGTCACATCAGGTAGACTAGATACCACATTGATGAAGAAAGAGGCTTCAAGAAGGATCGAACCTAAAGAAGTAATTAACAAACCAGCATCTTCATTTTTTTGAGAAATAAAATTTTCAATTGAAATTTGACCATTTGAACCAATTAAAGTAACACCTTCATTAGTTACGTCAATTTTGACAGTTGATAAAATAGGGATGGCATTTTTAGAACTAATAGCTCTTTTAGTTGTATTTAAGGCTTGTAGAAATAAATTTTTATTAATTGAAAAATGAATCATGGATTCTCCTTTATTTATTTTTAGTATTAGAAGGATAATAGTAATAATAGAGTCTGTGAAATCTGTGGAAAACAGACTTAAAGTAAGTCATATCAAGTTTTTGAGCTTGTTTAAAAAATGTGGATAAAAAAGATAAAAAAGCGAAAGTTATCCACAAGTTATTTGATTTTCTTTTTGATTGATTCAATTTCTAAATGTAAATTATCGTCTTCATCAATCAAAGATTTAATTTTTGCATGGGCATGAATGACTGTTGTATGATCTTTTCCTCCAAATTCCTTCCCAATTTTTGGAAGACTATTATCTGTCAGTTCTCTAGATAAATACATGGCTACTTGACGGGCCAAAACAATATTTTGAAGGCGTCTGCTTCCCTTCATTTCTTTGACACTAACACCATAAAAGTTACCAACTTCATTTTGGATTTTGTCAATTGGGATTACGAGCATTTGGTTAACATCTTGTTTGCGAGCTCTAATAGCTTCTGCAGCAATATCAATAGTGATATCCTTGATTTTTTTTACTCTGGCAATTAAAGTGATGTCGTTGATAGCTCCCTCAAGGTCTCGAACATTTGAATCAAATTGCCCAGCTAGGTATTCTAGAGTATCACTTTGGAAATTGTAGCCTAAATGTTCCGTTTTACTTTGTAAAATGGCAATACGTGTTTCAAAGTCAGGGGGGGTGATAGTTTGTGTCAATCCCCAACTAAAGCGCGTGACAAGCCTCTCCTCGAGCCCTTCTAGATGTTTTGGACTACGATCACTAGTTAGGACAATCTGTTTTTGCTTGTCATGAAGGGCGTTAAAGGTATTGAAAAATTCTTCTTGAGTTGCGACTTTTTTTCCGCTAAGTGACTGGATATCATCGATTAACAAAAGATCAAGACTGCGGTAGGTTTTTTTAAACTTTTCCATTTCCCCAAGTCTTAGGTGATCAAGAAAGTCATTAATAAAGCTTTCAGCAGGTATATATTTGACACGCGCATTCGGAATATTTTTTAGAATTTCATTTCCAATAGCGTTTAATAAGTGAGTCTTCCCAAGCCCAGGTCCTCCATAGATAAAAAGAGGATTATAGGTCAGAGCTAAATCTTCAGAGACAGCCAAAGCAGCTGATACAGCCCAAACATTTCCATCCCCTTGGATAAAATTTTCAAAGGTATACTTCTCTTTTAATCCAGTCTCTGAATAAGGAATAGATGCTAACTTTGGACTATAGTCATAAAGAGTTGAATTTGTAGCTTCTTCAACTTGTGAGATAGTAATATCTTGAGGCTTGTGGAAAATATAATGGGGAGTTATTTCAGCATCATAAATTTCAAAACCAGCTACTACAATAATATCTTTTAGTTGTTTTTCCCAGACCATTTCCATTTCAGATCGAGGTAAAAATATAGTAGCAACATTTTCTTCTACCTTGATGAGTTCAGCTTGAATAGCATAGAAATCATACATGGATCGAGTTAGTCTTTCTTGCGCAAATTCTAAGATACGATTCCAAAATTGTTTTTCTTTCAATCCGTTCTCCTCCTTTACTACTTGTTTAAAAGTTTAATGCTAGACTTATTTTACCATAGATAGCAAGAATTTTCCACAAGCTGTGAAAAATAATCCACAATGTTATCATTTTTTATCCACAGGTTGGGGATAAAATTAAAAACTTTTGATTTATTAAGCTTTTTATCGAAAAAAATAGTGGATAACATTGTGAGATAAAAAAATAAAAGAACAGCCTTATTTCAGGCTGTTGATAATTCTACTGTATTCTTCTTGATTTGAAAAAGAAATAATGAGTTTTCCACTGTCTTTTTTAGACAATTTGATTTCTACATCTAATCCGAGTAGTTTTTTTAACTGCTCTTCTTCATTTTGTATGAAATGATCAGTTTTTTGCTGTTTCTTTTGTTTTTTATCTGTCAGAAGAGCTTCTAATTTCCTTACAGAAATGTCTTCTTCTATAATTCGTTGAAAGAAATAGTCTTGTTGTTCCTTATTCAACCCAACTAGAGAACGCGCATGAGCTTGTGATAGTTTGCCATTTTCTACTTCTGAGAGGATAGCATCTGGCAAGGAAAGCAAACGAATGGAGTTGCTGATATATGGACGAGACTTGCCCATTTTATCTGCAATTTCAGCATGGGTGAATCCTTTCTCTACGAGAGATTCATAGGCGCGTGCTTCTTCTATTGGGTTTAAATTTTCTCTCTGCAAATTTTCAATGATGGACTGGACCATCATCTCTTGGTCTGAAAGCTGTTTAACAACAGCGGGGATAGACGTTAGACCAGCTAAAAGTGAAGCCCGATAGCGTCTCTCTCCTGCAAGGATTTCATAACCAATAACAGGAGATTGACGAACAATAATCGGTTGAATGACCCCATTTTCTTTGATAGACTGTGCTAGTTCATGTAGTTTTTCTCCATCAAATTCTTTTCGAGGTTGATAGGGATTTTTTTGTATATCCGTGATAGAAATCATTTTAAATTTTTCCATGATTCTACACTAACACATCTTTTCTCTTATGTAAAGCTTTCTTTACATAGATGTCAATTAAGATTCTAAATCGCCTGAACTCTTGTCAAGTTTAATAGATGTAGTTTCTTCTTTACCGTTACGATAGTAAGTTATCTTAATGGTGTCTCCGATAGAATGATTGTAAAGAGCACTTTGTAAGTCTGTTGATGAAGCAATGTCTTTGTCATCTACTTTTGTAATAACATCGTATTTTTCAAGGTGACCATTGGCGGGCATATTGCTTTGTACAGAACGAACAACTACACCAGATGTTACATTACTTGGAATATTCAGTCTTCTAATATCACTTGTATTAATATTTGAGAGATTGACCATTTGGATGCCCAACGCTGGACGCGTCACTTTTCCGTTCTTTTCCAACTGTTCAATAATATTGATAGCATCATTTGCAGGGATTGCAAAACCAAGGCCTTCTACAGATGTACCTCCATTTGTGGCAATTTTACTTGAGGTAATTCCGATAACCTGTCCTTGAATATTGATCAGTGGGCCACCAGAGTTACCTGGGTTAATAGCAGTATCAGTTTGGATGGCTTTTGTAGAAATGGCTTGTCCATCTTCAGATTTTAAAGACACATTTCGATTGAGACTAGATACGATACCTTGAGTGACAGTATTAGCATATTCAGAACCTAACGGGCTACCGATGGCAATAGCAGTTTCTCCTACGGTTAACTTGCTAGAATCACCAAACTCAGCTACTGTTGTCACTTTTTCTGAAGAGATTTTGACGACAGCAATATCAGAGAAAGTATCAGCTCCGACAATTTCTCCAGGTACTTTAGTTCCATCTGACAAACGAATATCTACTTTGCTGGCACCATTTATAACGTGATTGTTGGTGACAATGTAAGCTTCTTTGTCATTTTTTTTATAAATAACCCCAGATCCTTCACTAGAGATTTGCTGAGAATCTGTATCCGTATCATCATTGCCAAATACGCTATTTTGTCTATTTGCTGAATAAGTAATAACAGAAACAACAGCATCTTTTACTTTGTTAACAGCCTGAGTTGTTGAATTTTCATTCTTATAGGCAGTCTGTGTAATAGTACTATTGTTGTTAGAGGTACTTACAGTACTTTTTTGAGTTAGTTGAGTTATTGAAAAACTACCCAAGGCTCCACTAATAAAGCTAATGACGATAACGACTACTAATTGAAACCATTTTTTGTAAAATGTTTTTAGATGTTTCATATTTGCCTCCATATATTTGAAATTACTGAAAGTATAAACTGACTAGCTTAATTATAACTTAAACACAAAAGTTTTTCACAGATTGTGGATAACTTTCAAAAATCTGTGGTTTTCTCGGTTAAAATTAACCTTTTATTTTGTGAATAAGATGTGAAAAAATAGAGAATATGTTAGAATAGAGTCATGAAAATAAAAGTTGTAACAGTTGGGAAACTGAAAGAAAAGTATTTAAAAGATGGTATCGCGGAGTATTCAAAACGAATTTCTCGATTTGCTAAGTTTGAAATGATTGAGCTGGCAGATGAAAAAACACCAGATAGGGCTAGTGAGTCAGAAAATCAAAAGATTTTAGAAATAGAAGGTCAGAGAATTTTATCAAAAGTTGGTGACCGTGATTTTGTTATTGTGTTAGCTATAGAAGGGAAAACTTTATCCTCGGAAGAATTTAGTAAGCAATTAGAAGAAGCTTCTATAAAAGGATTTTCTACTCTTACCTTTATTATTGGAGGGAGTCTGGGATTAGCACAGGATGTAAAAAAGAGAGCCAATATTTCTGTTAGTTTTGGACGCTTAACCTTGCCCCATCAGTTAATGAGACTAGTCCTTGCTGAACAAATCTATCGTGCTTTTACGATTCAGCAGGGCTCGCCCTATCATAAATAGAAAATTGACTTTTAATTGATTTTTTGGTAGAATAGTTGTGTTAGGTCTCATAGCTCAGCTGGATAGAGCATTCGCCTTCTAAGCGAACGGTCGCAGGTTCGAATCCTGCTGGGATCAATATAGTAGTAAAGCTGGGAATTTTCCCGGCTTTTTTCTTAAAAAAGTACACTTGAGGAGAAAAAAATGACAGTTGAGAGAATTTTATCTAAAACGAAATTCCATTTTGTATAATGGTTTTTGTAAGTTAGCTTACAAGAAAAAACATTTTAGGAGATTTTATTATGAAAAACACAGTTAAATTGGAACAGTTTGTAGCCTTGAAGGAAAAAGACTTGCAGGAGATTAAAGGTGGGGAGATGAGACTGCCAAAAATCCTCCGTGATTTTATTTTCCCAAGAAAAAAGTAATAAAATAAGGGGAAAGAGTAATGAATTTATTTGGATTTGGGACAGTTATTGGTCATTTTTTAATTATTAGTCACAGTTACCGTTTAATTTGTAAAGGTCAAATAAAATCAAAGGAACTATATTTTTTTGGTATCTATACATTACTAGTAGAAGCAGTACTTGAACTTTCCTTTTATCTTCTATATTTAGATGAAATAGTGATTGAAAGATTTTTATTTCCTTTGGGCTTATATTCCTATTTTCGATGGATTAAACAGTATGAGAGGGATAGAGGACTATTCCTAAGTTTACTACTATCTCTTTTATATGAGAGCACTCATAACTTTCTGTCCGTAACTTTCTCCTCTATAACAGGAGATAACTTTGTTTCACAATATCATGACCCATTCTTTTTCGTTGTAACGGTGTTGACCTATTTTGTTGTCTTAAAAATCATTCATTATTTCCATTTGGAACTATCCTATTTTGACAAAGACTACCTCTATCCTTTCTTGAAAAAAGTATTTTTTGCTTTACTACTGCTCCATATTGTATCTTTCGTTTCAGATATGGTAAGTACGATTAAACATTTGAATAGTTTTGGAAGTATTTTATCATCTATTGTCTTTATTTCTCTACTTTTGACCTTTTTTGCAATGAATTCGCATAAAGAACAAATGGAGAAAGAGATTGCTTTGAAGCAGAAGAAATTTGAACAGAAACATTTACAGAATTATACAGATGAAATTGTTGGCTTGTATAATGAAATCCGTGGTTTTAGACATGACTATGCTGGGATGCTTGTCAGTATGCAGATGGCAATTGACAGTGGTGATTTACAGGAAATTGACAGAATTTACAATGAAGTTTTGGTCAAAGCAAATCATAAACTGCGTTCAGATAAGTATACTTACTTTGATTTGAACAATATAGAAGATTCAGCTTTACGAAGTTTGGTTGCACAGTCAATTGTCTATGCTCGAAATAATGGTGTAGAGTTTACACTGGAAGTAAAAGATACGATTACCAAGCTCCCAATTGAACTATTGGATTTGGTTCGTATCATGAGCGTTTTATTGAACAATGCTGTCGAAGGATCAGCTGATAGCTATAAAAAGCAGATGGAAGTAGCAGTTATTAAGATGGAAACTGAAACAGTTATTGTGATTCAGAATTCATGTAAAATGACGATGACTCCTTCAGGAGATCTATTTGCTTTAGGATTCTCCACTAAGGGAAGAAATCGCGGAGTCGGATTAAATAATGTGAAAGAACTACTAGATAAGTACAACAACATCATTTTAGAAACAGAGATGGAAGGCAGTACATTTAGACAAATTATTAGATTTAAGAGGGAATTTGAATGAAAGTTTTAATTTTAGAGGATGTTATTGAACATCAAGTGAGACTAGAAAGAATATTGGATGAAATTTCGAAAGAATCGAATATTCCAATATCATACAAGACAACAGGAAAAGTCCGTGAATTTGAAGAATACATTGAAAATGATGAAGTAAATCAGCTTTATTTCCTAGATATCGATATTCATGGAATTGAGAAAAAAGGATTTGAGGTTGCTCAGCTCATTCGTCATTACAATCCCTACGCTATTATCGTCTTTATCACCAGTCGATCAGAGTTTGCGACTTTAACCTATAAATACCAGGTATCAGCTCTAGATTTTGTTGATAAGGATATCAATGATGAGATGTTTAAGAAGAGAATTGAGCAAAATATTTTTTACACGAAGAGTATGTTACTTGAAAATGAAGATGTTGTAGATTATTTTGATTACAATTACAAGGGAAATGATTTAAAAATTCCTTACCATGATATTTTGTATATTGAAACGACAGGAGTCTCTCATAAATTGCGCATTATTGGTAAGAATTTTGCCAAAGAGTTCTATGGTACCATGACAGATATTCAGGAAAAGGACAAACATACTCAGCGATTTTATTCTCCTCATAAGTCATTTTTGGTAAATATAGGCAATATTAGAGAAATTGACCGAAAGAATCTAGAAATTGTTTTCTATGAAGACCATCGTTGTCCTATTTCAAGGTTAAAAATTAGAAAATTGAAAGATATTTTAGAGAAAAAATCTCAAAAGTGATTGACAATTAGTAAGAAATTGATATAATGGTTATATCTGCTACAGATAGAAGGTCCGTTGGTCAAGGGGTTAAGACACCGCCTTTTCACGGCGGTAACACGGGTTCGAATCCC
>NZ_JUPG01000148.1 GCF_001074825.1 Streptococcus pseudopneumoniae
ATAAATGAAGATAATATTCCTTTCTACACTTATATACAATGCCCTGGACTTCTTCATACAATTTTTTAAGCATTCTATTCCCCTTTCTGTTTACAGTCTAACAAATCAAGAAGCTAATTGGGTTCATTTCATCCATTCTACACCCTTTACTGCCTCAACTGCACAAAAAAGAGAGGTCCTGCCTCTCTTAGGGTTATAATTCTGCAATTTGGTTTAAGTTTACTTCTGCTACTGTGTCATTACCAAACATAGAGATAATCATCTTCACTTTATTGTTATCAATCTCTGTAATTTTACCAGTATAGTCTGCAAAAGCACCATCAATAATACGTACGGTTTGACCAACCTCAACATCGAAATCAAATTCTTGAACAGTTTGTCCCATAGATACCAAAATGTCACGAATTTCTTGTTCCAATAATGGAGTTGGTTTCGATCTGTTCCCGTGTGATCCGACAAATCCTGTTACATTTGGTGTGTTTCGAACGACAAACCAAGCTTCATCTGTCATGACCATTTCTACAAGAACATAACCTGGAAAGCGATTTTCTTCTATTTCTTTTCTCTTTCCATTTTTTTCAACTTGCACTGTTTGTGTTGGAATTTCAACGCGTAGAATATTATCCAACATATTGTAGGTTTGTGCACGTTGTAATAGATTTTCTTTTACCTTATTTTCATAACCAGAATAAGTTTGTAAAACAAACCACCCTTTATCAAAACTATCCATGATATTTCCTTTCATAAATAGAAGATCTCTAGAGTAAATAACTCCACTAACCTTCTAAAAAATGTTAATAAATCGAATCAAACCTGAAACAATCAACTGGTCAAAAATGTAAATAATTACTACAAAGAAAGCAGTGTATTCCATGATAGAACGAAAATCTCTCCAGCTTTCCTTGCGAGTTGGCCATGTTGTGTCTTTAAGAAGTCTAAAAATATCTCCAATAAAACGCATCGCTCTCTCCTATCTCGTTTCTCTGTGTGTAGTGTACTTGCCACAATGCTTACAAAATTTATTTACTTCTAGTCGTGTAGGCTTGGGGTTTCCGCTGATCTTGATTGAATAGTTTCTCGAACCACAAACCGCACAAGCTAGGCTTGCTTTTTTTAATGCCATAACGCCTCCATCTTATCTATTATAACAAGAAAGCTAGGCTTTGACAAGCATCTTAGCGAAATAGATTGACTACCGAATCCCATATTGTTTGAGCCTTTTCCTTAATCTTCGCATCCGAGATAGCCCGACTAGCCTCATCTACTAGATTTTGTGCACGACCTCGAATATCAGACAAATTATCATCTGTCTGGCTATTATCATTGGTTTGTACTTGTCTTTTTGTATTAGCTGGTGCAATTCCGTTTTTCTTATATGCATTTTCAACTGTAAAGGTACTGCCTGGGGTATAGGGTAAAATGGTATTTGCAATGTTTCTAAAGACATGAGCTGCACCATTTGAAGTAGATCCTGCTAGATAGTGATTTTCATCAGTGGTCGGAAAACCAAGCCAGTGACTAATCACTACATCCGGAGTATAGCCAATTACCCACTGGTCACTTGTGTATTCAGGATTAAAAACAGCTTCAGTTGTCCCAGTTTTCCCTGCCATAACATAGTCTGCAGGAGATGAACTTATACCTGTTCCATTTGTGAATGTCCCCAACATCATACTGGTCATCTTATCAGCTACAGACTTATCAATCACCCGTTTTTGTGAATTTTTATGGCTTGCAATAACCTGTCCACTAGCATTTTCAATTCTACTAATAAAGTGAGCTTCAGGCATTAAACCTTCATTGGCAAAGGCAGCATATGCTTGAGCCATTTGCAGAGGGTTGGTTTCAACACCACTTCCCAAAGCAACACCAAGAACACGGTCTACCTTATCCATGTTGAGTCCAAATTTTTCTCCTGCCTCAAAAGCCTTGTCAACGCCCAAATCATTAACAGTGGCAACAGCAGGCAGATTAAGTGATTCTGCCAAGGCTTGATACATAGGAACTTCTCGACTCGTTTTAATCCCTGCATAGTTATCAACCTTATAGCTGTTATACTGCATCGTATGGTTATCCAACTGCTTCTTCAAAGCCCAACCTGCCTCAACTGCTGGCGTATAAACAACTAAAGGCTTAATTGTAGAGCCAGGGCTACGTTTTGATTGGGTTGCATAGTTGAAATTACGGAATCCAGTTTTATCATTGTCAGCAACCTGACCGACAACCCCACGAACTCCCCCTGTTTTCGGTTCGAGAGCTACACTTCCTGATTGGACGAATGTTCCATCTTCTGCCCTCGGAAATAGTGAGGTGTTTTCATAGACAACCTGCATATTTGCTTGGTAGTTTTGATCCAGCTCTGTGTAAATACGGTAGCCATTATTTACGATTTCTTCCTCTGTTAGATTATACTTAGAAACGGCTTCATTAACCACCGCATCAAAATAAGAGGGGTAACGGTAATCTGAAATTTTTCCTTCATACTTATCTTGCAATTGCGAAGTCATATTAATTCCTGCAGCCTCGGTTTCTTGATTTTTATCAATATAACCCGCTGCAACCATATTTTGCAAAACAGTATCGCGACGGTTGGTAGAATCCTCTACAGAATTCAAAGGATTATACAGCTCCGGCCCTTTGAGCATGCCTGCCAGAGTA
Organism: Streptococcus pseudopneumoniae; assembly: GCF_001074825.1. Classification (GTDB taxonomy): domain Bacteria; phylum Bacillota; class Bacilli; order Lactobacillales; family Streptococcaceae; genus Streptococcus; species Streptococcus pseudopneumoniae_C. Next base: position 2,659 of record NZ_JUPG01000148.1, read on the forward strand.
GCAGCTTGATCCAGACTCACTTCAGATGCAGAAACTCCAAAGTATTTCTTACTCGCATCTTCTACACCCCACACACCATTTCCAAAATAGGCGTTATTAAGGTACATGGTTAGGATCTGATCTTTGCTATATTTTTTAGTCAATTCTAAAGCCAAGAAAAATTCTTTTGCTTTTCTCTCAACAGTTTGATCCTGTGACAAATAGGCGTTTTTAGCCAGCTGTTGGGTAATAGTAGAACCACCACCTGAACGTCCAGCAGTGACAATAGCCAAGAAGAAACGGCCATAGTTAATCCCGTCATTTTTATAGAAAGAACGGTCTTCTGTCGCAATAACGGCATTCTGCAAATTTTTACTGATGTCAGTCAGCTCAACGTAGGTTCCCTTTTGACCAGACAAGGCACCAGCCTCTTTTTCTTCACGGTCAAAAATGATAGTCCGAGTTTTCAAGGCATTTTGCAAATCGTTAACATTGGTTGACTTGGCTACAGCAAACAAATAGGTTCCGACTAGCAAGCCTGCACTCAAACCTAGTATAAGAATAATCTTTGTCAGATGATAGCGACGCCAGAATTTTCGCATTGGACCCACTTGGGCTAATTTTTTTCGATCACTACGAGAGCGACGCAAGCTAGTCGAATCAGAATCCTCTAGTTCACTTGTTTCTTTTTTAAAAAGAGAAAGAAATTTCTCAAATAATTTATCTAATTTCATGCGTTTATTTTATCATCTTCATCATAGGAAGACAAGAATTTAGTAATTTCCTATCCAAATAGGACTTTTTTTGTTACAATATCTGTATGCAATTCACATTTACATTACCCGCCTCTTTGCCTCAAATGACGGTCAAGCAATTACTAGAGGAACAACTCCTCATCCCTAGAAAAATCCGTCATTTTTTGAGAATCAAGAAACATATTTTGATAAATCAAGAAGAAGTTCACTGGAACGAGATGGTGAAGCCTGGAGATGTTTGCCAGTTGACATTTGACGAGAAAGATTATCCCAAAAAGACAATCCCTTGGGGCAACCCAGACTTAGTTCAGGAAGTTTATCAAGACCAACACTTGATTATTGTACACAAACCTGAGGGGATGAAAACACACGGTAACCAACCAAACGAAATTGCTCTTCTTAACCATGTCAGTGCCTACGTTGGCCAGACATGTTATGTCGTTCATCGTCTAGACATGGAAACTAGCGGTTTAGTTCTTTTTGCTAAAAATCCTTTTATCCTACCTATTCTCAATCACTTATTGGAGAAAAAAGAGATTTCTAGGGAATATTGGGCACTTGTTTGCGGAAATATCAACAGTAAAGAGCTTGTTTTCAGAGACAAAATCGGACGTGATCGCCATGATCGCAGAAAACGAATAGTTGATACAAAAAATGGGCAATATGCTGAAACACAGGTAAGCAGATTAAAGCAATTTCCAAACAAAACAGCTCTTGTCCGTTGCAAGCTAAAGACAGGGCGAACCCATCAGATTCGTGTGCACCTTTCGCATCACAATCTTCCTATCCTAGGCGACCCTCTCTATAATAGCAAAGAAAAATCAAGTCGACTTATGCTTCATGCCTTTCGACTGTCCTTTACCCATCCGCTTACATTAGAGAAATTAAGCTTCACTACTCTTTCAGATACTTTTGAAAAAGAATTAAAAAAAATGGATGATTGCGTCATCCATTTTTCCATATAAGAAAAGCAAGACCAAGAGGCCTTGCTTTTTATCGACTCAAGAATTATTTAGCGATTTTTGCGAAGTATTCAAGAGTACGAACAAGTTGTGCAGTGTATGACATTTCATTGTCGTACCATGATACAACTTTAACCAATTGTTTACCGTCAACGTCAAGAACTTTAGTTTGAGTTGCGTCAAACAATGAACCGTAAGACATACCTACGATATCTGAAGATACGATTGGATCTTCTGTGTAACCGTATGATTCGTTTGAAGCTGCTTTCATAGCTGCGTTCACTTCATCAACAGTAACGTTCTTTTCAAGAACTGCTACCAATTCAGTAACTGATCCAGTTGGAGTTGGAACGCGTTGTGCAGATCCGTCAAGTTTACCGTTCAATTCTGGGATTACAAGACCGATAGCTTTTGCAGCACCAGTTGAGTTAGGAACGATGTTTGCAGCACCAGCGCGAGCACGGCGAAGGTCACCACCACGGTGTGGTCCGTCAAGGATCATTTGGTCACCAGTGTAAGCGTGGATAGTAGTCATCAATCCTTCAACAACACCAAAGTTGTCTTGAAGAGCTTTAGCCATTGGAGCCAAGCAGTTTGTAGTACATGAAGCACCTGAGATAACTGTTTCAGTACCGTCAAGAACATCGTGGTTAGTGTTAAATACAACTGTTTTAACGTCGTTTCCACCAGGAGCAGTGATAACAACTTTTTTAGCTCCACCTTTAAGGTGTTTTTCAGCTGCTTCTTTCTTAGCAAAGAAACCAGTAGCTTCAAGAACGATTTCTACACCGTCAGTAGCCCAGTCGATTTGTTCTGGATCACGTTCAGCAGAAACTTTAACGAATTTACCGTTAACTTCGAATCCACCTTCTTTAACTTCAACAGTACCGTCGAAACGACCTTGAGTTGTGTCGTATTTCAACAAGTGTGCAAGCATAACTGGATCTGTAAGGTCGTTGATGCGTGTAACTTCAACACCTTCTACGTTTTGGATACGACGGAAAGCAAGACGACCGATACGTCCGAAACCGTTAATACCAACTTTAACTACCATTAGTGATTTCCTCCTTATGAAAATCATGAAATTTTTATTGTGAAAAGAGTAACTTGAATCACTACAAATCACCTTTCAACAAACCTATTATATAACTATTTAAGTTTAATTGCAAGTACGGGCGTTGTTTTTTGTCTACACCTCACTTATTTTTCTTTCTTCTCTAAAAGCCTATACTGCTGTCTTTCTTTATCTACATAGTCATTCCCCACTTTTCTTTTGAGATAAAAATCTAAAATAGAAAGCTAAAATTTATTTTCGATACCCCTATTTCACAAAAAAGAGACAGGAAATTCCTGCCTCTAGGCTGATAAACGATTATTTACGACGTCCTGGACGTTCTGCATAACCATAGTAAGCATCTTCCATGATTTCTTCCATGTCAGCTACCATTGGCAAGCGTGGGTTAGCAGGTGAACATTGATCTTCATAAGCAAACAAGGCAATTTCATGCAAGCTGTCTTTCCAAGCTTTTTCATCAATTCCTTGATCCTTGAAGTTCATCTTGATACCTACTGCAACACCAAGTTCGTAAACAGCTTTAGCGTATGCTTCAACTGCTTCTTCTGGAGTTGAGTGAGGCAAGCCAAGCATTCTAGCAATATCTTGGAATTTCTCATCAGCTTTCCAGTAGTTGTATTTAGGCCATGTAGTAGTCTTAGATGGACGAGTTCCGTTGTAACGGATAACGTATGGAAGCAAGATAGCGTTTGTACGTCCGTGAACAGTATGGTGAACTGCACCGATCTTGTGGGCCATTGAGTGGCTCATACCAAGGAAGGCATTGGCGAAGGCCATACCTGCCATTGTAGAAGCGTTATGCATTTTCTCACGTGCTTCTGGGTCAGCTGTCTTAACAGATTTTTCCAACCATTCAAAGACAAGTTTGATTGATTGAAGCGCAATACCGTCTGTATAGTCGTTAGCAAAGTTTGAAGTGTAGGCTTCAGTCGCGTGTGTCAAGACGTCCATACCTGTGTCAGCAGTAATAAAATCTGGAACTGATTCAACCAAAGCAGGGTCAACAATGGCAATAGTTGGTGTCAATGAGTAGTCAGCCAATGGATATTTGCGGTTATTTTTCTTATCAGAGATAACGGCAAATGGTGTTACTTCTGAACCAGTACCTGAAGTTGTTGGGATACCGATGTACTTCGCTTTCTTACCAAGTGATGGGAAGCGGAAGGCGCGTTTACGGATATCCATGAATTTTTGAACCAAGTCACGGAAGTCGATTTCTGGTTGTTCGTAGAAGAGCCACATAACTTTCGCTGCGTCCATTGGAGAACCACCACCAAGAGCGATAATTGTATCTGGTTCAAATGCTCTCATCACTTCAGTACCACGTTCTACAGTTGTGATATCTGGATCTGGTTCAACATCTGAGAAAACTTGGACAGTTACACGGTTGCTACGTGCGTTCAATTGGTCGATAATACGTTGAACGAAACCAAGTTTTTCGATTGATTTGTCCGTAACGATCATAACGCGTTCAATATCTTCACATGTTTGAAGGTATTGGATAGAATTACGTTCGAAGTAAATTTTTGAAGGAACTTTAAACCATTGCATATTATTTCTACGTTTCCCTACTTTCTTGATGTTTAGGAGGTTAATAGCGCTCACGTTATCCCCAACAGAGTTGCGTCCGTATGAACCACATCCAAGTGTCAATGATGGGATGAAAGCATTGTAAACGTCACCGATACCACCGAAAGTAGATGGAGAGTTCCAGATAATACGCATAGCTTTGATTTCTGTACCAAAGCGTTTAGCAAGAGCTTCATCTTTTGTATGGATAGCTGCTGAGTGACCAAGTCCGTTAAACTCAACCATTTGACGAGCTTTTGTAAGACCATCTTCTGTATCTTCAGCTTTCAATACAGCGATTACTGGTGACAATTTTTCACGAGTCAGTGGTTCTTTTGGCCCTACTTCCTCACATTCTGCCGCCAAGATGTTTGTTCCTTCTGGAACGCTGAATCCCGCTTGTTCTGCAATCCATGCTGCTGGTTTACCAACAATGTTTGCATTTAGTTTAGCACCAGCACAGTTTTTGCTGTTTGCTTTCACACCAAAACAGAATTCTTCAAGAAGTGCTTTTTCTTTTTTGTTTACAAAGTAAGTGTGGTATGATTTGAATTCTTCTACAAATTCATCATACACTTCTTTATCAATGATAACCGCTTGTTCTGATGCACAGACCATCCCATTATCAAATGATTTAGACATCACGATGTCATGAGCAGCTTGACGAAGGTCAGCAGATTTTTCTACATAGGCAGGAACGTTCCCGGCACCTACCCCAAGAGCTGGTTTCCCACATGAATATGCCGCTTTAACCATGGCATTACCACCAGTTGCAAGGATAGTCGCAACACCTTCGTGGTTCATAAGTGCTCCAGTTGCTTCCATAGATGGCTCTGTAATCCATTGAACACAGTTTTCAGGTGCTCCAGCTGCGATAGCGGCATCACGAACAATTTGTGCTGCGTGAGCTGATGATTCTTGAGCTGATGGATGGAAAGCAAACACGATTGGATTACGTGTTTTCAAAGCAACCAATGATTTGAAAATCGCTGTTGAAGTTGGGTTGGTTGTTGGAGTGACACCACAGATTACACCAACAGGTTCAGCAATCTTCGTCAAGCCTGTAATTGGATCATCTTCGATAACTCCAACTGTTTTAACTCCACGCATATTGTTCACTACATGTTCACAGGCAAATAGATTTTTCGTTGCCTTATCTTCAAATACCCCACGACCAGTTTCTTCAACTGCATGTTGTGCAAGTATACCATGCGCGTTAAGTGCTGCAACCGAAGCTTTTGCCACAATATAGTCAACTTGTTCTTGGTTCAACTTGCGCATCTCATCAAGCGCAACCAAGGCTTTTTTCACGAGACCATCGACATGCTTTTCAGCAGCAAGTTGTTTTTCCTCAGGTGTTACTGTTTTTTTATCAGCCATATTATCCTCCATAGCCTTTAAGGATTTTATCCTTTGTTAATTTTTTCACAAGTTTATTATAACTCTTTTTTTATGTTTTGTAAACAGTTTCATAAACATTTCACAAAGAATTTTTGCGACATTGTGAAATTACTCTCAAATACGTTATAGTATCAACTTTTGACTAGATGATTGTGAAATAACAACAAAAATTTTTTTATTTCACAAACCTAACAAACACATAGAAGGCGCTTTCTTGTTTTTTGTAAAAAAACCTCCATGTCAGGAGGCTTTATTTTTGTTGAAAAACGCCTTGTTTAAAAGTCCCTTCATAAACGACTTCTTGTTCTGTTGTTAGTTTTCCTTTTCCTTCAGCTTGACCATTTACAAAATCACCTTCGTAGGTCCAACCTTCTTTGGATTGAAAGGTACCTTTTCCGTTGAAGGCTCCATTGTTGAAACCACCCGTATATTGGTCTCCATTTTGAAAGGTGATAGTACCTTGTCCATTCATTTTACCACGGACAAGACTGCCATCATAAACAATCGTTTCATTATCGAGTTTTAAGACACCTTTCCCGGGAATATTGAGAAAAAAGACTAGTACCGCACAAAAAACAATCGTTACTGCTGCTAAAATCTCTAAATGAGAACGACTCAGATAGACATGATATTTCCCATAGAAATTCTTAAGATTTTCCATCTTCACTCTCCTCTAAGCGTTCTAGCCACACTTGACAGCCCTCTTGAACACGCTGATAAGTTTCTTCAAAATCCCCTGTATACCAAGGATCCGGAACACTTTCAGATGCAAATGAGTAAATCTTATCTTGACAGTCTATTGGACACATCTGACGTAAATCAGAAACATTTGAATCGTCCATTCCGATAATATAATCAAAGGCTTCAAAATCTTCCTTACTAATCTGAAGCGATGTCTTGTTCTTGTCATAAGGAATCTGATACTGTTGAAAAATTCCCTGAGTACCCTTATGAATCGGATTGCCATGTTCCCAAGAGGAAGTTGCTCGACTTTGGATTTCGTAACTATCTGTCATTGATTTCATAACAAACTCGGCCATAGGACTGCGGCAAATATTTCCCAGACAGACAAAGACTAGTTTTTTCATCCCATTTCCTTTCTTCTATAGAAAAACGGGAGTTAGTGATCCCGTCTTATTTTTCAATTGCGCCTTCTAGTGAAGCTGTTTCTTTCAGCGGTAATACTGTCTTAATAGCAGCTAGTTCAAAAGTCAAGTAAACTCCATCTACATCAAGAACAATCGTTCTTTTCTCCGTATCTACTTCATCAACTGTTCCGTAAAGTCCACCGATTGTAATAACTTCATAGCCTTTTTGTAGTTTATTTAAGCTTTCCATACGTTTTTGTGCTTGTTTCTTTTGAGAGCGTTGCATAAAGAACATCAAGCCCAACATCGCTACAAGCATAATCACAAATGTTAAATTTGGACTAATATTTTCCATAGTATTTTCTCCTTTGTCTTTTACATAGGACTACTATATCAAATTTCAGCTACTTTTACAAGATTGTACCTTGCTTTTCTAGTAAGAAAAAACCAGAGCTTGCGCTCTGATTCTTAGGATTATTTCAAGTCTTGAACGACTTTTACAAGATTTTCTACAGTAAAGCCATATTCTGCCAATACTTTTGGTGCTGGGGCAGAGGCTCCGAAGGTATCAATACCAAGAACTGCACCATCTAGTCCAACATATTTGTACCAGTTTTGACTTGCACCCATTTCGACTGCAACACGACGGCGAACTGCATTTGGAAGGATTTCTTCCTTGTAAGCTGCATCTTGTTTATCAAAGACATCTGTCGATGGCATGCTGACTACGCGGACTTTTCCGCCTTGACTAGCCAATTCTTTGGCTGCCGCGACAGCAAGATTGACCTCTGAACCTGTCGCAATCAAGATTGTATCAAAGTCTGCTGCATTTTCATAGACAACATAAGCACCTTTTGCAACCTTTTCAAAGTCTGTTCCCTCTTCAACAGTCAAGTTTTGACGTGTCAAAACAAGGGCAGTTGGTGTTTTCTCACTTGTCACTGCAAGATACCAAGCTGCTTGAGTTTCACGCGCATCTGCTGGGCGGAAAACATTCAGATTTGGCATAGCACGAAGACCTGCTAGGTGTTCAACTGGTTCATGAGTTGGACCGTCTTCCCCAACCGCGATAGAATCATGGGTAAAGACATAAGTCACAGGAAGTCCTTGCAAGGCTGATAAGCGGACAGCTGCCTTCACATAGTCAGAGAAAACAAAGAAAGTACCACCGTATACACGAAGTCCACCATGAAGGGCCATCCCGTTCAAGATCGTTCCCATAGCAAATTCACGAACACCAAACTGAATGTTACGGTTTAAGCGATTGGCATCGTCTTGAAGTCCGTCTGTTTTGATGTAAGTCATGTTTGAGTGAGCTAGGTCAGCTGATCCACCTAAGAAGGTTGGCAACTTAGCTGCCACAACATTCAAGGCATCTTGACTTGAATTACGAGTTGCTTGAGAGAAGCCGTTTTCTAGCGCAGGGAAGTCTGCTGGAGTCACTTCAACTGGATCACGTCCATCGATAATAGCTTCTACTTCCGCAGCCAAGTCTGGGTGAGCTTCTTTATAATCTGCAACTAATTTAGCCCAAGCTTGATAAGTTGATTCACCACGGTCTGCAACATGTTCTTTGAAATCAGCATAAACTTCAGCTGGAATTTCAAATGGTTCGTAGTCCCAACCAAGAGCTTGACGAGTTGCTGCAGTTTCATCTGCTCCAAGAGGGGCACCGTGTACAGCATTAGTTCCCTGTTTATTTGGAGAACCGTATCCAATCACGGTCTTCACTTCAATCAATGATGGTTTGCCTGAAGCTTTAGCTGTTTCAATAGCAGCATGGATTGCTTCCAAGTCTGTTCCATCTTCAACCAAGGCAGTATGCCAACCATAGGCATTGTAACGGTCACGAACACTTTCTGTAAAGGAATCCTTTGTCTCACCATCCAAGTTGATGTCATTTGAATCATAAAGAACAACCAACTTGTCTAGTTTTTGCAAGCCTGCGTATGAAGCTGCCTCGCTTGAGACACCTTCCATCAAGTCTCCGTCTCCACAGATAACGTAAGTATAGTGATCAAAGATATTGTAGCCTTCGCGGTTATATTTGGCTGCCAAGAAACGTTCTGCCTGGGCAAAACCAGTAGCAGTTGAAATCCCTTGACCTAGAGGACCTGTTGTAGCATCAATTCCTGCTGTATGACCAAATTCTGGGTGACCTGGTGTTTTTGAACCCCATTGACGGAAGCTCTTGATTTCATCCATGCTAACATCTTCAAAACCAGAAAGGTGAAGAAGGGCATAAAGAAGCATTGAACCATGTCCTGCTGAAAGAATAAAGCGGTCACGGTTAATCCAGTTTGGTTGAGCTGGATTGATACGAAGTTGTTTTGTAAAGAGGCTATAAGCCATTGGAGCCGCTCCCATAACCACACCTGGATGACCTGAGTTGGCTTTATTAATGGCATCAATTCCTAAAAAGCGAATGGCATTGACAGATAAATTTGACATAGAGTTTCCTTTCATATTTGACAACGGGGCAAGTACCTCGCGCATTTTCTATCTATTTCTATTATATGAAAATTATCCGCATATCGCAACATACGGATAATCTTATTTACGTGTTTTATAGCTATTGAAAATCTATTTGGACTAGCAAGGCAAATCCCTTCCAAATCTTCTCAAATAATTAGAGCAGAGCCTTGAATTGGATATTAGAGTCGTGCTCGAAGCAGTCGTCAAATCCACGTGGGTGGTGGTACTCAATTCTATCCTTATCTTGCGGATAAGTGTACTTGCCACCAACTTCCCAGATGAATGGGTGGAATTGATATTGCAAGCGTTCCTTACGCATTTTCCAAAGGGCAAGGATTTCGTCGGTTGAAGCCATAAAGTTAGACCAAATATCATAGTGAACTGGGATGATAACTTTGGCGCGCAGATTTTCAGCCATACGAAGCAAATCGATAGACGTCATCTTGTCTTGGATACCGATTGGGTTGTCCCCGTAGTTGTTAATGGCAACATCAATATCAAAGTCTTTTCCGTGTTTTGCAAAGTAGTTTGAGAAGTGAGAATCAGCCCCGTGGTAAATAGTTCCGCCCGGAGTTTCAAAGACGTAGTTGACAGCCTTACGAGCCATTTCTTCGTCTGTCACTGGCAGACCTTTCAAGTTGTCGTCGTTTTCTTTGGCACCTTCGACTGGCAAAGTAACCAAGCAAGTACGGTCGAATGATTCAACGGCTGTGACTTTAATATCTTTAAATTCAAAACTTTCACCCGGTTTGATAACGATGATGCGCTCTTCTGGCACACCCCATTTTTTCCAGATTTCACCACATTCGTAAGGTCCGACAAATTTCACATGGTCGAGTTTTGGATTGTTGACAATCGCAGCCGCTGTATTGATGTCAATATGGTCACTATGGAAGTGAGAAACCAAGTAGTAGTCCAGTTCATTGATTGCAAATGGGTCAATAACCATTGGTTGCACGCGCAAGTTTGGTTGAAGTTTGCGTACACCAGCCATATTGGCCATTTGGTGCCCCCAGACCATGTCTTTTACTTTCTTAGTTGATTTCCCACGGTTTGACCACAAGTCCATAACCACATTGGCTCCGCCTGGTGTCTTAATCCAGACACCGCAGTTTCCTAGCCACCACATGGAAAAGTTGCCTTCAGGAACGACTTCCTCTTCGATTTCTTCGTTCAACCATGTTCCCCACTCTGGGAAAGTAGCTAAAATCCATGATTCTCTTGTAATCTCTTTTACATTTGGCATATGTTATCTCCTTTAGATATATTTATTATCTTTGAGATTAGTATACCACCCTTCAAAACACTAAAAAAGACCAAGAAAAACACATGTTTGTGTTCATCATTGGACTGTGATGACTATGATTTATCTAAAAAAGCTTGGGTCACTAATTCTTGGTTGATTAAGAGTTGAATCTCTTCTTGTAATTTTGCCGCTGCGTGTTTATCAGATATATAGGTGCCGATAATGGTTGAGAGATTATCCTTGAAAGTTCGACCATCTTTTCGAAGAACCTTATTTTTCATAAAGTCTGTCATGCGTAAAATATCTTCTGCCTCAAGTATAGGATTTACCTTTAGCACTGGGAAGCGACTCTCAAGCTCATCGTTGGTTGTAATCAGCAAGTCAACCTGAGTAATATCCTCCACGCTTTTGAATTGCTCAGTTGTAAAGACTGCTCCTATCTGTTCATTTGGAAGATAGGAGCGACATTGTTTGAGCAAGAGTTTGGAAACGCCCATTCCTTCATCACACACAATATAAATCTTCTTAGTATCGTTTTGAATCGATGGAGTATACTTTAAAAATCCTCCAACATGAATGGTCAGATAGGCAATTTCATCATCTGTTAATCGAATCTGCCAGGCTTCTTCTAGCACTTCTGCACATTTTTTTGTAATCACAAAAAGCTCACTATACTTGGAACGAATCTGCCTAGTCAAGGGATTTTTTGAGAAGATCCCATAGTTTTTTCTAAACAGTAGAGCTTTACAATGAATCACGAGATTTCTCAATAAATCTTCTTTCTGTTCAATCTCCATTCTGGTTTGAGATTCAAAATACCAAATAAACTCTTCCAAAGCCATTCTCAAATGTTGAAAATCTTTACTTTCTGCATGGATGTCCCGATCTTTTCGATAGGATAATAAGAGAACAGCCAGTAGAGAGGTATCTAATTCTGAAAAAGAAATTCCAAATGTGTCAAACAAGCGTTCTCCTAGTTTCTTGGAGACCTGGTATTCAATCCTCTTTCGAATCAATGAAAATTCCTGCTCAATTTCTTGATGCTTGTCCTGATTAGGAGTAACAGTATCACATCCAAGTAGAAGATAGGGCAGAACCTGTAACATAAAAGTGACTTCGTGATGGTTTATTTTTTTTCCCAAATCTTGCTCAACCAGTGGAACTTGCTTTTTGAGGAATTGATTGACTTCATCAGAAAGCAGCTTCTCATCTTCTAATCGCTCCTTGATTTTATCCTCTAAAATAGCTACAAAGGCGGGATTCCCCTCCATAAAGACATGATAGAGGAGAGATTGGAGATACTGGATTTTATTAAGAGGGTGCGCATTTAGATAGTAGCCTCGAGATTTACTAACTTGAAGCGTTACTTGATACTGCTCCAAGGTTAGTTGGTAACGAATGCTATTTAAATCATTAAGGACTGTATTTCGAGAGACTTCTGTTAATTCCATGAGTTTTTCAAGTGTGATTCTCTCTTTGGAAATACCAATCAGAAGAAGCATCAACTGCATTCGCTCGTTGACACTCATGATGTAATCATAAGAATCAACTTCGTCTAATAATTGACGACAAGCTTCTCTTTGTTCCTCGGTTAAGTGGATACCAATCCGGGGCAGACTGATGATGTGCAAGTTCTCATCATCCAGAGCATCATTTATTTTATCAATGTGATAGTAGATTTTTCTTCTAGACTGTTCAAGATCTTTCGAAATCGTCATTATCGTTTTGGACGTCTCTTGATTTATCAAATATTGAAGCAAGTCGCAGCTCGCCTTATCTAACACCATATTTCATCCCCCTCTATTTGTCAATCGCTTCCAAAACAACTTTATAATGGTATCACATTCATATAGACTTTGCAATTATATGCTGTAAACTCTTACCATTGAATATTTACAACTACAAAAGCGAGGCTTGGATCGAAAGGTCCCAGCCTCTTTTCAATTCATTTTCTTATTTCTTTTGACCATAATAAGCATTTGGTCCATGCTTACGTTGGTAGTGTTTTTCTAGGATGTACTGGGGAGCAGGTTCAACCCTTGGATTGATCTGTTCTGTGAAGCGATTCATCTTTGATACTTCCTCTAGTACAACTGAGTGATAAACAGCATTCTCTGGATTTTTGCCCCAGGTAAATGGACCGTGATTGCGTACGACAATCCCTGGAACTTCAACAGGGTTGAGACCACGACGTTCAAACTCTTCTACGATAACCAGCCCAGTATCTTTTTCATAAGCTACTTCTACTTCATCCTTGGTCAAACTACGGGCGCAAGGGATTGAACCGTAGAAATAATCAGCATGGGTTGTTCCATAGAAAGGAATATCACGTCCAGCCTGAGCCCAACCAACGGCTTCTGTCGAATGGGTGTGGACAACACTAGCAATTTCTGACCAAGCCTTATATAACTGCACATGAGTTGGAAGGTCAGAAGATGGTCTTAAATCTCCTTCTAGAACCTTACCATCTAGGTCAGTCACCACCATGTTTTCAGGTGTCAATTCGTCATAATCTACGCCTGATGGTTTGATAACAATGACACCGAGTTCGCGATTGACTTCAGATACATTACCCCAGGTAAATTTGACAAGTCCATGTTTTGGCAATGATTGATTGGCATCACAGACTCGTTTACGCATAGCATTAATTACTTGATTCATCTTACATCAACCCCGCTTTCTCAATGAGTGGATAAAGGAAATCTTGTGCTTCTTTGATAGCCGCCTTGGTTTCCTCTACCGTTGGACAATTTTCAGACCACATTTCGATTAGGAAAGGTCCATTATAATTGGTTTGCTTTAAAATATTGAAAGTATCTTCCCAGTTGACACAACCTTGACCAAAAGGCACATCGCGGAATTGCCCCTTGGACTGCTCAGTTACAGGATAGGTATCCTTGAGATGCAGAGCTGCCAAGGCCTGGTGCCCGATAACAAACTCACTATAGAGGTCATTGTGCCAAGCTGAGAGATTGCCTGTGTCTGGATAGACAAAGAGGTAGGGAGAGTTAATCTCTTTTTCTACAGCCAAGTATTTTTCGATGCTATTGATGAAAGGATCATCCATAATTTCAATAGCAAGTACCACCTGAGCTTCTTCAGCCCAGTCACAAGCTTTTCTCAAATTTTTGATAAAACGTTGGCGTGTCTGGGGTGACTTTTCCTCATAGTAAACGTCGTAACCAGCTAATTGAATAGTACGAACTCCTAAGTCTTGGGCTAATTCGATACATTTTTTCATGAGTTTCAGAGATTTTTCCTCTAGAACTGGATCATTTGATCCCAATGGGTAGCGACGATGACCTGAAAAACAGATAGAAGGAATACGAACACCCGTTTCATAAACAGCCTTGACCACTTCAAAGCGTTCTTCCTTACTCCATTCCAAGCGCGCTAAGCGAGCATCGCTTTCATCAACCGACATTTCAACAAAGTCGAAGCCCAGCTCCTTGGCAAAATTTAAACGTTCTAGCCAAGTGAAGTGCTTTGGCGTCGCCTTTTCGTAAATTCCAATCGGACGTGCCATAGCCTACCCCCAAATTCGACGGATTTCGTCTTTGAATGCCCGCGCTGCTCCTTCTGGATCCGCAGCCTCTGTAATTCCACGACCTGCGATAAAGGTAAAGACATCAACGCCTTCAAAGAGTTTGAGAGTATCTACATCCAGACCACCTGTTACAGATACACGGAAGCCCATGTCAATGAGTTTTTTAACCTTATTAAGGTCTTTTTCACCCCAAGTTTCACCAGCAAGAAGGGCATCACGAGATTGGTGATAGATAGCTTGCGAGATCCCAGCATCTAGCCAAAGCTGAGCTTGTTCAAAAGTCCAATCGCCATAAAGTTCAATCTGGATTTCGCCTCGGTCTCCACGTTCAGCCTTAATAGCCTTTAGAGCTGCTTCCATAGTAGGTATGGTTGCAGAACAGATACAAGTCATCCAATCGGCACCACGAACGGCATTATTTTTGGCAACTGTTCCACCAGCATCGGCACATTTTGTGTCTGCCACAATAATCTTATCTGGGAAAAGGCTTCGCAAGACTTCAACCAGCTCACTTCCAACTTGAAGCAAGCAAACAGTTCCAGCTTCAATAATATCTACTTCATGACCAACAGAAACAGCTGCTTTAATCGCTCCTTGCAAGTCTGAATGGTCTAATGCAACTTGTAAATTAGGTATTCTTTTTGTCATCTCTTTATTCCTCTTTCTAACTTTCCAAATCCAATCCTTCGAGATAAGGGCTATCCTTAGATTCTTCAATCATTGCCAAGACGTCTTCTTTAGTCTTGCAAGCCTGTAAACGTGCGATAGAATCTTCTAATTCAAATAAGGCAATGATCTGTGGAATGGCTACACTCGTATGAATTTTTGAGCTTGTTGCTGCTAGTGCCAACAAAACTGAGACCTCTTTCCCATCTGAAAATACAACAGGATTTTGTAAGGTAATCAATGAAAAGGCATCTCTTTGCACTCCAGCTTCAGGTCTAGCATGGGGCATAGCCATACCTGGCATCAAGATATAGTAAGGGCCATACTCTTCAGTCGATTGGATAATAGCATCGTAATACTCTGGCAAAATTGCTCCACTTTCAATCAAGGGATCTACTGCTACCTTGACTGCTTCTTTCCAGTCTTTGGCTTCTAAACCTAGTCGAATCGAGTCGTTTTCAATTAAAGCTTGTTTTAAATTCATATCTGCCTCCTTTATTTAAAGAGGGAGAAGAACAGAAACGATAACTCTCAGTTTCTGTCCATCCCCCTCCAACCTTTTACTGTAGTGCTTGACTGAGTTTTTCAGTGATTTCTTTATCATCCATCAAGTTGTCAAGGCCAATTAACTTCCCATTAGTGCGGCCTTCCAATTCTTGGATCAAATGAAGAGAAGCAATTACGATGTCATAGCCTGCTGCTAAACCTTTTGCTTCACCGACACTGCATGAATTGACTGTAAAATCTGTTTGATTAAGCTTACGGAGGGCATTTTCAACCTTCATCTTGATAACCATAGATGAACCCATTCCATTTCCACACGCTGCTAATACTTTAACCATTTTATTTTCTCCTTTTCTAAAAAACTATGCTTCTTCTTGAACTTCACCGTTGTAGTATTTTTCTTTATCTTTTGCTTTGGCAAATTGAAGTTGAGGAATAACAAGCAAGAAGAGACATACAAGTACATAACCGACAATACCGAGGTATTTGAAGATATATCCAAATCCAAGCCATGGGAATTCAAAGTCGATATTTCCATGGTAACCACCGTAAGATGCTAAGTCGAGAAGGGCTACACAGAGAGCTCCCAGAGCAACTTGGAGGACACCTGAGATGAAGGATAGGATAACAGCTGCTTTCCATCCACCACGTTTATCAGCGTAAACTGCAATTGCTGCATTATCAAAGAACACTGGTACAAATCCTGTAATAATAAGGATAGGGTTTTTAAAGACGATAAGCAAGACAATTGTAATCAATTGACCAATCAAACCAAAGGCAAATCCAGACAAGACAGCGTTTGGAGAACCAAATCCATAAGAAGCTGCAACGTCAACCGCTGGGAATGAACCTGGCAATAATTTGTTTGAAATACCTTGGAAGGCATTTGTCAACTCAGATACGAACATGCGGACACCTTGCATCAAAACGAACAAGTAAACTGAGAAGGTGAAGGCTGTTTGGATAATGTACATAAAGAAATCTTGTTTAGCCGGATTGAATAGAGTTCCTGAAGTGATGACTTCTTTATTAGACATAATGTCTGGACCCAAGATTAAAAGAATGGCTCCGAAGAATACGAGCATCAAGGTAGCAGATGCAACAACTGTATCGTGGAAGATTGAGAGGAACTTAGGCAATTTAAGATTATCTAGGCTTTCTTCTTTCTTACCAAAGCGTCCTGCTATTTTATCTACAAACCAGATTGCAAATTGTTGTTGGTGACCAATCGCAAATCCGCCACCACCAGTCAAGCGTTGAGTTGCTTCAACAGTCATATTTGAACTAACTGCCCAGTAAAGGCCACAGATGATACCGATTGCTGCTGTACCGTAAGCATTGCGCAATTGTGGTACTAAGAATAGAACCATAAGAGATACAGTTGCAGCTTGTTGTACCATGATATGACCAGTAATAAAGAGAGTTCTTACCTTCGTAATCTTGCGAAGAGCCACAAGCAAGATATTTATTCCAAAACCAATCAATAGAGCTGTAGTTGCAGTTCCAACAAAATCTGGAAACTCTGCCGCAATTTTGTTGTTTGCTGCAGCAAGTCCAAAGTAAGGGTCGATAACCGCTGCACCAATTTGGAATTTGTAGTTAAGAGCTGCCAAGATTGGACGGAAGGTTGTAACCAAACCACCAGCACCCACGTTGAGCAACATATACCCTACTGTTGCTTTAACGAAACCTGAGAAAACGTCATGAGCAGGTTTTTTCAAAAGTGCATATCCTATTAGCACCAATAAACCTACGAAAAATGCGGGATTCTGCAAAATATTGCTAGAAAACCAATTTAGAACACTTGAAATGACTTCCATAATCGTTCTCCTTTTGAATTGTTTTTGTAAGTTTATTATATACTTTGAAAGCGGAAACAAAAAGACCAAGAATTACACAGCAGACTGTTCACTCTTGGACTGTATGATTTATGATATTTTACGGATTATCTGATTTTCTTGTAGCTAAATAATAGGGAAGAATTGTAGAATAAGACTTCAATAGGCCTTCTACGATTTCTTCTTCAGATGAGTTTTCTGTCACAGGAACATCTGACTTCACTAACACTTTTCGAACTTCCTGACTTCTCAACTTCTCACGTAAAGTACGACGATTTTCTTCGTTCGCATCCCATCTTTGACTTTGACCGTCAGAGTATGCTAGATAATAAATTCCTTTAACGGTTGGAATTTCTAAAACCTTGGCTTGCTTGCCTAGAGTTTGCTCATCTTTCTTGCGCTCGATGAAACTTACTTCTAAGGAAATACCAAAATCAGAAGGATTCCCGTACAAACGTAAGGCCAGCATAGGCTCTGTCACTTTCCCCTCACGCTGTAGATAAGCCCAGAAGTGTGGTCGCAAGCGCTGCGCTTGGTTCATCCACTGGCTAGTCTGTTGGAGTTGCCATTCTGGATGGCTTGCTTGAAAGGCTTTAGCCAATTCTGTAAAAACCTTTCGTGCCTCTTGACCTTTGTGGCGCAATTCCAGCATCTTATCCCGTTCTGCCCCTGCTTTATCTGGATTGCGGTACTGCAAACCTGCAAAGGCTAGATAGTTTCTTATCTCATTTAACATCCGTTTAACCTCTTCTAACTAGCAAAAAATCAGGATAACCCTGATTTTACTTATTCTGTATCTACGACAACATAGCGATTTGGCTCGTCACCTTCAGAGTAACTAGTCACGCCATCCATACGTGAAATAATACGATGAATAATCTTGCGTTCGCTATTCGACATTGGATCTGTTTGATGACTGCGCCCTTCTTCTAAAACACGAGCCGCCAATTTTTGCGCATAGGTCTGCAAGACTTCTGCACGGTGTTCGACATAATCATTAACATTGATTGTGATGTAGAAGGTTCTTGAATAACGGTTGTAAAGATAATTTTGAGCCAATAGTTGCAAGGCCTTCAAGACTTTACCATGGTAACCGATAATACGACCTGGCTCATTGGTATCAATTTGCAGATTGATGCTACGACGGTTGTAGTCATTGGAAATCGTTGCCTCAACGTCCATATCATCAATAATCGTTTGAACATAAGTCGTTACTTCCGTGGCTACTTGTTCAATATCAAAGGTCGGTTCCACCTTTAAACCCAAATCTTCTAATTCTTGACTTTCAGTTTGTTGAGCTTGGCTTTCAAGAATAGGAGTTTCAACTACTTCTTCAAGACCAGCTTCTTCAAGCTGTAATTCATTTAAAATTTCAATATGCCCAGTTTCTTCTAAGATGGTGCTGGCATGTTTTTCATTTTTCAAGATTTCAGCCTTGACTTCATCAGAAACCCCTTGGCCTTCTTCTTCAATCTTTTTAATCGCTTCTACAACATGCCCCAAATCAACGGTCGCTTGACTGACTGTTTTGACTGGTTCATTTTGTTCGTTAATTTCTTTAGGAACACCCTTTACAGCTTGTTGATTTGCTTTGATGACAGTTGTTTCACTAATAGCTTCAATGTCAACCTGAGCTGGTTTTTTACCAAATAAACCAAGAAATCCATTTTTTTCACGAGAAATAACTTTGATGTGAGCCTTCATTCTTGGAATATCTAATTCTTTCAATCCTTTCTGGATTGCTTCTTCAACAGTTGAACCTGTAAATACTACCATTACCAGATTCCTCCTTATTATTTCGTTTTCTGAGCCTTTTTCTTGGCTTTTCTTTTTCTATTTTCCAAATCTTTCTGTGCCTGAGCTACAGCCTCGCGCTCTGCGATAATCTTGAATGGATTGTTCAAGAAATAGGTTTGCAAAACTTGATAAGCATTGGACACTGCCCAGTAGAGAGCGACTCCGCTCGGAGCATAAACCCCAAAGATAAAGATTAAGACTGGAATCCCATACATCATCGCAGTCGTAGCTCCATTTCGCTCAGACAAGGCTTTATTGGACAACCAAGTACTTAAAAAGGTGAATACTGCTGCTAAAATCGGAAGAACAAGTGTTGTATCCACACCACCAAGGTTAATCCATAAGAAATGACCTGTCTTCAAAAAGTCAACCCTTGACAGGGCTTGGAACAGGGCCAAGATAAGCGGCATCTGAATCAAAATCGGCCAAAGAGAATCTGACTGTCTGACACCCATTTCTTTAAAGACTTTACGCATTTCCTGCTCTAGTTTGGTTCTGCTTTCCATATCTCGACCCGGATATTGTTCTCGCAGTGCCTTAATGCGTGGTTGAGCTTCCTGCATTTTTCTAGAAGCCACCATTTGCACTTGAAAGACTGGCAAGAGCACTGTACGAATCAAAATTGTAAAGAGAATAATCCCTACTCCGATACTAATATCAAACGATAAAAAGCGAATGACTTCTGCAAAGAAGTAAACCAATTTACTCCAAAAATCAGTCGAATTTGCCGTAATATCGCTAGTTGTCCCATTTGTCGCACAGGCTGTCATAATCAATAGAGACAGTCCTAGCAAACTAGTCAACTGTAGTTTCTTTTTCACTCCCATTTCCTTCCTGGTAAATCTTTGATAATTTTAATACGTGGAGTAGATTTTTCTCCATCTCTGCGTATCCCAAGGTTTCAACCCCTTTTCGAGCAATGACAACAAAATCGACATCTTCTACCAGACTCCCTTTTGCATTCTGGATAATATGCCGAATCCGTCGCTTAATTTGATTTCTAGTGACGGCATTCCCCAGTTTTTTGCTAACTGATAGACCTACTCGAAAATGGTTTTTCTGATTTTCTAATTGGTAGACAACAAATTTGCGATTAGCAAAACTTGTTCCTTCCTTGAAAATCGCCTTAAAATCTTTCTCTCTTTTTACACGAAAGTTTTTCTTCAAAACTCAACTCCATCTATTAAATTACTACTATTATACCATATTTTTCAAAAAAGCCAATCATAGCAAGGTTTTGGACAATTTCATCAGAAAAAGAAGTTGGAAAAATCTCTTTCCCAACTCCTCGTACAGAATATTTTTTCTGATTTTAGTTATTTTTTCAAGCGTTCAACATCACGGGCAATGACCAATTCTTCATCTGTTGGAATAACCAAAACACGAATTTTCGCTACTTCTGTTGAGATGTCTCCTGTCACGCCAAAGACGTTCTTTTCTGGATCAACGTCACAGCCAAACCAAGAGATACCTGAGATAACATCCTCACGGACGTTTGCAGCATTTTCACCGATACCTGCAGTAAAGATAATAGCATCTGCTCCATTTAGGACCGCAAGGTATTGACCGATATGTTTTTGGATACGATCAACATACATTTCATAGGCTAAAGTGGCATCGTGGTCCCCTTCTTCCATAGCAGCAATCACATCGCGCATATCACTAGATTTACCTGAAACACCCATAAGGCCTGATTCACGATTAAGGACGTGACTAATGTCTTCAGGCGTGTTAAAGTCCTCTGTATATTGCATTAGGTAAGGAATGATAGCTGGGTCAATATCTCCTGTACGAGTACCCATCATCACACCACCAAGTGGAGTGAAGCCCATTGAAGTATCGACAGACTGACCACCCTTAACAGCTGTAATAGAAGCACCATTACCGATGTGGCAAGTAATCAATTTCAAGTCTTCTAATGGACGTCCCAAAAGTTTTGCAGCTTCTCCTGCTACAAACTGGTGGCTTGTACCGTGGGCACCATATTTACGAACCTTGTTTTCTGTGTAGTATTTTGTTGGTAGAGGGTAGCGATAAGCTTTCTCTGGCATACTTGTGTGGAATGAAGTATCAAAAACAACTACACTGGTAATGTCTGGCAATAATTCCTTGAAAGCACGAACACCTGCTGCATTGGCTGGATTGTGAAGAGGAGCTAACAAGCTCAACTCTTCAACTTTTTCCAAAACATCCCCTTCAACAACTGTTGATTCTTTGAAATATTCTCCACCTGCCACAACACGGTGTCCAACACCTGTAATCTCATCGTAAGCCTTGATAATATCGAAACGAATCAAGTCATCCAATAAAATTTTAACGGCTTGTGTATGATTTTCGATATCCAAAATTTGTTGTTCAGAACGGCCATCAAATTTTACAGTTGAAATTGAATCTTTCAAACCGATACGTTCAATCAAGCCTTTGGCTAACACTTTTTCCTCTGGCATTAAGTATAATTGCCATTTCAAACTTGAACTTCCTGCATTGATTGCAATTGTTTTTGTCATAACAAGACTCCTCTTTTAAGCGTTTTCATCTATTATAACAAAATCTATTTTATATTTCAGTACCTTGAGTCCATTTTTGAAAATTTTCTTTAAATTTCATTAAAATACTTGCATCTTGCAGGCTTGCAAGCGGATAAATAAAAGGCTCTACTGCTATATCACTTTTCTTCTGTAAGATAAAAATCGTCTTAGATTGTTTAGCACTAGCAAAAAGATTTTCAGGTAGACTGATCATGGCAACCAGACTTGCCTCCTCTTTCAACCACACTTTTAACAAATCACTTTGAGGACTGGTCAACAAATCACTCGGAGCTAGAAAAATAGCGTATCCATCTGACTTGAGGTACTTAAGTCCTTGTTCCATGAGCAAGTGATGGGCGTAGGTATGTTCTTGACTAGAAGCAACTTGATGACGCGCTGCAACGGCATCATCAGGATAATAGCCAACAGGCAAGTCGCTGATGACCACATCGCTTTCTTTGAGCATTTGTGGACGAACGGCATCTCCTTGGACAAAGCCAGCCTGCAAACCAATCACATCTGCCATGCTAGCTGCCAAATCAATCAGCAAATCATCGACTTCCATTCCCAAGTAATCCACTTTTTTATCAAGCGAGGTCAAGAAAGTAGCGCCCAAAATTCCCATCCCAGAACCCATTTCGAGGATAGAAATTTCCTCCTCTTTAAACAGCTCTTCCACGATAAACACCAAAAGTAAAGCAATGGCGTCCGGCGTAAACTGGTGATTGGCCTGTAAAGGCTCCGTTTGCCCTGCCTTCATCAAGAGAAACTGGTAGGTCTTGAGCCACTCTTCTTTGCGAAGCGCTAAGCGCTTAAGGGCCTGATTGTTCTCTTTGACCTGATTTAGCTCAGTCTCACCATCCAGATAGATGCTGTTTTGCTCCACCAAGGCGTCATAAAAGTTGGTCGCCAAATCACTTTGGATAATTTGGACATTCTCTAGTAAATACGTATAAGCTTGTTCAATTTTTTCAAAATCCATATTCCTATCTTATCAAATTTCCCTTCTTTTTTCCATCCTTATAGAAAAATCACTCCCTGACTAGGCGAGTGATTTTTGGGCTACTGTTAAAAAGAGTTCTGAGTAATTTCCTTGAAACAGGTCTTCAGCGCTATAGAGAATCTGACTATGCACCGATGAAAAACCATGATCAATTAGCTTGTTTTCCAGTTCACCTAAATCAAATCCATGATGGTTAGCTTCTGTCTTGGTAAAATCGGCAATAAGGAGTCGCCCATCTTCCTTCAAATGCTGATGAAACAGTGAGAGAGCTGCATCCAAATCAGGCATATGATGAAGAACCCGACTAACAACAATGCAATCAAACTCTTGCTTCAAGGGATTTTTCAGTAAATCTTGCTCCAAAAACTGGATATTCTTGATGTCTTGCTGCTCTGCTTTCAAACGAGCCTGCTCCAGCATTTTCTCAGAAATGTCTACAAGAGTGACTGACTTAGCCTGCTTGGCTAGGGGCAAAGCTAATAGACCCGTCCCACCACCAAAATCCAGAATTTCTTTGTCTGATAGAAGATTAAGCTGTTTCTCGACCGCTTGACAAACCAAGTTTGCAAGAAAGATATTTTTAGGGGAATCGAAAGTTTCTGCTTTGTGGTTAAAATCATGTTTCATGCTTTTAGTTTAGCACAAAGTAGCTTGATTAGCTAGGAATTCTCTTTCTTTTCAGGCTTCTTTTCCGATTTTTTCCTCTCTGCTTGATCACTTGAATCAGTCGCTGCCTCTTTCTTTTCATCTGTTTTCTCTTCTTTGATTTTGACTGAAGGAAATAGGAACTCATATTGGCTCTTAGGCGTGTGAACCCTTGTCACCAAGTTTGTTTTCTTATTTTGATAACTCACCTGACCCAGATTAAAGGCCTGTTCTCCACTTTCTTGTTCAGCTTTATCCTTGGTTCGCTTGGCCATGGCAAAAGCGATTAACTTTTCTTTATTCAAAGCATAGTCTTGATAGTGGGCGACTTGTCGGTTCAAGTAAAATTGCAACAAAAGACTAAAGATGGCTGCCATGGTGACTGCATAGAGGAGAACTCCCGCCTTAACTTTTTTCTTTTTCCACACGATAGATGAACTCCCTTTCTAAGCCTTTTTGAAACTGGAAACGAAAACGAACCACTTGATTGTCCTCTGTAATTTGAGCTGATTTGAGTCCATAAACCATAGGTTGATAACCCCGTCCACTGGAATCGGTTTTCCGAAAATCATCTGATTTTGACTTACCTATCGCAATTTCCTTACCATCCTGCTTCATATAGAGGCGATTTCCCTCCACTTTTTCGAACTGCGAACGGTCTAATTCTGCCTCTAGCTGATCTACAAACAAGAGCCACTCTTTTTGCTCGCTTTGTTGCTGGTAGCGAACTTCTGAAATGAGTAGCTGACTCATGGCTTGAAAGAGGAGTAAGCTTCCACTGATGACAATGAGAGCAATCAGGGATTCCAACAAAGTGAAAGCCTTGACCTTATGGCTCTTTGATAGCCAACAACTGTTCTGAACCATGATAAACCTCCAATCCCTTTTCACTAGAAAACACCTGAATCTCCACTCCGTTTATGTTTACCTGATTTTGACCTGTCTGCAGGGCCATCTTAGCTACCCTAAAGACTTCTTCCTTTTGCAAGATTTTTGCTTCTTCTTGCCTATTTTTCTGAATTTGTCCCAAAAGAAGGGTAGCAATACTGGCAAAGATAGCTAGAGCGACTACTGCTTCCAGTAAAATCACTGCCCTAATTTTTTGTTTCCTTAATGCGTTTAATTTTTCCATTTCCTAGATATAATTGATAACGAATTGCTCCTTTACTGGTCTGAAATTCAACCTTAGCTAGGGACGAATTGCCCCCAGCTCGGTCAAATGTAATACTTTGGCCTGATGGTGCTTGAATGCCTTTAGGAACTGTCAACTTTTGACTGCCGTTACTGATCGTCTGCCCATCTAAGTTTAGACTAGTCTTTTGCTGACTGGCTACACTGCGTTTTTGGGTTTCCCGATAGAGTTCTTCAAACTCCATAAAGAAAATCTGCTCCTCTACCGCCGCAAAAGTAGACTGAACAGAGCCAGACAAGCCCAAGGCAATCATACTCACAAGACCCAAAACCAAGAGACTTTCCAGCATGGTAAAGGCCTTAATCTGAAACACTTTGACTGGTACCTTGTTTAGCATGGTATTCTTTATAGGCCTTAGCCTGTTCTTTTGTGATTCGCCCATCTGCTTGTAACTTACTTAGGCTAGCATCTTCATTTTTATCTAAGCTATAAAGCTCTGCCTGGCTTTCCACCACCTTAACAACAGCAGCTTTTCCTTTGTCATTGACCGCCTCTTTTTGCTTGGTCAAATTAGGTACAAAGAGCAAGAAAAGCACGCTGATGATGAGCAAAACCACCAACATCTCCACAAGTGTGAAAGCTTTAACCTTAGCTTTTTTCAAGAACGTCATCATTTTTTTCATTTTAAAAATTTACCTCCATATTTTGATACATAGGCATTAACATTGCCGCATAAAGTAAAACGATAATCAATGCCACAAAGATAAAAACCAGTGGCTGCACCAAATTCATGGTGCGGTTGACTCGGGTAAAAAAGGATTCCCAAGTTTTTTCAGCGTAGATTTCCAACTCACTACCCAGCTTGGACTTGACTTCTCCATACTCGATGATGAGACTCAATTCCTTCCTAAAGAAAGGATAGGTTGCTATGGTTTGAAAAAATTCCTGACCATTTTGTAGGGCTTGAGACAGATCTTGACCGATTTCTCTAAAGAGTTGGGAACCTTGTTCCTGCATGATTTGAAAAATCTGCGTCAACTCCATCCCTTGAGAAATCATATTGCCCCATTCACGCGCGTAATAAGCTGTCAAATAGGTTTGCACAAAAATTCCAAAAAAGGGAAGGCGTGCTAAGATAGAAAAGACCCGCATCTTAGAACTTCTTTTATAAAAAGTTAGTGCTAAAAGGACACCTACTGAAACAAACCCTACCATGCCTAGAAAAATTTGTGGCAGATTGCCAATGATTTGGGTAGCAATATTGCTACTATCCAGTTGTGGTAGTAGATAGTTTCGCAGTCCCAGCATAATTAAGAGAAGAAAACCCAGCAAAATCAAAGGATAGGTCGCTACTTCAATTAATTTTTTCTTGACCTTGGCCAGATTGTCTAGATATTCTTCTATCTTTCCCAAACTCAGGTGGAGATTCCCATGAACTTCAGCTAGGGATAACTGAGTGACAATGGCACTTGAAAAGCCCAAACTTTCCATCATTTCTGAGAATGATTTCCCCTGAGACAAACCTGTGCGCATCTGGGTCACGCACTGCTTGTCCAACAAGGCACTCCTATCTAGAAAGGAGATAGTCTCCACCAGATGAAAACCGCTGGAAAAGAGATTGTTAAACAAGGTGATGATATTTTTTTGCTTAGCTGTAGCTAATTTTTTCCGTCTCAGCCTGAAGACTTGTGATATGTCCATCTTTAAGAAGCTGGTCAATCTGTTCATTCCAGCTAGTTGGCTGGTGTTCTTGATAGTCTTTGTTTGCAAAGTCAACGATTCCTCCTCCCCCGATTAATCTCTGGTAGCAGACTCCTTGCAGAACGACCGCTAATTCCTCCTCACTCACACCCAACTCCAGTAGGCGTTCATAAACACCTCGGATACTCTTGGCATGAATGGTTGAAAAGACTGTCGCCCCTGTCAGACTGGCTCTAACCACTGCACGCGCCGTCTCGCTATCTCGAATTTCTCCGATGATCAAGAGGTCAGGACGATGACGTAAGGAAAGCTTGATGAGATTTTCATAGGTTAGTCCAATCGCCTCATTCAACTGCAACTGTAGCATATCCTCTTGTTTGATTTCTACCGGATCTTCAATGGACATAACTTGTTGTCCCTTAAAAAGAGACTTGGCTAATTCGTGCATCAAGGTCGTCTTACCACTGCCGACTGGACCAGCAAAAAGATAGAGTCCCCGTTGCCTGTACTGCTTGCCCAGTTCTTCAATATCCTGAAACCAAAAATGCAAGTCCTGTTCCTCATCGTGCAACAAGCGAATAACTAAACTCTCATGGCCTCGATAATCGCCTACGGTAGATAAACGTAGGGACGCCATCTTCTGGTCATATTCATAATCACAGGAACCTAGCTGACTACGTCGCTTTTCTCCCACATTCATACCCGCCACAAACTTGAAATGACTGATAACGGCCGCAAATTTTTCAAAATCATAGCAACCAATTTTACAGCGCTCGTCTCCCACCCTCATATGAAGCTCATAGGCATCTAACTTAGGAACAAAATAAATGTCTTGCGCCCCTTTTTTCCGGGCCGAACGAATGATTTCTTGTGCAATTTCTTGAACCATACTTACCTCCTCACCTATACTATTCGCAAAGAGTTGGAAAAAATAAAAAAGCAACTCCAAAAAAGTTACTTTTTCTCTATTTTAATTTCATACGGCAAGAACGATGCCTTTCCTGACCGGTTTGTTTTTCATAGCCTGGGCGTAGTTTTTCATCTGGGATAACCTGCTCATCCTGCAAAAGAGCCAACGAATGGTATTGTTGTAAATACTCATCACATTCATCACACCAGCGTCGGTCTTCTGGGTCCCAAAAAATGGTCATCAAGTCACTTCTGCTTTTATAAAGAGGAGACTCTTGTTCCAATCTAAACCAGCAAGTTTTGTAGTATTTGAGAGCATCATAATACTGGTCAAATTTTCTACTTGCTACAATATCTTCTTCCCAACCTTCTAAGAACCACCAAGGCTCACAATCTCCGTACATTTCTATAACACGATACATATTCATTCATTCCTTTGTACCGTATATTATAACCAATTCCGCCAAACAAGGAAAGAAATATGCTCATTTCTTATTTATCTAAAGTTGAGCGATAACTTCCTCAGTTGTCAAAACTTGGTTGGCAATGTAGCCGTAGTTTGTCAGTGCAGCTTGGTAGGCTTCTTCACCTGGAGCACCGACAGCATCGTTAACAACAATGACATTGTAGCCTAATTCTATGAGTTCACGCATGTGTGAATCCACGCAGAGATTAGCATTCATACCAGCCAAGATGACGGTGTCGATACCATTTTTGCGGAGTTGAAGGTTAAGGTCGTTGCTTTCTGGGCCAAAGATTTTATGTCCGTTGACAACAATAGTATCTTCATCCAAAAATGGTTTAATCTCTTCAATCATATCTGCTCCAGAGCCTTCTGGAATTGCTGAATATTGACTATCACGCCAAAACATTTCGTTTTCAATCATCATCGTTTCACCAGCAGCTTTAAATTGCCACTTGTGATCGTGTGGATAGAAGTAGTGCGGTGAGATAAAACGCTTGTAGCCACGCTCTTTAGCAAGAGCGAAAAGCTTTGTCAGATTTTCAATAGTATTAACTTTTTCAAGAACGTCTTTAGTTGCTCCGAATCCTTTACCAGTATGTTTTAGGAATTCAACTTGTGGGTCTGTGATAACAAATGCGACATTTTTCTGATTGAACATGAGGTTCCTCCTAATATGATTTGATTAACAGCCAATAGGAATTTAGACTGTTAGTTTGATGATTTTCCAAATGGTAGTTTTAGTTATATACTGACCGTTCGGTACAATTATAATAACATCTAAAATTGAATTTGTAAATCAATTTGCTCAGAACAAAAATTTTAATGATAAAACAGTGGCAAAAGGTGGTGGTTTCAATTGTTTGGTCTCAGACTCTGAATCTGCTATAATAGGAAAAAAGAGAGGTGAGCAGATGAGCGTTAAAGAGCGTATTTTACAAAGTGCTGAGGAATTGATTTATCAGAAGGGTTATGTGGCCACCTCCATCAGTGACATCATGGAGGCAGCTGATGTTGGCAAGGGGCAGCTTTATTATTATTTCACATCTAAGAAGGAAATTGGTTTGACGGTCATTCAAGATATTTTAGCAAATTGGCGAAAAGAGCTTTTTGAAGATATTTTTGAAGCAGACAAGTCTGACAGTGACAAGTTTTCGGATATGATTGACTGGGTTTATCAATTTCATGAAAGTCAGACGGTCTTTTATGGTTGCCCAATTGGTAATCTGATTGTGGAATTGTCCACAGAAGATGAGAACTTCCGCTGTCCTCTCAATGATTTTATGACCCAGTGGACAGAGAAGTTAGCCAGCCTCTTGCAAGACCTGCATGCTGACTGGTCAGAAGAGCGGGCACATTTGCAGGCCCGTCAAGTCATCTCCAGTATTCAAGGAAGCATTGTCATTCTCAAAGTCAGCCAAGACATCCAAGTTTTGGAAAATAATATGACGGATTTGAAAAAGAATTATTGTTAATTTTTAGCCGAAGAATTAAAAGTATGTTAATTTATGGATTGTGGTTAAGAGGTAAGAATGACAACAGATATTAAAACTGAAATTGGTCATAGAGTAAGACAGGAACGTGAACGTCACAAATTGACGAGAGAAGAGGTCTGTGGACAGAATCTGACTTAATAATCAAACAGCTGATGCGTACTGAGCTTGGGCAATCCTTGCCAACAATTACTAAGTTACAATATTTATCTAAGCGATTAGAAGTTCCGATAGATACTTTTCTTGAAAATAAAGAACTAGCTCTTCCTGAGGAAGAGTTGCTGAGTCTAGACTTGATTGAAAGAATATTAGACTTGATAAGAACAGGGACAGGTAGTTTCGCTGAAGATATTTTTGATGATTATTTTAAGCAAGTTTACACATTCAATGATTTACTATTAATTGATTATTTTGCTATGCAATGTCAAGACTTGATTTATAGAAGAGAGCATTAGATAATTTTCGGATTAAGTTGTTGAAACAGCAATTAGTTAGTGATGAAATGTATAATGTAGAGCTACTATCAGTTCTTTGTGCCATAGCGGGTGTTTATGTTGTTCATAATGACTATAAGCATATGATATCTCTAGTAAAAAAGATGAATGAAATTTTATCAGTAACAATGTTGCAAGTCTATAAACCTGGAATTTCAGTATTTGAAGCTAAGTGCTATCTTTATTTTGAAAATGATAAAAATAAAGCAAAGGAACTTTATCACTCAGCAACTATACTAGCTGAACAATTTGATGATAAAGTATTTGATAAAAAATCCAGCCATCTGATGGATGACTGAATTTGATTTTCGAAGAGTATAAAATCTTTTTACTATCTAGGCTTCTGAGATATCGTTTTCGATAATGACCTTAATGGCATGGTGGTCTGCTGCCTTGCTGAAGACTTCGTAGGCTTTTTCAATTTCACTGAGTTTGAAATAGTGAGTTACCAATTTTTCTGGTTCAATCTTATGACTTTCAAGTGCTTTCAACAATTGTGGAGTTGTATTTGTAGATGCCAAACCAGTTGTTACATTGATGTTGCGAATCCAAAGTTTGTCCAAATCGAATTCAACTGGTTTACCATGTACACCACAGTTGGCAACTGTTCCGTCTACACCGATAATCTTTTGACAGAAGTCAAATGTTGCAGGAATACCAACAGCTTCGATAGCAACATCTACACCACGACCATCTGTCAAATCATAAATTTCCTTAATGGCTTTTTCAGGGTCTGAAGAATTAACCTTATGAGTCGCACCAAATGATAAAGCAGTTTCCAAGCGGTTATCGTCTAAGTCCACCATAATCAATTTAGCTGGTGAATAGAATTGAGCTGTTAAAAGAGCAGCCAATCCAACTGGACCTGAACCAATAATGGCTACGCTACAACCAGGTTCTACTTTCCCTTTCAAGACACCAATTTCATATCCAGTAGGCAGAATGTCTGATAGCATAACCAAAGTTTCATCTGACAAATCTTCTGGAGTGTGGTAAAGAGTGTTATCTGCATGAGGGACACGTAGGTACTCAGCCTGCGTACCATCAATCAAGTGACCAAAAATCCATCCTCCCTCATCCTCACAGTGGGCATAAATCCCTTTTTTACAGTAGTAACATTTACCACAGGCACAGACACAAGAAATCAAGACCTTGTCACCTTTTTTGAAGTTAGAAACTCCTTCTCCAACTTTTTCAACAATCCCAATCCCTTCGTGACCAAGAATGGTACCACTTTGGCAAGCAGGAACATCCCCTTTAATGATATGGAGGTCTGTCCCACAGATAGTTGTTTTAACGATACGAACGATAGCGTCTGTTGGCTTGCGAAGAACTGGTTTTTCGACATCGACAAAAGAAGCAAGTCCTGGTTTTACATAAGTATAGGCTTTCATAAAGCACTCCTCCGTTTTTTATTTGTACTATTTATAATGTAATTGTAAGCCTTTTCATTTGTTTCTTCAATCTTTTTTGTGATTTTTTTAACTTTTTTGTTTACCAGTAAAGTACCATACATAAAAAAGCAGAAGCTAGTCTCTAACTTCTGCCTTCTCTCTTATGCTTGATAACGTTTCA
>NZ_JUPG01000149.1 GCF_001074825.1 Streptococcus pseudopneumoniae
CAAAACACTGTTTTGAGGTTGTGGATAGAACTGACGAAGTCAGTAACCATATCTACGGCAAGGCGAAGCTGACGTGGTTTGAAGAGATTTTCGAAGAGTATTATTCTATAAATCTTACTCCTAAGTATACCACATTTGCCCCTAGATGTGAACGAGAGAAATACCCTAGACATTGCCAAGAAGGAAAAAAAAGGGTACAATGTAACAAAATCAAGGGAGGTTTGGAATGAAGAAACAAAGCAAGTACCAAGAGGTCGTTTCCTATCTGAAAAATGGCATCGAGTCTGGACGCTTTCCGACGGGAAGTCGCCTGCCTTCTATACGTCAACTGAGCCTTGACTTCCACTGTAGCAAGGACACCATACAACGAGCCCTGCTGGAATTACGGCACGAACAATACCTCTATGCCAAGCCTCAGAGTGGTTACTATGTCCTAGAACAAGGGCAACACCAGGATCTAGAAATCGAAGTCACTGACGAACATGCCAGTGCCTATGACGATTTCCGACTCTGTATCAATGAAACCTTGATTGGCCGGGAAAACTACCTCTTCAACTACTATGACAACCAAGAAGGTCTTGAAGAGCTCAGACAATCTGTTCATAAACTCCTCTTTGACCAAGCCCTCTACTGCAAGGCAGACCAACTGGTATTGACTTCTGGAACCCAACAAGCCTTGTTTATCCTCTCTCAAATATCCTTTCCTAGCCAAGCCAAGGAAATCTTGGTGGAACAACCGACCTATCATCGGATGAATCGACTCTTGATTGCTCAAGGATTAGACTATCAAACGATTGAACGAGGCATTGATGGGATTGACTTGGAGGAGCTGGAAGGTCACTTCAAAACAGGAAAAATTAAGTTTTTCTACACCATTCCTCGTTTTCACTATCCTCTGGGGCATTCCTATTCTGAGCAGGACAAACGGGCTATTCTTGACTTAG
Organism: Streptococcus pseudopneumoniae; assembly: GCF_001074825.1. Classification (GTDB taxonomy): domain Bacteria; phylum Bacillota; class Bacilli; order Lactobacillales; family Streptococcaceae; genus Streptococcus; species Streptococcus pseudopneumoniae_C. Next base: position 945 of record NZ_JUPG01000149.1, read on the forward strand.
CTGCCAAGTATGGTGTCTATATCGTAGAGGACGACTATTTGGGGGATTTGGACTCCAAGAAGGGCCAGACCTTCCACTATCTAGATACAGAGGAGCGCGTCATTTATATCAAGTCCTTCTCAACCAGCCTCTTTCCAGCCCTGCGGATTACGGCACTCATTCTGCCAAATGCTATCAAAGAAGCCTTTGTGGCCTACAAAAATATCCTAGACTACGACAGCAACCTCATCATGCAAAAGGCCTTATCACTCTATATTGACAGTCAATTATTTGAGAAAAATCGTCTGGCTCGCTTGTCCAATCAGGAAACTTACCAAAAACAAATCGAGGAAATCTTAACTAAAACACCTTGTCCCCTTCCTCACTTTCCGCTTCATGATGGTTTATTGCTAGACCTCAGACAGTATCCTAAAATCGCCAGCCTAAAACACAGTCAGCTGAAATTGGACTTCTTTGAGGAGGCTTACTTGGATGCCTGCCCTTATCAATTTACCAAGGTGTCCTTAGACAATCTGGAAAATGTTTTAGACTATTTAAAAGCAGAATTGGATTGACTTCCAACTCTGCTTTTTTCTTATACTCTTCGAAAATCTCTTCAAACCACGTCAGCGTCGCCTTACCGTAGATATATGTAACTGACTTCGTCAGTCTTATCTACAACCTCAAAGCAGTGCTTTGAGCA
>NZ_JUPG01000150.1 GCF_001074825.1 Streptococcus pseudopneumoniae
CTTGATTACCCCACCAACTGTAGAAGTCCCAGCCTATACAGATTCAGTAGGCACAAGCAGTACAGATGGTGAAGGCAATGTTATTATTCCACCAACAGCAGAAGTCCCATCCTATACAGGTAGTGTGAATGGTATTTCAGAAGAAATGCCAGCTCAGCCACATAAGGACGGCAGTGCTAATGAAATGTCAGATAGAACTCCAATATCTGAAACTACAATAAATAAAGATCGACAACTTCCAAACACAGGTACAGCAGACTCTACAGTAACTATGGTAGCAGCTGCAGCAAGTGCAGTACTTGGACTTGGTCTTGCAGGCCGTCGTCGTAAAGAAGATGAAGAAGTATAATTTATATATGAATTAATCTAATTTTTTAGTACAATTTATATTTGATTTTATAGCTTATATAGAATTTCTTAAAAAATGGCTCTTTGTCAACTGTAGTGGGTTGAAGAAAAGCTAAGCTCGAGAAAGGACAAATTTCGTC
>NZ_JUPG01000151.1 GCF_001074825.1 Streptococcus pseudopneumoniae
GTAAGAAAAATCAGACTTAAAACAGAAGTCATTGAGCTTGCGAATAACAGTTGAAGTTGAAATGGCCAGCTAATGTGCAATATCGGTCATAGAAGTCTTTTCAATCAACTTTTGCGCAATCTTTTGATTGATAATACGAGGAATTTGATGATTCTTCTTGACGAGTGAGGTCTCGGCGACCATCATTTTCGAGCAATGATAGCACTTGAAACGACGCTTTTTAAGGAGAATTCTAGTAGGCATACCAGTTGTTTCGAGGTAAGGGATTTTCGACGGTTTTTGGAAGTCATATTTCTTCATTTGACTTCCACACTCAGGACAAGATGGAGCGTCG
>NZ_JUPG01000152.1 GCF_001074825.1 Streptococcus pseudopneumoniae
ATATATATATACATATAAAGGTGATTTTGCAATATATTTATATAAATTTTTGAAATAAAAATCATATAGTCAGAAATATTACATTTTTATAACATTTAGCATTTAAAAAAAGATCAGGAAATTCCTAATCTTCATGTGTGTTTACTTGATTTTCTTAGCTAGCATGGTCGCAAAGCGTAGTTGAATGCGATTGCCATTTTCATCGCGACGGTGTAAATGGCCTGGATTTTCATTGTACTTAACCAATTCCCAATCCTTGTAATAGTCTGCCAATTCTCCCTCTTTAAATGTGAATGGGAAGTTCACTGAGCAAGGATAATCCTCCGTGTCCATGGCACAGACGATAAGATTATAGCCACCAACAGTGGTATGCTCCTGCATATTTTTGATAATTGCAGGAATACGGTTCGCTTGTAAAAACATCAAAACAACTGTCGATACGATAAAGTCATACGCTTGTCCAATACTGGCTAAATTGATATCATAAAGACCAACAGGCATATCCAAATCTTCCTGCTCCACAATGCTTTGCAAGATTTCAAGGGACAGTTCATTTTGATCCACAGCTGTCACATCAAAACCTTGCTGGGCTAGAAAGAGTGCATTACGGCCTTGACCACAGCCCAAATCCAAGGCTCTCCCTGGTTTTACTGTCTGCATAGCTTCTAGAACTTCTGAATGAACAGGATTGGTATTGTATTTCTTAGGAAAATAATCCTCAGGTTTACAATAAAATTCCAAATACCATTCCACATCGTCTGTTACAGCCTCCACTCGGTGCCAGGCTTGTGGTTGTGCCATAGGATTGTCGGCTCCTGCTTCAAAGAGGTGCTCAGCTAGAACCTCGCCATCCTCTGTCAATTCAATAAACTTGAGAGTTCCTTTTAAAACAGTAATCTTGCCCCAAGTCCCAACCTTGGTATTGTGTTTCTGCTGAACAGCCTCTGGCATGGTTTCTTTATTCCACAAAGGCATGCGTTTATAGGCAACTAGTTTTTCCATCTTCATTCCTCTTTTTATCGCTGGTTGACTGCTTTCATCACGCGCGCGATGTCACGGTTTTGCTCACGTCGCTTGATTGACTCCCGTTTATCATAGTCATGCTTCCCTTTAGCTAAACCTAAAAGAAGCTTGGCATAACCATCTTTGATATAGACTTTAAGAGGAACCAGCGTCATTCCTGTCCCTTTGGTCTCTTGTTCCAACTTTTGGATTTGTTTCTTATGGAGCAAGAGTTTACGACGACGTTCTGGTTCCTGGTTCCAGATATTGCCCTCTTCGTAAGGAGCGATATGAACATTGCTCAACCAAACCTCCCCATTTTTTACTTGGGCAAAGCCATCCTTGAGATTGATTCGAGCTGCTCGTACACTCTTGATTTCAGTCCCAGTCAGGACCATCCCTACCTCTAGCGTATCTACGATTGTATAGTCGTGGCGCGCCTTTTTATTTTGTGCGACGACCTTTCCCTCGCCCTTTGCCATGCTTAGCTCCTTTCTTAGCTACTTCCTTGTAAAAAGGTTTCTTTCCTTTTTTCTTGTCTTTTGACGAATGCTTGCGCTTATCATTTGAGCGTCCTGATTTTCTCTTGTCTTCCTTCTTATCTGAACGACGACTTGAACCACGCCCTCTATCATTGCGACTAGACTGTTTCAAGCCTTTTTCAATCACATCAAACTCACTTGGAATATAAGAGAAGTCAATTTCACCCGTCATCTTGTCAGCTCTTTCAACTCGGATACGGATTTGCTGACCTACACGGAAAGTTGTACCCGATTTTTCCCCACGCAGAGTCAAATCACGCTCATTGAAATGATAAAATTCAGGTAAATTGGTGATATGAATCAAACCTTCAACCGTGTTTGGCAATTCAACAAAGAGACCAAATTTAACGATGCTGGAGATAACTGCATCGTACTCTTCACCCACGTATTCTTCCATATACTCAGCCTTCTTCATGGCTTCGACTTCACGCTCAGCCTCAATGGCACGACGCTCACGATTGGAAGACTGGGTTGCAATCTCTGGAATCACTTGTTCAAAATGCTCGGCTATTTCCTTAGAACGACCATAGTCCCTAATCATACGGTGAACCAGAAGGTCTGGATAACGACGAATCGGACTGGTAAAGTGAGTATAATAGTCAGCAGCTAGTCCATAGTGGCCGTGATTGTGCTCCGAATAACGAGCCTGCTGCATGGAGCGCAGAAGCATCATAGACAATACATCCGCATAAGGTTCTCCCTCAACAGTACGCATGATGTATTGAAGGGCCTCCTGACTAATCTCACTGGCAGTCCCATAAATGCGCAAGCCAAAGCTCGAAGCATAATCAATAAACTTCTGAATCTTTTCAGCCTTTGGCTCCTCGTGAATTCGATAGATGAAAGGCAAATCCAGCTTGCTGAAATGCTCGGCAACTGTTTCATTGGCCATCAACATAAAGGACTCAATCATGCGCTCGGCAACACCACGCTGACGAAGAACGATATCAACAGGCTTACCTTGTTTATCCACTAAAATCTTAGCTTCATTGGTATCGAAATTGAGGGCACCACGTTTCACACGCATGCTTTCTAAAATTTCATGGAGCTTGGCCATAAGTTCTATACTAGGAACAATTTTCTGATACTCTTGTCTCTTCTCCTCGTCACCTGCTAAGATATCATTGACATCACTATAGGTCATCCTGAAGCTGGTCTTGATAACCGTTTGTGTAATGGTGTAATTGACCACACGACCATGTTTATCAATTTCCATAATTGCAGACTGGGTCAGGCGATCTACTTGAGGATTAAGGGAGCAGATGCCATTTGACAGACGTTCTGGAAGCATTGGAACCACACGGTCTGTCACATAGACTGAAGTCGCACGGTTAAGGGCTTCCTTGTCAAGGGCAGAACCTTCTGTCACATAGTAGGAAACGTCTGCAATGTGAACTCCAAGCTCCAGATTCCCATTTTTCAAGGCCTTGATATGCACCGCATCGTCCAAGTCCTTGGCATCAGCACCGTCAATGGTAAAGGTAATCTCATCTCTTAGATCCAGACGACCTTCCATATCCTTTTGAGACGGAGCATCCGGCACACTTTTTGCTTCCTTGACAACAGCTTCTGGAAACTCGGAGACAATGTCCATAGACTCCAAAACCTCAAGGACATCAATTCCGACATCCGTTGAATGTCCCACCACATCGAGGACACTAGCGACAAAGAAATCATGTTTCTTGCTTGGGTATTTATCGATAAAGACCTTGAGAACTTCTGTTCCCTCTAGTTTAAGAGCTGGTTTCTTAACATAAATCGGCTGGCTAATTTTCTGGTTTTTAGAACGGATGTAACCTGCATACTTAGGTTTTTCCTGATCCAGAACGATTTGACCGACAACGGTTGTCAAACTGTGCTCTAGGATATCAATAATTTTAGCTTCTGCTGCTGTTCCCTTGTTGCGATCAGCGACTTTCTTGATAACAACTTCAACAGTATCACCATCAATAGCATAGTTAACATCATTTTTTCCTACAAAAAGGTCGTCCTCTTCCCCTTCTAGACTAACAAAACCAAAGCCATTTTTATGGGCATGAAAAATTCCCTTGAGAGTAATCTCATGTTTTTTCTTAGCTTCCAAGGTCAGACTGCCATCTTCTTCAAAGCGAATCTGGTGCTTTCTTTCCATTAGGGACAAGGTTTTAATCAACTCACGAAAATCCTTGGACCCATCTTTTCCCAAAGCCTGAGCCAAGTCATTAACAGTCACCTTTCCCTTTTCTTGCAAATATTCTTTTATTCTATCTTTCATATTTTCTTTCTAGATTTTTAATTTTCTTTAACTGTAAAACCGTCTCAAACATCCTTTAAAAATAAAAAGAGGCAAAGACCTAGTCCTGCCCATTATTTTCTTATCTACTTGATAATACCGTCAATGCTAAGGCAATGGCTAGCCAGAAAAAGACTAAAATCCCTGTCAAACGCTGCATTACAGCTTCAAAACCGCGTGCCTTACTGCGTTCAAACAAATCACCTGAGCTGGCATCAAATACATTGCTGGATTGGTTTTTGGTTGGTTGCATGAAAATCGCAATCACAATCACAACAGATAATACTAATAAAATGGTTAATAATAGGTTATACATATCAAACTCCTTAAAATCCTTATTATTTTACCATAAAATCTACTTAGATTCAAGATGTAGGGTTACTTTTCTTTCCTTGGGACAATACTTTAAAACCTCAATCTTGTCTGGATGGGTTTTTGAATTTTTACTGGTTAGATAATTGATACTGCCACAAGAGGAGCATTTGAGATTAATTTTTACTCGCACTAGATTTCCTTTACTTTTAATAATGTTCGAAATTGAAGCAGGTTAAAGAGACAACTAAAGGCAACACAAAGGCTTGTCGCATAAAAAACTGCATGGTAGCCAAATTGTCTTGCTACTGCAGAACCTGCCATGGGACCAACGACACCTCCCAGATAAAAGAATACCTGATTAAAGGCAAAGACTCTCGAAATGCCGGCTTTGGGAGTCATTTTGCTGAGAAGGGCATTGACACCAGGTATCAGCGCACCGGTTCCCAAGCCAAAGAGGAAACGATAGAGTCCTAGTTGAAGGGGACTAGAGGCATTGGCACAGAGAAGATAGATGATAACTGAATAAAACTGGGCGACAACCAAGAGACGATGATTGCCCACCTTGTCACCTAGCTTGCCCATAACTCCTGCACTCATCATGCTGGAAAAGCCCATACTGGACACAATCAAACCAGAGACAAAAAGAAGATTCTCTGTCTGCCCTAAGTCACGCACATAAAGAGCCAGAATAGGGCCAATCGATTGGGCTGAAAATTGGATGACAAAACTAGTTAGAAAGAGATTAATCAATAGATAGGGATATTTAACTGATGTAAACAATTCCTTTGTTGGAATGGCCTTTTCCTTGGCTACTGGTTGAAAATCTTCCTTGATAAAGCAAATAGTTAAAATAGCGGCTAAGAACAGAAAACTACCAACCAGTAAGAAAACCGTACGAATGCCAAATAATTCTGCGATAAAGCCCCCGATAAAAGGACCAGTTAGAGTACCTGCAACTACGCCTGTAGACAAAGTACCTAAGGCAGAGCCTGATTTCTCCTTGGGAACCTGACTGGCTATCAAGGCTGTTGCATTAGGAACAAAACCCGCAAATACACCATTCAGTAAACGAAGAAAGATTAGCCAATAGATATTTGGGACAAAGGCCAAGCCTCCCATAGTGATAGTCATGGCCAGGCCGGCCCGAATCATCATGGGTTTTCGACCATATTTGTCAGCAAGGATGCCCCAGATAGGAGAAAAGAGCGCCGCGGAAATAGCAGAGACAGAAATAGCTAAACCTGCATAAAAAGCAGCTTGATTACTTCTTACACCCAGATTTTCCACAAAGATGGGCATAAAAGGCACAACCAAAGAAATACTGGCTCCTGTCAGAAAATTACCAAACCAGGCAATGCGCAGATTATCCTTCCAGTTAATCTCTGTCATCTTGCCTACCTCTCTCAAGTAGGGAGACCACCTGAGTAAGAAGCTGTTCCTGATTGCCATTATTGTCTAGAACATGGCTGGTCAAATCTTTCTTTTTCTCTAAGGGCCACTGGGCTCCCAGACGAGACTCAGCTTCATCCTTGAATAGCTGATCCCTTTTCATTAAACGTTCTACTTGGACATCTCGGTCCACATAGACCAACCATGTCTCATCAAACCAAGCGCTGTAGTCCTGCTCAAAAAGCAGGGGAATATCCATGAAAAAAATCTCTTCTGTATGAGCCAACTGGTCTCTCAATGTAGCCAACTCTTCACGGATAATCTCCCCTTGAGTTATTCTAGACCACTCTCGTTCTTCAAGATTTGAAAAGATGAGACTAGCTAGGAGAGGGCGATTGAGTTCTCCATTTTCTAGAATGATTTCTTGACCAAAGTGCTGTACTAGAGCCTCAAACAGACGACCACCAGGTTTCTGTAGTTGGTGGACGACTGCATCGGCATCCACCACTTGAAAACCTTGCTGTCTTAGAAAATTTGTCACAGTTGACTTACCAGAGGCAATTCCTCCTGTGATTCCAATGATTTTTCCCATCAGTCCCTCCTTTGACACTTAGGACAAAAGTGGGTCCCACGTCCGCCTAGTTGAATTTTCTCAATGATGGTGCCACAACGTGAACATTCTTGACCAGCCTTGTCATAGACCTGATGAAAATCTTGCATGGTTCCATCTTCCCCAAAGGCATTGGTATAGGTCCGAATAGTCGAGCCACCTTTTTCAACAGCCTGGCCCAAAACAGCAATAGTCTGGTCATGAATGGCTGTCGCTTCTTCTACTGTCAAAGTTTGCGAAGGTCTTGCTGGATGAACCTGAGATCGCCAGAGGACTTCATCCACATAAATATTGCCAAGACCAGCTACCAAAGTCTGGTCTAAAAGGTGGGATTTGATAGGCTTTTTGGACTTGGCTAGAGCAGTTTGAAAGACCTGCACATCAAATTCTTCTTCGCTTGGTTCAGGACCTAGTTTTTTAGAAATAAAGTAGGCGTCTAAAAGGTCAGAAGCCAAGAGTTCCATAGTACCAAACTTACGAACATCCTCATAAACAAGCGTTCCGCCGTCCTCAAACTGGAAGAAAACATGGGCATGCTTGCGTTCAGGAACCTGGTCCGGATAGTAAAAATACTTGCCCTCCATCCGCAGATGGGAAATCAAGACCTTGTCGGTCAGGTAGAAAAGTAGATATTTTCCACGGCGCCCAATTGACTCAACAATCTGACCAGGTACTTCCTTTTGAAATTGGTCAAAATCTGTCTTAATCATCTTAGGATAGTGAATTTCTACACTGGAAATCTTCTTTCCCAAAATCAATTTTTCTAAGCCATGACGAACGGTTTCAACCTCTGGTAATTCAGGCATAAGTCCTCCTTCTGTAAAAACAAGAAGCAGGCATGAACCCACCTCTACTTAGTATTCTTTTTCATTATAGCCAAAGTCAGCCAAATCTAGTTTTTTATCGCGCCAGTTTTTCTTGACCTTGACCCATGTTTCTAGGAAAACCTTGTCTCCTAGCATGAGTTCAATATCACGACGGGCCATACTACCAATTTTCTTAAGCATAGCGCCACCTTTACCGATGATGATCCCTTTTTGACTATCGCGCTCGACCATGATGGTTGCACGGATGTGAACCTTGTCTGTTTCTTCGTCTCGTTTCATAGAATCAACTACTACGGCAACTGAGTGAGGAATTTCTTCACGCGTTAGGTGCAAGACTTTCTCACGAACCATTTCTGAAACCAAGAAACGTTCTGGATGGTCTGTGATTTGATCAGACGGGAAATACTGGAATCCTTCGTCCAGATTTTCACTCAAAATATCCACTAGACGAGACACGTTATTGCCCTGAAGGGCTGAGATTGGAACGATTTCCTTAAAGTCCATTTGGTTACGGAAATCATCAATCTGAGACAAAAGCTGGTCTGGGTGAACCTTATCAATCTTGTTCACAACCAAAATCACAGGAACCTTAGCAGCCTTGAGACGCTCGATAATCATGTCGTCTCCCTTACCACGCGCTTCATCAGCAGGCACCATAAAAAGAACAGTGTCCACTTCACGAAGGGTACTATAGGCAGATTCGACCATAAAATCTCCGAGAGCTGTTTTAGGCTTGTGAATCCCTGGTGTGTCGATAAAGACAATTTGCTCCTTGTCGGTTGTGTAAATTCCCATGATTTTATTGCGCGTTGTCTGCGCCTTGTCACTCATGATGGCAATCTTTTGCCCCATGACGTGGTTTAAAAAGGTTGATTTCCCAACGTTGGGACGTCCTAAAATGGCTACAAAGCCTGATTTAAAAGTCATAATTTCCTCTTACTGTTTAAAATAATAAATCCCAGATTCGTGGGAGAAAAATCAATGCGCCTGTTAAGGCTGCAAAAAGAGAGACTACTAATACCGCGCCAGCTGCCATATCCTTGGCATTTTTAGCCAGCATGGAAAAGTGATAGTGACTGGCCAAATCCACCACATTTTCAATAGCAGAATTGATAATTTCAAAAGCTACTACCAAGAAAATGCTCAATAGGAGAAAGAGCCATTCGATTCGTGACACCTGAAAAACTAAACCTGCAAGAATGACTACAAGAGCCGTCACTGCATGTTTTCGCATATTGCGTTCTTCCTTAATGGCAGTAAAAATTCCTGTGAGAGCAAATTCTAAACTAGATATCAGGTCACGATTTTTCCATTTTCGTTTATTGTCTTGTGAGTCCATAGGCTGTCAAAATTTCTTCTTGTAAACCGAACATCTCCGCTTCTTCTTCCGGAGTGTAGTGATCATAGCCATTGATATGTAAAAAGCCGTGTACTGCCAAGAAGCCCATCTCACGCTCAAAGCTGTGACCGTATTCCTCGGCCTGCTCATGAGCCTTATCGATAGAGATGAACAATTCCCCAATATAGGCATCAAACTCAGACATCATCTCTGCCAATTCAGGATTTTCAAGCAAATCCTCTTCGTCAAAGGCAATTTCCAACTCTGGTTTATATTCAAGACTGATAACATCTGTCGGGCGGTCCGTGTCACGGTACTCCAGATTGAGTTCATGACTACGCTCATTGGTCACAAAAGTGACTGCCATCTCCTTGTCTTCTTTGCCTAATTTTTGGGCTGCAAATTCCAAAATTTCTTGGGTTTGTTGCAACATTTCTTTTGAAACTTGACCAGTTTCATCTACCATTTCAATATACATGTGCTTCTCGTTTCTCTTTACTTGGCTTTATTATACCACATTTCCATGATTTTATTCTACCTTTTTGATATAATACTATGGAATACAATCACAAGGAGAGAACGATGTCATTTGACGGATTTTTTTTACACCACATGGTTGAGGAATTGCGAAGAGAGTTAGTGAATGGTCGCATCCAGAAAATCAATCAACCTTTTGAACAAGAGTTGGTCTTGCAAATCCGCAGCAATCGCCAAAGTCATCGCCTGCTCCTTTCTGCCCATCCAGTTTTTGGACGCATTCAGCTGACCCAAACAACTTTTGAAAACCCAGCCCAGCCTTCTACCTTTATCATGGTTTTGAGAAAATATTTGCAGGGTGCCCTGATTGAGTCTATTGAGCAGGTTGAGAATGACCGAATTGTGGAAATTACGGTTTCTAATAAAAACGAGATTGGCGACCATATCCAGGCTACCTTGATTATCGAAATCATGGGGAAACACAGTAATATTCTACTGGTTGATAAAAGCAGTCATAAAATCCTCGAAGTCATTAAACACGTCGGTTTTTCACAAAATAGCTACCGTACCTTGTTGCCTGGATCGACCTATATTGCTCCTCCGAGTACGGAATCTCTCAATCCTTTTACTATCAAGGATGAAAAGCTCTTTGAAATCCTACAAACTCAGGAAATGACAGCTAAGAACCTTCAAAACTTCTTTCAAGGTCTAGGACGTGATACGGCAAATGAATTGGAAAAGATTCTGGTTAGTGATAAACTAGCCACTTTCCGAAACTTTTTCAATCAAGAAACCAAGCCATGCTTGACTGAGACTTCCTTCAGTCCAGTTCCTTTTGCAAATCAGGTAGGAGAGACTTTTGCCAGTCTTTCTGATTTGTTGGACACCTACTATAAGGACAAGGCTGAGCGCGACCGCGTCAAACAGCAAGCTAGTGAACTCATTCGTCGTGTTGAAAATGAACTTCAGAAAAACCGCCACAAACTCAAAAAACAGGAAAAAGAATTACTGGCAACAGACAACGCTGAAGAATTTCGTCAAAAAGGGGAATTGCTGACAACCTTCCTCCATCAAGTTCCCAACGACCAAGACCAGGTTATCCTAGACAACTACTACACCAACCAACCTATAACGATTGCGCTTGATAAGGCCTTGACTCCCAACCAGAATGCTCAACGCTATTTCAAACGTTACCAGAAACTCAAAGAAGCTGTCAAATACTTAACTGATCTGATTGAAGAAACCAAGGCCACTATTCTTTATCTGGAAAGTGTCGAAATTGTCCTCAACCAAGCTGGGCTAGAAGAAATCGCTGAAATCCGTGAAGAATTAATCCAAACTGGCTTTATCCGTAGAAGACAGCGAGAGAAAATTCAGAAACGTAAAAAACCAGAACAGTATCTGGCGAGCGATGGCAAAACCATCATCTATGTCGGCCGCAATAACCTGCAAAATGAGGAACTAACCTTTAAAATGGCCCGCAAGGAGGAACTTTGGTTCCACGCCAAGGATATTCCTGGAAGCCACGTTGTCATCTCAGGAAATCTTGACCCATCTGATGAAGTCAAAACAGACGCGGCAGAACTGGCTGCCTACTTCTCTCAAGGTCGCCTGTCAAATCTGGTTCAGGTAGATATGATTGAAGTCAAGAAACTCAACAAACCAACAGGTGGAAAACCCGGTTTTGTAACCTATACCGGACAAAAGACCCTCCGTGTCACACCAGATCCAGAAAAAATCGCATCCATGAAAAAATCCTGATTTACTTGAAATCAGGATTTTTGGCTTGTTTACTTACTAATCATTAAAAATTCTATAGTGAAATGAAATAAAATATGAACAAATAGATTGAGAAAATCAAATTAGTTTCTAACAATATTTTCGAAACAATAATACACTATTCCAGCTTCACTTTCCTATAAAACAGATTAATTACAGTTTACCTCAGAGACTCTTTTACTTCCTTGCGTAGATTTTCTAGACTGCTGATACCATATTTATCCATAACCTTTGGTAAATTTTCGATAATATCAGGACAGGCATATGGATTGGTAAAGTTAGCTGTTCCAACTCCGATAGCAGATGCACCAGCCAGATACATTTCTAGCGCAGCTTCAGCCGAATCCACTCCCCCCATTCCAATGATAGGCAGGTCTGTTGTTTGAGCTACTTGGCGGATGAGTTTGAGGGCTACTGGAAAAACTGCTGGACCAGACATTCCACCTGTTCCATTGGCCAAGATTGGTTTTCTGCTTTTGAGGTCAAAACGCATTCCAACCAGAGTATTAATCATAGTCAATCCACTCGCCCCTGCATCCTCTGCTGCTTTTGCGACTGTGACGATATCCGTCACACTAGGAGTTAGTTTGACATAAACTGGTACATCAGAGGCTTCCACAGCTGCTTTCACCACATCATAAGCCAGATCTGGATCTTGACCAATCAAAAGTCCATGATTACAGTGGTCTACGTTGGGACAAGAAATATTGAGCTCAATAGCTTTCACATTAGCTGCCTTGGAAATACCATGAGAAACAGCCGCATACTCTTGTTTTGAAAAACCAGCTACATTGGCAATGATGGGAAGATTTGGATACTCTCTTTCCAGCCAAGGTAGCTTTTCGGCCAAAACAACTTCCAAACCAGGATTTTGCAAGCCGATTGCATTGAGCATGCCAGCAGGTGTTTCTGCCACCCTGGGAGTTGGATTGCCAAAGCGTGGTTCAAGGGTTGTCGCCTTGATCATAATAGAACCTAAAAGGTCTAAATCATAGTACTTGGCATACTCTTGACCAAAACCAAAACAGCCTGATGCTGGAATAATCGGATTTTTCAAATCCAAGCCTGGTAGAGAAACTTGTAAACGATTTGTAGTCATAATTTTCTCCTTATAATACAACTGTTCCTGTGCGGAAAACAGGGCCATCTTCACAGACGCGTTGGCTAACCGTCTCGCTTTCTGGCACTTTTAGGACGCAGGCATAGCAAGCTCCCATCCCACAAGCCATACGAGATTCCAGAGATAGATAGGCTCTTGGGTGGTCATAAAAGGTTTGATTGATATACTTCATCATTCCAGGCGCCCCACATGAGTAAACAGCATCAAATTGATTGTCTAAATCCTTGATAACAACGGAAACATTTCCCTTGATACCATAAGAACCATCATCTGTCGTTACAAAGACTTGACCATATTGGGCTAATTCCGTCTCTAAAATAACAGCATCCTTATTAGCAAAACCGAGAACTGTCACTACTTTCACACCACGCGTATGCAATTCCTTGGCCACCTCAAGCAAGGGCGGAACACCAATTCCACCACCAACGAGGAGAACCTGGCTCTGCTCATCTAGGTCAGACAAGTCAAAACCATTTCCCTGAGGACCCATCACATCAAGAGTATCTCCCTGACTTAAGGTTGAGAAAATAGCTGTCCCAGCTCCTTCAATCCGATAAATGAGATGACACTGCTTCTTAACCTTATCAATAGATGAAATCGAAATAGGACGGCGCAAAAGATGGGCATCATCAGGCACACGCAGATGAAGAAATTGGCCTGCTCGCATAGCTTCAACCATTTCTCCTTCTAGGACTAATTCAAAGATTGCTGGTGCGATTTCCTCCTGTGCTACCACCTTCATGGTTTCCAAACGAATTGCACCCAAACGTTTCTTACATGTGGGATTCATGACTTTTCCTCCTTAAATTTTAAGGGGATCAGACAAAGAAAAGACCTTGCTAGTGCAAGGCCTCAGTTAAAATCGTACAACACAAGAGAGCACACTCAAAAAGTCTCCTCTAGAAAATTGCACTATTCTTTTATCTGACACCTTGTGAGTCTCTCTGGACTCCCCTTAAAGGTTAAATTTTTATTAGTATACTCTTTCAGCTAAAAAAAGTCAAGTAGAAAACGAACATTCTACTTGACCTCACGAGATTATTTTTCACGAATGACTTCAACCTTGTAGCCATCAGGGTCTTTGACAAAGTAATAGTTAGGTGCAGTTCCTGGTAGGCCATTTGGCTCAGTAACTTCATAGCCTTTGGCACTGTGCTCTTGATGAAGCGCCTCAAGATCAGGTGTACTGAGAGCGATATGGGCAAATCCATCTCCCACAACATAAGGACCATGATCGTAGTTATAAGTCAACTCCAACTCATAGTCGTCACCTTCAAGACCTAGATAGACAATTGTGAAGGCATGGTCTGGAAAATCTCTGCGACGCAATTCTTTAAAACCAAATGCATCTTGATAAAATGCGATTGATTTTTCAAGATTTTCTACTCGCAAGCAAGTGTGTAACATTTTTGAAGCCATATTTTCTCCTTTATTTTTAAAAAGACTGGGACAATCCTGTTCCAGTCTTATCAGTTATTATTTACCAAGTTTTGCTTTAGCTGCATCTGCAAGAGCTGTGAAAGCTGCTGCATCGTTAACAGCCAAGTCAGCAAGCATTTTACGGTTAACTTCGATCTCAGCCAATTTCAAACCATGCATCAATTGTGAGTATGAAAGTCCGTTCATACGAGCTGCCGCGTTGATACGAGTGATCCACAATTTGCGGAAGTCACGTTTTTTCTGACGACGGTCACGGTATGCATAGTAGTAAGAGTTCATTACTTGTTCTTTTGCAGTACGGAACAAGATGTGTTTAGCTCCATAGTAACCTTTTGCTAATTTAAGAATACGTTTACGACGTTTGCGTGATACAACGCCACCTTTAACACGTGCCATGTTTTATTTCCTCCAAATATTTCCTAGAATTGTTTACTTACAGTCAAGCTATTATTTCAAGCGAGTAAGCATTGCTTTGATACGTTTGTAGTCTCCTGAATGCACCATAGATGCTTTACGAAGATGACGACGTTGTTTCTTAGTTTTTCCGTGGAAACGGTGAGAAGTGTAAGCACGGAAACGTTTAAGTCCACCAGAACCTGTACGTTTGAAACGTTTAGCTGATGCGCGGTGTGTTTTTTGTTTTGGCATGATTTTTTCTCCTTTATTTAACTTTCTGACAATTATTTTTTGTCAGTCGCTGGCGCCAATTGCATGAACATTTGACGTCCATCCATTTTAGCACGTTGTTCGATGATGGCAATATCTTGAGTTGCTTCAGCAAACTCGGCTAAAACTTTTGCACCAATCTCTTTATGGGTAATCATACGACCCTTAAAGCGAATAGATACCTTAACTTTATTTCCTTTTTCAAGGAATTTGCGTGCATTGCGAAGTTTTGTATCAAAGTCACCCTTGTCAATCGTTGGACTAAGACGAACTTCTTTCACAGTAACAACACTCTGTTTTTTACGTTGTTCTTTTTGCTTCTTCTGGTACTCAAATTTGAACTTACCGTAGTCCATAATTTTTGCAACAGGCGGTTTGGCTTGGGGTTGAATCAATACTAGATCAACATTAGCGTTATCAGCCAAAGCTTGCGCTTCACTGAGTGGCTTGATGCCTAGCTGTTCTCCTTCAAGACCAATCAAGCGAACTTCACGTACACGAATCTCATCATTGATGAATAAGTCTTGCTTTGCTATGGTTTTCACCTCTTTTGTTTTATTAGAGAAAAACAATAGCGGACTCGTAAATATACAAGCCCGCACGTTATGATAGCGTTTCTTAGAAACTTTTCATCCGTAGGGCCAGGCAACTTAATGTCACAAGGCGAGAAGCTCTCACTTCTGCTTTTCTCAACTTTTATATGATACCAAGTTTTCTAGCCCTTGTCAAGATAAAAAGTTATTTTTTTGAAAAGTTTGTGTTCATTAACTAACTGTTTCAATTTTCCAACTATTCCATCCTTTAAACCGTATAGCTCCATGCTGGTCAGTTCGATAAACTTTGCTATTGATACCTTCCAGTCGTGTCAAGGTTTCCTGATGGGGGAGTTTGCTTCGATTGTTCTTTCCAACTGAGATGAGAGTGATCTCTGGTTTGAGCTGTTCTAGAAAGGCTGAACTTGATGAGTGTTTAGAACCATGTTGGCCAGCTTTCAAAACATCCACCTCTAGATCTGGATACCGCTTAATTAAATCCTTCTCTCCTTTTTCCTCCAAATTTCCTGTGAAAAGAAAATACTTATCCAAGAGTTTTCCATACAGAACTAGGGAATCTTCATAACCTCCATCTCCCATTTTCCTTGGAGACAGGACTTCTAACTGACTTCCGAAAATTGGCAAGTTCTCTCCTACTGTCACACTACGCACCTTGGTTTGAGTCGCCTGTAGTTCTGCTACAAATTCCTTCTGTTTGAGACTGCCTTTTGACACTAAAATCTCTCCGACATGAAAAGCCTTGGTCACCTCCAACAAATCGCCAATATGCTCCTTGTCAGTATTTGTCAAAATTAGCTGATCAATCTTGGCTACTCCTCGACTTTTGAGATAGGGAATCAAGGTTCGTTGAGCATTGCTGGTCGTCGTCTTTTCTTGCCATTTCTCGATTTTCTTATCAGACTCTGCCTTGCCACCGACATCTATGAGAATGGTTTTACCAGTTACATCCCTTAGGAAAATACTTTCGCCTTGCCCCACATCCAGCATGGTGATTTCATTTTCCAGTGGATGCTTGGTCAGGAAAAAGAGACCAGTAATCAATAAGCTCAATACCGTTAGCTTTTTAATGTTTTTCCTCAAATCATAGATTAAAGCCAAGGAAATTAACAATAAAATTAAAAGCCACGCATTAGGTTGTCCAAAGACAAGCGGTCTACTTGCCAGCTGCGATACCAAGCGAATAATCTCCTCCAACCACTCAAAGATAAAGTTCAGTTGAGTGACTGGATAGAGAAAGGAAAGGACAAATAAGATAGACAAGAGCGGTAAGAAGACCAAGTCAAACAGAAAGGAAAAGACAAAAGTCAAAAGGATGGACCAAGGTTGAAATTCCGCAAAATAGAAGGACAGAATGGGCAATATTCCCAAGGAAATGACTAGACTTTCTCTGGCAATAGCCTTGAGACCCTCCCCTTCTTTGCTGGTCATGGTCAAGATAAAAGCATAGGCGCAGGACAAGACACCTCCTGCTGTCAAGAAAAAGTTGGGCATGACAATAAAGAGGACAAGCACAGTCAGGGCAAAATTATCTAAGCCCTTATAGCCATGCTGAGCCAATAATTTTTGGAAAAGACTGCGAATGACCGATGCTGAAAATCCAGTTAGTCCCGCATAGATAAGGGAAAAAGGATAAGTCAGCCACTTCAACTTTTCTTGAGTCAAACCCAATCGCAAGAGAAGTTTCTTAAATCCATCCATGAAAAAACCTACCTGCATGCCTGACAAGGCAAAAAGATGGATAATTCCTAGACTAGAATAAAGCTCATTCATCTCCTCAAAGTCGGTGTCCAGATTTCCTAATAGAAGCCCTGTCATGTAATTTCGCATAGGGTCTGGAAAGTGCATCTTAATCCAAATTACAGCCCTTCGACGTAAGCTGGACAACTTTTCACCTATATCCCAACTGCTAACCTTTTGAAGTGACTGGATCTTTTTGATAGTAAGCGTCTGGTAAATTCCCTGAGTTTTCAGATAGGATTGATAGTCAAAGCCACCAAAATTTCTCTTCCCTTCTGGCTCCGAAAGTTTTCCTTCTAGTTCCAAGTCATGAAGGGATGTTAAAGCTTGGAATTGTTCTTTTTCATTCTCGGACTGGAGTTTATAATAGACTTGAAAAGTACGACCGCTAGACTTACCACGAAAGGATAGGCTATCACCATTGACCTTAATAGTGTCAGGCAAAATCCGCACCCTCTCAACAGAATCCGCCAGATTTTGACTCGCTTGACTCTGTTGCCAATTTTGAAAAACAAACCAGAATCCAAAGATTCCACAAATCACTAGAACTTTTCTAACAGACTTCCACGGAAATTGGATAAAGAGACAGACTATCAGAAAAACAAAGCCCAACAAAGCAAGATAGGACGCTGAAAAAATGGCGTAGTAAAGCCAGAGCAATAGAAAACTCAGATAGATTAGGGGAATAGGGAAAGTCTTAATCCACTGTAACATAGTCTTTTAACTTTTCTATCGTTTTAGCACCAATGCCAGAAACCTTCTTGAGTTCATCTACCGACTTGAATTTGCCATTTGCCTCACGATGGTCGATAATATCCTGAGCTCGTTTGCCACCCAATCCCTTGACCTGCTTGAGTTCTTCCAGACTGGCTTTATTGAGATTGACCTTCTTTTCCTTGTTCGTTGAAGAAACCGTCCCAGAACCAGTCTGTTGACTAGCTGCTTCTTCTCCCTTAGTTGGGACGTAAACCAGAGCCTCATCACTAACTTTCTGAGCTAGATTGAGCGATTTGCTGTCTGCTTGCTCTGTCAAGCCACCTGCCTTCTGAACAGCATCATTGACCCGACTACCTACTGGCAAGTCGTAAATACCCGGCGATTTGACAGCACCTTTCACATCTACTGTAATTAAATCTTGTTCAAGGGGTTCTTCCTTCTCTTCCTTGTTCACTTCCTTTTCAGTCGATGAATCCTTGGAAACAGCTGCAACTTCAGCCTGTAAATTCGTTTCCTTGGCAGGTGTTTGTGGAGCTGGTTTTAGTAGGAAAAATCCGCCAATAAGCAAGCCCAGACCCGTACAGATGACAATGATTTTATACTCTTTGATTTTCTCGATAATTACTTCCATATTTTCTCCTCTCTTAGTTTATTCGTAAGAGGAAGAAAAAACAGTCGAAAATTTCTTTTCAACTGCTTATTTATTTGCAAAATAGTCTTCCTTAGTCAAGACATAATGAACTCTTGTAACGATTCGGCCTTCTTCATGCTGGTCCATACAAGCATATGGTTCTGCATGGGAAAAACGCATGCCTGATTTCTCCATGACCTTTCCAGATGCGGGATTATCCTTATCATGAAGGGCGGTCAACTTGTTCATTCCAATATTCTCAAAAGCCAGCTTAATCACGGCACGATTGGCTTCTGTCGTCAAACCTTGATTCCAATATTTTTTATTGATAATGTAGCCAATAGCTGCCTTCTTAAGAACAGGATCAATCTTGTGCAAATCAATGGTTCCGATAAATTCACCATTACTTTTTAATTCGATTCCCCAACGTCCCAAGGGATTAGCCAAGTAGAACTGAGCAATGTTATTCTTGGTTTCTTCCAAGCTTTGATTGGTTGGAAAAGTGTAGCGCGTATTTTCTCTGTCCGAGGCATACTCAAACATAGCTTCCGCATCATCCAAGGTTACAGGTCTAAGCAATAAATGCTCCGTTTCTATATACGGATACTGGGAAAATTTTACAAAAATTGATTCCATACGTTTCTACCATTCAAAAGTATTTTCTATCAGTCTAGCAAAAAAAAGAAGTTACAACAAGTTTTTCTTGCTTTTTAAAGCGGTTTCATATAGAATAAAATCATCACCTTATTTTATAGATAATGTGATAAATCATTTACAACCCGTCAATAGAAAGGGAGTTTTTCTCTATGTTAATCGGAATTCCAAAAGAAATTAAGAATAATGAAAACCGTGTTGCCCTAACACCTGCTGGTGTCCACGGCTTAGTCGGCCGTGGTCATCGCGTTCTTATCGAAACAAATGCTGGTCTCGGTTCTGGTTTTACTGATGCTGACTATCAAAAGCAAGGAGCTGAAATTGTCGCTACTGCTGGTGAAGCCTGGGCAGCTGAGTTGGTCGTGAAAGTAAAAGAACCACTAGCTTCTGAATATGGTTACTTACGTGACGACCTGCTTCTCTTCACCTACTTGCACATGGCCGCTGCTCCAGAATTAGCAGATGCTATGTTGGAAGCAAAAACAACTGGGATTGCCTATGAAACTGTCCGTGATTCCCAAGGTCAATTACCGCTCCTCGTACCTATGAGTGAGGTTGCAGGCCGTATGGCAGTCCAAATCGGTGCTCATTTCCTAACTAAGCAAGCAGGAGGTTCTGGTGTCTTACTGGGTGGTGTGCCGGGTGTACCTAAAGGGAAAGTAACCATCATCGGTGGCGGTGTCGTAGGGACCCATGCTGCTCGAATTGCTCTTGGTCTTGGTGCACAAGTAACCATCCTTGATATCAGTGCTAAACGTCTCTCCGTTTTAGAGGAGGTCTTTGGTCACCAAATTCAAACTCTCATGTCCAACTCATTTAACATCGAAGCCAGTGTGAGAGATGCGGATGTTGTTATTGGGGCAGTTCTCATTCCAGGTGCCAAGGCACCAAAATTGGTGACAGATGAGATGGTCAAACAAATGCGTCCAGGATCAGTCATCGTTGACGTTGCCGTTGACCAAGGTGGCGTTATCGAGACAGCTGACCGTGTGACAACGCACGATGAGCCTGTATATGAAAAACACGGTGTGCTCCACTATGCCGTTGCCAATATCCCTGGTGCGGTTGCTCGTACTTCAACCATTGCCCTAACCAATGTCACTCTTCCTTATATCGAAGCTTTGGCTGGTAAAGGTTTTGTACAAGCAATTTCTGAGGATGAGGGCTTGCGCCAAGGGATTACTACTTATCAAGGTTACTTAACCAGTCTTCCAGTAGCCCAAGGTCTCGATAAAAAACATACTCCAATTGATGAACTAATCTAAAAAATCTAGGCTCTATAATATTTGTAGTGGGTAAATCCCCTATGGATATTATGGAGCCTATTTTGTTGTAG
>NZ_JUPG01000153.1 GCF_001074825.1 Streptococcus pseudopneumoniae
AGCTGTAGATAATACAGGTGGTGTTGGAATGCGTGATAATAATCCAATTCAGGTAAGCAATTTACCACAAGGATTAAAATACGAAAATGGTCAAATTACAGGTACCACGAATGCTAAGACAGGATTCTACACTGTAAAAATCACAGCGTATGATAAGAACAATACGGCATCAACTAAATCAATCAGAATTACTGTTGAAGAGCAAACTAACAAATACAACCCAACAGGCGATTCATTGACAGTAAACCAAGGTCAAGAAATTACAGATGAAGCAGTAAAAGCAAAAGTAACAAATTATGGCCCTGGAACATTAACTGTAGAAAGCAAACCAACTTCAACTGCAACAGCAGGAAATGCAGGAAATGCTGTAGTTAAAGTTACATATCCAGATGGATCAACTGATCGTGTAAATGTACCAGTTACAGTAAAAGACGTAACAGGCCCAACAATTACAGCAGAAAGCGCAACAGTAACTAAAAACACACCAATTACACCAATCCCTGTAACAGCTGTAGATAATACAGGTGGTGTTGGAATGCGTGATAATAATCCAATT
>NZ_JUPG01000016.1 GCF_001074825.1 Streptococcus pseudopneumoniae
CTAAAAATCAACTATTATAGGCATTTTTATCAAAAATTACAATGCACATATACTTGACAGTGTACATTCATTGTGATATACTTAAAGCATGAAGATATAGAAAGTAGGTGAGATTATGAACGACGAAGAGATTGAAAAATTTGTCTTGGATTTCATTGACGATGAAAAAATCACGCAAGATTTTGTTGAAGCCGTAAATGAGTTGCAAGCAGACTCTGACGGAGGAAACATTGACCCTCCGGAGATTGTTCCTCCACGTTTTGAGCGTTGATTTTTAAAATTTTCTTCCGTCGGCGCAAACGTAAAAGCACGACGATCAAATCGACGCGTCAAGGAGAAAAGCGTAGCGTACCTTGCGCAAGATTATCGTTGTGCTAGTTTGAATAAGCCAGACGAAGAAAATTGAAAATCGATTTCTTCCAGAGGCCGAGTCCAGCGTCGTACGCTGGTCAGGTGTGGGCAGAAGCCCACAAGAAATTAAGGGTTTACATCTAAAAAAAATTGATGTAAAATAAAAAGTGTCTGTTAGTTTTCAAACTACTGACAGACACAAAAAAAGTCTTACTATTGCCGCCAAGCTTCTCGTAAGACCTCAAATATTTTCAAACTAAAGAAATTATATCAAATTGGCTTTCTAAAGTCAATCATATAATTTTATAAAAATTTGAGTGTCTTTTCTTTTGAGAGCTTTGCGGAATGAGTAAGCAAAATCTTAAAAGAAAGGACATTTTTTCATGTCACAAATCGATAAATTGAAAGCTCTTCAAGAGAGCAAAAACAAAACCGCAAACTTAACTTTATTTAGTAACGTCGTTGTAATCGACGTAGGAATTAAGCCGAGTCAACATTTTCCAAAATTGAAAGATGATTTAGGAAATAAAATCAAGGATGAAAATGGCAAGGATAAGCGTTCCGAAGTTTCGGACGGGTATACTTATTCTTTCGTTGAGTTTGCAACTGGGAAAATGGTTAAAATTGTTCTTCCAGAAGAGCGAAAATTTGAGCTCTTGGGCTCTTATAAGGTCGTAGGCTTTGGCTACGATATTAAGTCAGCAAATATGATTTTCATTGAACAGAAAGGTCAGATTGTTGAATATTAGCCGATAACGTGGGACAGTGGGGGCGAAGCTCCCACTGGTAAGCCCCCCTCAATAATCATGGGGGCACCACGTACATAGTGAGGGTGCTGTAAACCCTAGAATGAAGTGGCTTTAGGTACATTTTTGGCACTTTTAAAAATTTTGACAATTAAGGATATATAAACATGCAAAAATACAAAATAGACTGGCTCTCGTTTTCTGTTAGATGTTACGATGAAGAGCCAACAAATACACTTAATGAAGCTCTTTTAGAATTGCTTGGTTATGACTTTTCCGAAGAATTTAGTCGAGACATTTCGGGAAAAAACTTTTATAATCGTGGAGCAACATTAGGGAACTATGTCAACGTTTTTTGGAACGATTATACAGACACAGAAAATCCCGTTCGTAAAAATAGCTCGGCAACAATGAACGTGGTATTTACGGGGCAAGGTTCGACCGATTTAGCACTTCGTAATGATAATGATTGGGTTAAAATATTTACGATTTTAACGACGTATGAGCCGAAAAACAAGCCAAAACCAAAAGATGAAGAAGAAGATAAACCTACAATAAATATAACGCGTATCGATATCGCATTAGATGATTATGATGAACTCGTTAAATTTGACGATATCGAGAAAAAATTGAAAAAGGGCCATTATCGCTCATCAAAACGTTCGTACAATATTGTCAAAACCTCAGACCAAAATGGTCAAAAATTAGGCGAAACAATATACATTGGCAACGCTCGTACCTCGGGCGGCGGTAGTGGTAGCCGAGGAAATACATATATGCGTATGTATGATAAGTTAGCACAATATATTAGCAAGAATCAACTCGTAACGTCTGATGTCCGTGAATACTGGAAAAAAACGGGCAAAGAAGTTTGGCAACGTTATGAGATTAGCTTTTCAAAAGGTTATACAAATAGCATTGTTGAAGATATCTTAAAAGGCGAAAGTATTGATAAAATTTTCAAAACCTCGCTCCGAAATCTCTTAGAAATCTTGACTCCGAGGGGTAAGGATACGAATAAAAATAGGTGGTATAAAACTAAATGGTGGGAAGATTTTTTGCAGTACGACGAAAGAAAAGGCTTCGACTTACCAAACAGAGATGTCATGCTTGCTGAAACTCTTGAGTGGCTCAGAGTAGCGGTCTTGCCGAGTTTGAACGTACTAGAAAAAATCGGACAAGAGCGCGGATTTGATATCTATGATTTACTTCGTAGGGCAAAAAAACCTAACGAGCTATCGAAAAAACAAAGCCGAATAATTTCGGATACACGAAACAAGTCAGACGAAACAATTAACGACTATCTGACTAAATTTTTACTTGGTATGGAAATTAAAAAAGAGCGAGGTGGCGAATAATGGCAGTCATCTACAAAAAGAACGCTCAAAACGTGTACAAAATACCGTTATATCGTCTGTTTTGGTTTTGGTGGTTGTTAGTTGTATCTTTAGCTGTTTTGTCTTCAATAATTGGGCTTGTTGTATCGATTAAAGCTGTTCAGTTTGCTCTTTGGTCGCTTGTGTGCGTTTTGATTATTGTACGAGCGTATTCACTGATGAAATCAGTGATCAACGCGAAGACAATCAAAACGTACATCACGCAAAAAGGAGCAGAACGAGCTATCACAAAGAGCCTACTTGCGACG
Organism: Streptococcus pseudopneumoniae; assembly: GCF_001074825.1. Lineage (GTDB taxonomy): Bacteria > Bacillota > Bacilli > Lactobacillales > Streptococcaceae > Streptococcus > Streptococcus pseudopneumoniae_C. The sequence goes on from NZ_JUPG01000016.1 coordinate 2,743, forward strand.
ATGTCCGTCAATCAACTGCGCGATACTCCATACATCTCTGTTCCGCGAGTGACGGTAGGCGCAAGCCTACCGTCTTGCGTAAAAGTGAGCATGGAAAAGCTCCCAGGCATGTATGACATTGAGAAATTGACCGAGGATATAAACTCCAGTTTTCGAGGAAAATTAGGCGCTTATGCGGTCGTTTCAAGTCGTATTACAGACGATGGTCTGTATTATAAATTTGTCTTAGAAGATAAAGGCTCAGATAAAACATGGCGACCAAAGAGCCTTGAAGAGATGAAGCAGAAGAGCCATGAAATCAAATTACAGAATGATTTGATTATAAATCTTGCTGATAAACCTCATATTATTGCTTGGGGCAAGTCTGGGAGCGGTAAGAGTAGTTTGCTCTTTTCAATAATTTTACAATTGCTGTCGAGCGGTTCTGAGGTGTATTTTATCGACCCAAAAAGCGAGTTTTCTGCGTTTCAAGAGTTCTATTCTATCGAGCGTATTCAAGAAGATACTGAAGCGATTTTGAAACTGCTGAGACACGTTTGCGATGAGCTGAGAAGACGACAAAAAATCGTCGCTAAAGCTGTCAAAAAACAGCAAAAAATCGGCTTGCGTGGTTATGATATCGGTTTGACTCCGATTGTCGTCGTCGCTGATGAAATCGGCTCAGCTGTTGCAAGTATGGACAGCAAACAGAAAAAAGAGTTTTTGGCTCTACTCACTCAAATCGTCCAAAAAGGGCGGTCTGTATCTGTCTTTTGTATAGTTGCGACACAAAGTCCGAAAACTGATACTACCCTTTCAAGTGACATCAGAAGTCAGTTTGCGACCAAAATATTATTAGGTTCTGCGAATGCAGAAACGCAAAGAATGGCATTTGATGGCGAGGTCGCAACAAAGGGCGGTGTTGAACGCTTTAAAGGATTTTATATCTCTGACGGCAAGACAGACGAGACACCTCTTTCTTTTACTGTGACTGATTTGCATACACATCATCTAAATGACCTTAAATGCTTTGAAAAAGCATTTAAAATGGGTTTGCAGTCAGATGAGCATAAAAAACAGACAAAATAGAGATAATAAAAAAAAGTCATATCTTTCATGCTAAAATTTTAGTTATGAAAGATATGATTTTAAATATTAAGAAAAAAGCAATTGCCTTAGATTTAGATGCTGATTATACAAGTATTGAAAATCAGTTAATAGATTTGAAGAAACAGATAAAAATTTTAGATGAATTTTTGGATTTAAAAATATCAGATATGTGAGATTTTTATTTCCAAAATTCCCACCATTTTTTTGATGTTTCTATTAGTTTTGTATCACGGTTATAGATAATTTGTTGAAGATTTGCGATTTGCATATCTTTTGTTTTCAACTGGTCTTTTAAGATTTCAATGATATCATCAGTGATATCATTTTTGTTATCACTGATATTATCGTTGATATCTTCTCCTAGAATGATTCTTTTAATAAATTCATTTACAGAGATACCTTTATCTTTTGCCTTTTGTGTGATTATAGCTTTTTCTTCTTGTGTGGTACGTATTATAATTTGTACCTGTTTATTTTCTGCCATGATATCACCTTTTATATCTAAATGTTATCTCTATTATATCATCTTTCTTTAGTATATGATTGTACTGGATTATTTAATCTTATTGAAGCAAGTATATAATCAGTATCAGTCATATCTGATAATTCTGCAAAATGAGTTGTCGCTTTATCTTTGTTCCATTGCTCAAGGTCGAGCGGTTCAAAAAACTTTTCAAATAGAGCGGTTAGCATGACTTCCATGGCTTCCCTTTTTGTAACTTTTGGTGGTTCATATTGTTCTGCTTCAAGTTGTTGCTGGTGACTTTCATTTGTCTGATTTCTTATGTCTTCTATGTATTGTTCAACATTTTGACGATATTCTTCTAATTCTTCAATATCAATATCGCTATGTTTAAGTAGATAAGCTTCTACTTTGCGATATAATTGTTGTAGTTGTTGAGGAGTAAATACTTTCGTGTGTTTACGTCCGATTAGTTTACTTTCTGCATTATCCCAAATATCTAGTTCTCTGAGTGCTCTTGTAAATTTAATTCGTAATTTTCTTTGATTTTTTTCTGTATTTGGAATTTCGAATCTTGTACATTGTTCTTCTATGAATTGGGTTAGAGTTGTATAGTTTTCCATTTGGAAACCTCCTTTTTGTTACATGTTATAGATATATTGTACATTGTTTGCGTCTAAAAATCAACTATTATAGGCATTTTTATCAAAAATTACAATGCACATATACTTGACAGTGT
>NZ_JUPG01000154.1 GCF_001074825.1 Streptococcus pseudopneumoniae
AAAGTTGTTGATATTTCTGATTTAGAGAAATCCTTAAAAAAGAAACTCGTCCTAAAAGGGAAAAGTCCCAAAAATATTGATTATCTCCCTGTGTTACTTATCGGTCAATTCGGCAAAAACACAAAGCTAAATAAACTATCAGGACAAGAGTTATTTGAAATTGTAATTCAAAAAATTGAAGAATTTCGAGCAATTGTAGGAACTCAGATGGTATTTTTAGATAGTATCAATCATCCTAAAGTCATTCAATTTTATGAACAGTTCGGATTTGTTGCTTACAGTCAATTGATTAAAGACGATCATCAAGTAAGTTATCAGCCTATGGCATTAAATATGTCACTCTATAAAAAATAAGAATCATGTCACCTAAACTGATGACATGATTCTTTTATTTCACCGTATAAGCAAAACTGATGGCACTATCTGCTTGAGAGATTTTTCTAAAGGTATAGTTAGGATTACCCCCATAGTTTGTCTCAGACACAAGGAAAGAGCCATCATCATAAACTTTCTCGACAAAAGCCACATGACCATAGTCTGCTGGTGTGCCATGTGTACCTCCCACAAAAGAAACAATGGCACCTGCTCTTGGTGTAGAGCCAGTTTCCCCACCAAGACTTGAAGCTGTCGCAACCCAGTCCTGACCATTTCCCATGGTATTAATG
>NZ_JUPG01000155.1 GCF_001074825.1 Streptococcus pseudopneumoniae
AGCAACATTGCTGATCACTTACTTACGAAATACAGAACCCGTAAAAGAGTTTAAGAAGAACCTAGTCAAAGCCTTCTTTGAAATGCGTGAGGAACTTTCTAAGTTTCGTATGCAGAGGGCGCTAGAAAAGCCAAAAAGAAAAACACTGCATGACAGTATTGAGACATGGACTAATGCACCCAAGCACGCGCATAGCACCATGAATAACCTGCTACTAAAAGCAGTAACCGACAGGAACGCTAAGCAGTTAAGGGAAGAACGTGGGGGCTATAATGGCATCGATAGCTTGACCAGTGACGAGCTGGAGCAATACCAGGCATTTGAGGACATGGTAATAGCCATGATCGGCTTGAATATGAGTTATCAAGAAATCAAAGCTATGGCATTCAGAAATAAAAAAACACGCCAAAGAAGCGCGTGAGAGCAACAAAAAAAGGCTTAGCAATAACCACACCGCAAAGCCTTTAACACTAACACTAAAACGAATTTAACAAAGCAGGCAAGCTATTATCAAAGAGGTTTTAGTAAGATTTATACCTAGATTATAGCATATTTAGGGCAATTTGACCATACGGAGAGCGCCAACTCTTAAAACTGGTACTTTCTCACGCTTTCAATTTGGCGAGTCTGAGCGTGAGGATATCGTCTATAAGAAACAACTCAAAAATCCCCACACTCAAATTTTGGTCGAGGAGAGTGTGAGGCATGTGGCAGGAAAACGGCATTAAAAAGCCCCATGCTCAGAAATTTGGCGACCGAGAGCATGAGGCTGTAGGCAAGAAAAACTGTATAAGAAACAACCATTCAAAATCCCCACACTCGCCATCGCAAAACTTTGAGTGTGAGGATATCCAGTATAGTAAAAAAGCATTAAAAAGCCATCAGGGCAATTACACAACATAGGAACAGAGGTAAAAGTATGGCAGAAACAACATACGAGATTTTAACTAGACGTATAGATAGAATTAATGCAGAAATGCGAGAAATTGGCGAAAAAAATGGGCTTAATAGCCTTTCGTTATTGGCAAGTCAGACAAAATCCATCAAAGAAGATTTATCCCGTTTACTTTGGATTGAACTTCCTGAATTGAATGACCGCCATAAAATCGAGGCAGTTTCTAAAAGCACTACGGGAATGTTTTTCCACCCTGGTATTTTTGAAATGGACGCTATGCGACAAGCCTTCTTTAAACGCCAAGCAAAGCACTTTTTTGACAACGAAGCAGAGCAACAGGCGTATATAGAGCATGCTGAAAAGGAGTATTTAGAGGCTACTGTAACCTTAAAAGATATTCTTTTTAACTCTAAAAATGGAACTCAGAGAGTAAATAAAAGTTGTCTTATAGAGAAGTTTGAGGAGGCAATGCAATGACACTGGACCTAGACAACATGACACAAGCAGAATTTGATGGACAAATGGCTGAAATCAAGGAGAGGAATCCGAACCTCTTCCAGTTTATTGCTGATTTTGTAGATAGAAAAGTAAGCACCGAAGAGGTGGACGAGTTCCTGAAGATGGAGCGAACTGATCAAGTGGACTATATCAAGAATTACAAAGCGAGGGCATGACATGAATGAATTAGATTTGACCAATACACAGGCGGTAATCTCTATGATGGTACTGATTGGCTTACTGCTTTATCTAAACCACCGAGACCGCAAAAAAAGCGCCCAATTTGAGCGAGAAAACCAACAGACGATAGAAACACCTAGCGAGGATTTAAACCCTGATTATGGGCGATATATCCAGCTTGCAGGGGTAAGAGTTTACGGAGGGATGAAATGAGTTACATAGTGAAGATATACCTTGATAGTGAAAAAATACCAGATGAACCTTATTTTACTAAAGATATTTTTCTAGCTACGTGTATGGACAATGCAACAAAGTTAGCTGTAACTATGGGCTTGTTGACAAAACAAGCGTTTGATTTAGAGACTAAGACAGCTATTTTGAAAACCTTGGATACAATCATAGAAACTCAAAAAGATATTTTGCAAGGGGTAGCGAGCGGACAAATAACCTTTGTGAATAAAAGCAAAGGAGGGGAGGAACTGAATGAGTCTATCAGAGAATGACAAACGAGTATTAAGACTAATCAAGGTAGGGGCTGAGAACTCCATAACAGGGGCAGAAATCAGCCTAATCACTAAGCTAGCAGAAAGAACCGTGCAAGATATTATCAGCCGTCTAATCACGCGCCATAGCGTTCCTATTGTTGGGGTTCGCCATGGGACATTTAGAGGATATTTTATCCCTGCTAACAAAGAGGAGCTACTGGACGGAGCAAAAACATTTTACAATCAGATACGAGAAGAAGAAAAGCGCCTAGCGGTGTTGATGAACAGCGACCTAGAAAGCTACAAAGAAACCTTGAAGGAGGTGGGCGGATATGTTTAGCCTAAGCCGAGAAAGTGAGCAAGACCTAGCGCATGGCATTCTGGAGGTGGTGGAAAGATACCTTGAAGCGCGTGATAGACTCAAACCACGCCTAACAGGTTTAATCTCAGCCCAGGAAGTCATGGACGAGTTAGATATAAAATATATGACACTCCAAAAATGGGAAAAAGCAGGGCTAAGACGATACCAGCCCCCACTAGAAGATACTAGGAAAATCTATTATAGAATTTCTGACTTGATGAAGTTTCTGGGGGTAGAAAATGGGTAGATACATGACAGAGCCAGCTTATGCTGGTATGAAGTTAGCCAAGGAAGATAAAACCAAGGTCAGACGCCCAAAGTTGAAGCAACTCAAAGAACGGAAACAACTGAAGAAACTGAGGAAGAAACGTCGGAAAGGGAGCTGATATGACGATTTACGAGGCTAGAGGCTTTCAGGGTAATCTTGTCTATCCATTTGATAAAATTGAGCCGTTCCAGTACATTGAACGCTTTAAGCCTTTGGTAGTCCCTGAAGGGGCAAATATTGAAGAATTTAAACGTACACAAGCGCCTTACTGTATCAGTGGGAAAGTGACGCCAGAAAAGCATGGCAGTTACAAGCGAAACAACTCCAGTCTAATCTATCGGGATTTGATTTTCCTTGATTATGACGATATACAGGGGACGTCTGAGGGCTTTATAAAGGCTGTTTCTAGCGCTTTATTTGGCTACTCCTATATCTTATACCCGACTATCAAACATAGCTTAGAAAAGCCCCGTTTTCGCCTTGTAGTGAAGCCTGATGATGTGATGAATGAGGCAACCTATAAGCAGGTAGTTAAGGAGATAGCGGACAAGATTGGGCTACCCTTTGACATGGCCAGTTTAACATGGTCACAACTCCAAGGGCTACCAGTAACAACAGGCGACCCAGCAAGTTATCAAAAGGTTGTGGAGCATGGCCTAGATTATCCAGTCCCCAAGGTTGAACCAAGAGCGAAGCAAGAAACTACGGAGCGTTACAAGCCTAGAGCAAGTGGCCAGAGGTCAATGACCATGAGAATTATTGACACGCTTTTTAATGGCTTTGGAGATGAGGGAGGGCGCAACGTAGCACTGACACGCTTTGTAGGTTTACTCTTTAATAAGTGGGTTGATTGCGACCTAGAGACCGCCTACGAGCTGACAAAGATAGCTAATAGCGTGACAGTTGAACCATTGCCTATTGAAGAGCTAGACCGCACTTTTAGCAGTATAGCACGGGCTGAATATAGAAAGAGAGGATAGAACCATAGAACTAGAAGAATTAGGAAACCTAGAAAGTGAAATCTTAGAGGCGCGTGAAAGCGAAGATAAGCACTTTAAGACTTTCAAAGGTGTTAGGGGACAGCTTATCAAAGAGTGTCAAGAAATCAAGGACAAGGCTTATCAGCAAGCTTATGAAGAAGTTATGGCAGACAGCAAACACCTTGAAAATGTAAAGGCAGGCAGGTTGACCGAGGCCCAGCATGAAGAACTAGCCCAGCAGAAAGGCGAGGAAAAGAGCAGTAAGGCCTTACCAACTAATCCGCTGGGAGTTGCTATTATGTTAAAAAAGTACGTCCGATTTATTAGAATTAAGCCAGAGGCACAAGGGCAAAAAGCCCCATTATATTTCTATAATCCTGATTTTGGTATCTGGTTAGAGGATAATGAATTTTTGCAAGATCTTATTTCTGTCATTTATCCAAACGCAACGGAAAAACAGGCATTTGACACGCTTTATAAAATAGCTAGACAGAGCCAAATGAGGGAAATCCAAGGCAATTATACTGTAATTGGGAAACAGCTATACAATGCTAAGACAGGCATTTTTGAAGAAACGACACCAGAGATTACAGCAACAAGAAAGATAAAAACAGGTTATAGCCCTGGAGCAGAAGAGCCTATAATTAACGGCTGGAAGCCGACAGCTTGGCTTTTAGAGTTGTTTGACGGTGACAAGGAGCTTTATAACCTTGCTATCCAGATTATAAAAGCAAGCGTCACAGGGCAGTCTTTGCAAAAAATCTTTTGGCTTTTCGGTGAAGGTGGAACAGGAAAAGGAACTTTTCAGCAGTTACTTATAAACCTAGTTGGTATGGAAAATGTGGCAAGTTTGAAGATCACTGGTTTAACAAAAAGTCAATTTTCAACGTCTATATTATTGGGAAAGTCGCTTGTAATCGGTGATGATGTACAAAAGGACGCAGTAATTAGAGACACTTCAGATATGTTTAGCTTAGCAACAGGCGACATAATGACCATAGAGGACAAAGGGAAACGCCCTTATAGCATACGCCTTAATATGACGGTAGTACAATCTTCTAATGGTTTACCAAGAATGAACGGGGATAAATCAGCTATTGATAGGCGATTTAGAATTTTACCTTTTACCAAAATATTCAAAGGTAATCCTAACAAGGCTATCAAAGACGATTACATTAACCGCAAAGAAGTGCTGGAGTACCTGGTTAAGTTGGCTATTGAAACACCAATCGCTGACATTAACCCTACGAAGTCTATTGAAATACTTGAAGAACACCATAAGGACATGAACCCCGTTATTGATTTTGTTTCTAAGTTTTTTACTGATGAATTGACAAGTGAGTTTATTCCTAATAGTTTTGTCTATCACGTTTGGAAAGGTTTCCTAGAATACTATGGTATTAAAGAAAACAGGTCAGAAATGGGCTTACATCGAGAAATCAAAAGCAACCTGCCAGAAGGTTTCGCAGTTGGCCAGAAGGTTATCCCTGCAGGGCAACAGATCCATAAAGGTTTTTATCCTAAAGAAGACCTACCGCCGTTTGCAAGCGTAGCCTATGCTAATGGTAGGGCAACACCCGAAAAGCAGAAAAAGCCAAAGAATGAACGCGGGTATTACAACCATTGGCCAGAGTACAAAAAGAGAAGGAAAAGAAAATAAGAATTTTATACACTTTACACAGTAGGGCAAAAATTTTATACACTTAAAAACGTTGTCATATCAAGGGTTTTATACACTTTATACGAAAAACACGGAAATAAAAAAATTTCCTTATATTATGTTTTAAAAATGGGGTCCCTATTATCCCTATATATGTTTTTATTTTAATGTATAAAGCGTATAAAGTGTATAAAACAATAGCAAAACCCTTGGCATTACTGACTTTATTTTTTATACACTTTTAAAAACAAGTGTATAAAATTTGTAAGAAGCGTATAAAAAAGGGGACAGAAAAATCAATTAAGTACAAAAGGAGTAAAAAACATGAAAATTAAACTATTTTTTTATTACAAATGGCAACAATCACTAGAAAATTTTGAACAGGAAGTAAATGATTTTATGGCGACCGTGCAGGTAATTGATGTAAAACATTCAACCGCAACCGTAGGAGATAGTGATGGTATGGGTGCGATTGCTGGTTTGCTAGTATTATACAGATAACAAAATGGGGTAGATAGTACCGACCCCCTTGCAATGGTGTAACTACTAGTGACACCCTTAAAACAGAAAGAGGAAAAACAACATGACATTAAAAACATTTTCAGATAAAGCAAAAACATTCACTTTCACTTACTATTTTTGTGATCAGGCGACCGCTCAAGTAGCAGGTCACGCGCTACTGGGATATATGACTGGAACATATTGCCAGCCTGTAATCTCATTGACCTACAAGGATAAGGGAACGCTTGTCGCTGAGTATGTGGAAGATCACAAGCTAAACAAGACTTTCAAGCGTATTTGTGATAGCTTTAAAGACTACCATAAACAACCAGAAGAGGCTGAAGCATTTGAGGAACGTTATAAACGGGAGCGCGTGCTTCAACTCAAAGAGTCAGAGGACTTTGAAAGTTTGCTGGAGAAAGTAACAGACTACGAGCTGGAACTATTAGACTATGCTGATCGCTTGCTTTCTGATACGCCTATCCCTATGGACTCTATGACTGCTTTTGGTACGTTGGAAAAGCTAGGCGATGAAAGTATTAGCCTACTCCAAAAGTTGGACGTAGAGGGCGAATATAAAGGACTTGCTGGTTATACAGAGCATTTGAAGTAGAACACAGGGGAGCAATCCCCTTTTTGTTAACAAGTCAATAGTTTTGGGTTTTTCCATATAGGGGGAAATAATGAAGCGGTTAGCAATAGAAACAATCACTAAACCAATGAAGCTGAGAGGAATAACTAAGGGTATAGCTGAGTTGGACGGTCAACGTTTAGAGATTGATTTGGATAATTTAATGATTGATTTTGGTGGAGAGTCATTTGAATTAGACAGAATGGCAGGAACTAAGGGAGGTAATCGATATTTCTTTCTTTGCCCTGATTGTGGGAGACGGTGCAGATTGCTTTATAAACGGTATTTGTATTTTAGTTGCGGTACTTGTCTAGATATCCACAAGCACACCCTGAACCGTAGTAAAACAGATTGCCAATACTACTGGGAGCTTGCACTAAAAGAAGCCAGAAAGGTAGAACCAGGGTGGAGTCCTAGACGTGGTGGATATATGTTTGATGGTTTCCCTGAAAGACCAAGGTATATGAAACGTGACAGGTATCATAAGCACTATAAGAAGTTTTTGAAGTATATTGAAAAAGGGGATAGATTTTGGCTGAATGGTTCGAGATTGTGAGACAATATGAAGTAGTGTGCAATTTACAAAACGAACAAATACTACATATTAGACGGTTTGAATGTTAAAAAAGCTAGATATATCAAGGATTTAAGTAAGTAGAGCGTTCCAAAAAAATGGTGCGGTAAGCGTTCCAAAAAATGGTAAGGTTTTGGTTAGGTAGCATATATAAAAAGTATAAGATTAGTATAAGGTTGTGTATTTTAAAATACTAAGGTTTTACAAAGGTACAGGGCTTTTTTTCTAGTGATATAACCACAAGGTAGAGAGGTTTACCGAGGGTTAGAAAAGGTGAGATTTTGGTTAGGTAGTGGCAGTAAATATGCCTGACAAATGGCAGGGTTATGTGTGTTGAACTCCGAGCGAACGCCGAGAAAATGCAAAAAAAAGCCAGCACAGGGCTGACTTACTTTCTGAGATTCCAGAGGATGGCAGGGAGTGAAAACCAAGTTACAATAGATGAAGAGGCTTGGGAACTTGTCTTACCTGATCAGTGGAATTTGAGCGGTGAGCATGAAAAAGCAATCCGTGAGGGATTGGAGATATTCGCCCAAGACATCAACAGTATAGAGAACAAACGAGCCAGAAAATACTTTATTATCCATTATTGCTACATGAGGAAGAAAACAATGAGTGAATGCGTAGAGATGGCAGGTACTAGCTCCACTAGCTACCACCGATACAAACAGATAGCCGTCTTAAACTTTGCGAGAAGCCACCAGAACGGAGAGCTAGAAGCATATAAGTAGGCGTTTGTGGTGTTTTGTTGAGAAATGTTGAGATTTAAGTGAGGGGGGGAATGACATGATTGAAGATTTTTTGATTGATTTGGAGAATATCCAATTAGAGGGTATGGAGATAGATTTAAACATGGATTTTGAAATAGATGTTGACCTTGATGGTTTAGATTTAACCTTACTACAAGAATTAGAAGCGTAAATGTTGGCAAATATAGGCGTAGGCTTCATATTCGCCCCTATTTCACTTGGTTTCGTACTGGACAACTAAAACACCATGGATAAACTAGAAGCTCTCAGAAACGAATCTGGGGGCTTTTGTGAGGTCATAATCTTATAAACCACGCGCTTCATGGTATAATATACCTATCAGCAACTAGCAATAAAAAAAGCACGTTTGACCGTGCTAGTTTCTTGCCTGCTGAACTCATCAAATCCTAGCCCTTTCGAGGGCTTTTTTGCTCCCCTTTTTGCGTACTTTAGGGGAGCAAGTAGTAAATAGTAATGTTAGTAATTTTTATTAAAAAGCGCGTGATATAAGGGTTAGGAAGCTCTAAAGAAACATAAAACAAGCAGTTCTTGATTATACTACAAAATCGGCCTTTTGGGTAATAGAATCTCACTTTTTTTGGTATAATGGTAAGCAATAATGGACTAGAAAGAACAAAGATGCAAGATAAAATTGTTATTCATGGGGCGCGTGCCCATAATTTAAAAAATATTGATGTGGAGATTCCGCGAGACAAGCTGGTTGTTGTGACAGGCTTGTCAGGTTCAGGGAAATCCAGTTTGGCCTTTGACACCCTCTATGCGGAGGGACAACGTCGCTATGTGGAGAGTTTGTCAGCCTACGCTCGTCAATTCTTGGGAAATATGGAGAAGCCTGATGTGGATGCTATTGATGGTCTCAGCCCTGCTATTTCCATCGACCAAAAAACGACTAGCAAAAACCCTCGTTCGACCGTGGGAACCACGACTGAAATCAATGACTATCTGCGTCTCCTCTACGCGCGCGTGGGGACGCCTTACTGTATCAACGGGCATGGAGCTATCAAGGCTTCTTCTGTGGAGCAAATTGTGGATAAGGTTTTGGAGTTACCAGAACGCCAACGCCTGCAAATTTTAGCACCAGTTATCCGTAAGAAAAAAGGCCAACACAAGAGCGTCATTGAAAAGGTTCAGAAAGACGGCTATGTTCGTGTTCGTGTGGATGGGGAAGTCTATGATGTAACCGAAGTACCAGAGTTGTCTAAGAGTAAGCAACACAATATTGATGTCGTAGTTGATCGTATTGTCATTAAGGAGGGTATTCGTAGCCGTCTTTTTGATTCCATTGAGGCAGCCCTTCGTATTGCTGAAGGTTATGTCATTATCGACACCATGGACGATTCGGAGTTGCTCTTCTCTGAGCATTATGCCTGCCCAGTTTGTGGTTTTACTGTCCCAGAGTTAGAGCCTCGTCTCTTCTCCTTCAATGCTCCTTTTGGTTCATGTAGTGAGTGTGATGGTTTGGGTATTAAGCTAGAGGTGGATACTGATTTGGTAGTGCCAGATGCTAGCAAAACGCTACGCGAGGGAGCCTTGGCACCTTGGAATCCTATCTCATCCAACTACTATCCAAACATGCTAGAGCAGGCCATGGCAGCCTTTGGAGTAGATATGAATAAGCCTTTTGAGGATTTGTCAGAAGAAGATAAGAACTTGATTCTCTACGGCTCAGATGGCAAGGAATTTCATTTCCACTATGAGAATGAATTTGGTGGTGTGCGCGATATTGACATTCCATTTGAAGGAGTTGTCAATAATATCAAACGTCGCTACCATGAAACTAATAGTGACTACACGCGCACCCAGATGCGTCTCTACATGAATGAGCTAACCTGCGGAACCTGTCACGGCTATCGTCTCAATGACCAGGCCTTGTCTGTCCGTGTGGGTGGTGAGCAAGGGCCACATATCGGAGAAATTTCAGACTTGTCTATCGCAGATAACTTGGACTTGGTGAGCCAGCTGACCCTATCTGAAAATGAAACCATCATTGCTCGGCCTATTCTCAAGGAAATCAAGGACCGTTTGACCTTCCTTAATAACGTGGGTCTTAACTATCTAACCCTGTCTCGTTCGGCAGGAACCCTTTCGGGTGGTGAGAGTCAGCGTATTCGTTTGGCAACCCAGATTGGATCTAACCTATCAGGCGTCCTTTATATCCTAGACGAGCCGTCGATCGGGCTCCACCAGAGGGATAATGACCGTCTGATTGCCAGTTTGAAAAAGATGCGTGATTTGGGCAATACTCTCATCGTGGTGGAACACGACGAAGATACCATGCGTGAGGCGGATTACCTGATTGACGTTGGTCCCGGTGCCGGTGTTTTTGGTGGGGAGATTGTTGCTGCAGGAACTCCCAAACAGGTGGCTCGCAACAGTAAGTCTATCACAGGCCAGTACTTATCAGGTAAACGTGCTATTCCAGTACCAGAAGAGCGTCGTGTGGGAAATGGTCGCTTTATCGAAGTGATAGGAGCTCGTGAGAATAACTTGCAAAATGTTACCGCTCGTTTCCCATTAGGAAAATTCATCGCGGTGACAGGGGTATCGGGTTCAGGGAAATCTACCCTAATCAATAGCATCCTCAAAAAAGCTATTGCTCAGAAGCTCAACCGCAATTCAGACAAGCCTGGTAAATTCAAGACCATCACAGGGATCGAGCATGTAGACCGCTTGATTGATATTGACCAGAGCCCAATCGGACGAACGCCGAGGTCTAACCCTGCTACCTATACAGGAGTTTTTGACGATATACGTGACCTTTTTGCCCAGACAAACGAGGCCAAGATTCGAGGCTACAAGAAGGGTCGTTTCAGTTTCAACGTCAAGGGAGGTCGTTGCGAAGCCTGCTCAGGTGACGGGATCATTAAGATTGAGATGCACTTCTTGCCAGACGTTTATGTTGCTTGTGAAGTCTGCCACGGGACCCGCTACAACAGTGAAACCCTAGAAGTTCACTACAAGGAAAAAAATATCTCGCAGGTCTTGGATATGACGGTCAACGATGCGGTAGAATTTTTCCAACATATTCCTAAAATTCAACGCAAACTTCAGACCATCAAGGATGTGGGGCTGGGTTATGTAACGCTAGGGCAACCAGCTACTACTCTTTCTGGGGGAGAAGCCCAGCGTATGAAGCTGGCTAGCGAACTCCACAAACGCTCGACAGGAAAATCTTTCTACATTCTCGATGAGCCGACGACAGGGCTACATACCGAGGATATCGCTCGCTTGCTTAAAGTCTTAGCTCGCTTTGTTGACGATGGCAATACAGTCCTTGTCATTGAGCACAATCTGGATGTCATTAAGACAGCAGACCATATTATCGACCTGGGTCCCGAGGGCGGTGTCGGTGGTGGAACCATCATCGCAACGGGAACTCCAGAAGAAGTAGCTGCAAACGAAGCCAGCTACACAGGACAGTATTTGAAAGGAAAGTTACATCATGAATAAACGTGTACAAGCATTTCTCACTAAAATGCAAGAAAAAGAACTAGATGGCATCATTATCAATAACCTTAAAAATGTTTACTACTTGACTGGTTTTTGGGGTTCAAACGGAACAGTCTTTATCAGCCGTGACCGTCAGGTCTTGGTGACAGATTCTCGCTATATCATTGCAGCCAAGCAAGAAACCAGTGGTTTTGAGATTGTGGCTGACCGCGATGAATTGGCTGTCATTGCGGGTATTGTTAAGGATATGGGCTTGTCTCGAATTGGTTTTGAGGACGAGATTTCGGTCTCTTATTATCACCGTATGCAGGCAGCCTTTGAAGGAATTGACTTGCTTCCACAAACTCAGTTTGTTGAAGGTCTTCGAATGATTAAGGATGAGGCGGAGATTGCAGCTATTCGCAAGGCTTGTTCTATCTCAGACCAAGCTTTCCGCGATGCGCTTGACTTTATTAAGCCAGGAAAGACTGAAATTGAGATTGCCAACTTCCTTGACTTCCGCATGCGTGAGTTGGGAGCATCTGGCTTGTCTTTTGACACTATTCTAGCTAGCGGTATCAACTCTTCTAAACCCCATGCCCATCCTATGCACAAACCAGTGGAGCTAGGAGAAGCCATTACCATGGATTTCGGATGTCTTTATGACCACTATGTCAGCGATATGACACGGACTATCTACTTGGGGTATGTTAGCGACGAGCAAGCAGAAATCTACAACACAGTTTTGAAGGCTAACCAAGCTCTGATTGACCAAGCTAGGGCTGGCTTAGGTTTCCGTGACTTTGACAAAATTCCTCGTGATATTATTATCGAAGCAGGTTATGGCGACTACTTTACCCACGGTATCGGACACGGTATTGGACTGGATATTCATGAAGAACCTTACTTTAGCCAGACTTCTACAGAAACTATTAAGGCAGGTATGGCCTTGACCGATGAGCCAGGTATCTACATCGAAGGCAAATATGGCGTTCGTATCGAGGATGATATTCTGATTACAGAGACAGGTTGTGAATTGTTGACCCTAGCTCCAAAAGAGTTGATAGTCATTTAGTTATTTGTCAAGAAAAAAGTACGAAAATGACGGAAAAAGTCAAAAAAATTTTAAAATAGGTCGCAAGTCGGATGTTTTTTATGGTATAATAGACTAAACTGATAGTAACATGTAGCGAAAGGGGTAGGTACATGATTAAAATTTATACAGTCTCAAGTTGTACTAGCTGTAAAAAAGCAAAAACCTGGCTCAATGCCCACCAGTTAAGTTATAAAGAACAAAATCTTGGTAAAGAAGGAATTACGAGAGAAGAATTATTGGATATTCTGACAAAAACAGATAACGGAATAGCCAGCATCGTCTCATCTAAAAATCGCTATGCCAAAGCCCTTGGAGTGGATATTGAAGATTTGAGTGTCAACGAAGTCCTCAATCTGATTATGGAAACACCGAGAATTTTAAAGAGCCCAATCCTTGTAGATGAAAAACGCCTGCAAGTTGGCTATAAGGAAGACGATATTCGTGCCTTCCTACCACGCTCTGTCCGTAATGTAGAAAATGCAGAAGCACGTTTGCGTGCAGCTCTATAAACATCAAGGCTGGGAGCAATTCTCAGTCTTGTTCTGTTTTAATCTGAAAAAGAAAGAAGAGAGAAATGAAAAAAATTGTTCTTGTTAGTCTAGCTTTCCTTTTTGTCCTGGTTGGTTGTGGACAGAAAAAAGAAACTGGACCAGCTACAAAAACAGAAAAGGATACGCTTCAGTCGGCATTGCCAGTTATTGAAAATGCCGAGAAGAATACAGTTGTGACCAAGACTTTGGTTTTGCCGAAATCAGATGATGGTAGCCAGCAAACCCAAACCATTACTTATAAAGACAAGACTTTTTTGAACCTAACCATTCAACAAAAGCGTCCAGTCTCAGATGAGTTGAAGACCTATATTGACCAACATGGTGTGGAAGAAACTCAAAAAGCTCTTCTCGAGGCGGAGGAGAAGGATGAGTCCATCATAGAAGCTCGTAAATTGGCAGGATTTAAGCTTGAAACTAAACTATTGAGTGCAACAGAACTTCAAACAACGACTAGTTTTGATTTTCAAGTTTTGGATGTCAAGAAGGCTTCTCAGTTAGAATATTTGAAGAACATTGGTTTAGAAAATCTCTTGAAGAATGAACCAAGCAAATATATTTCAGACCGATTGGCAAATGGTGCGACAGAACAATAGAAAATCCAAATAAATAGACTGCCTGAATTGTAGAACGTAAGGAATTATGCTATAATGGTACTATTCTAAGGAAAGAGGGTGTTAGAATGGGATTTACTGAAGAAACAGTACGTTTTAAATTGGACGATTCCAATAAAAAAGAAATTAGCGAAACTTTGACTGATGTCTATGCTTCGTTGAACGATAAGGGCTACAACCCAATTAACCAAATCGTAGGCTACGTATTGAGTGGAGACCCTGCCTACGTTCCTCGTTATAATAATGCACGAAATCAAATCCGTAAGTATGAGCGTGATGAAATCGTTGAGGAGTTGGTTCGCTACTACCTAAAAGGACAAGGAGTCGATCTGTAACCTATGAGAATTATGGGATTGGACGTCGGTTCAAAAACGGTAGGGGTGGCTATTAGCGATCCGCTCGGTTTTACAGCTCAAGGGCTTGAAATCATCCAAATCAATGAGGAGCAAGGCCAATTTGGTTTTGACCGCGTTAAAGAGTTGGTTGATACTTATAAGGTGGAACGATTTGTAGTGGGCTTGCCTAAAAACATGAACAATACAAGCGGACCGCGCGTGGAAGCTAGTCAAGCATACGGAGCAAAGCTAGAAGAGCTTTTTGGTTTACCAGTAGACTATCAGGATGAACGCTTGACAACAGTGGCTGCTGAGCGCATGTTGATTGAACAAGCAGATATCAGTCGCAATAAGCGCAAGAAAGTCATTGATAAGTTAGCAGCTCAGCTGATTTTACAAAATTATTTAGATAGAAAATTTTAATATAAAGGAGAGGCTATGTCACACGATCATAACCACGACCACGAAGAACGTGAACTAATCACACTAGTAGATGAGCAAGGAAATGAAACCTTGTTTGAAATCCTTTTGACGATTGACGGAAAAGAAGAATTTGGTAAAAACTATGTTCTTCTAGTACCAGTTAACGCAGAAGAAGACGAAGACGGACAAGTTGAAATCCAAGCTTACTCATTCATCGAAAACGAAGATGGAACAGAAGGCGAATTGCAACCAATCCCAGAAGACTCAGAAGACGAATGGAACATGATTGAAGAAGTCTTCAATAGTTTTATGGAGGAGTAAAAATGTTCAGTGAACATTTTTACCCCAGTTCCTTAAAATAAGAGAGAACTGGTAAGTCCGGGGGACGTTTTTAGCCCACGTTAATATTCATAGTAGCTAGTTATTAGCTAACCAGGTAAGAGGTCGGGACGAAAATCCTGGCCTCGTTTTTGTTAGTTATGAGACTTTATTGAAGCAGTTGATTGAACCTGTAATTAAGGAGATGTATATGTTTGAAGTAGAAGAATGGCTTCATAGTCGGATTGGTTTGAATTTTAGATCAGGTTTGAGCCGAATGCAACAAGCGGTGGATTTATTAGGAAATCCGGAGAAATCTTATCCCATTATCCATGTGACGGGGACTAATGGGAAAGGATCTACCATTGCTTTCATGAGGGAGTTATTCATGGGGCATGGAAAAAAAGTTGCGACCTTTACCTCTCCTCATATCGTCTCTATCAATGATCGAATCTGCATTAATGGGCAACCAATAGCCGATATAGACTTTATCCGTTTAGCTGAGCAGGTCAAGGAGATGGAAAAGACGCTTCTACAAACCCATGATCAGTTGTCTTTTTTTGAATTGCTGACCTTGATTGCTTTTCTTTATTTTAGGGAACAAGAGGTGGATTTGGTTTTATTAGAAGTGGGAATTGGTGGCTTACTTGACACGACCAATGTGGTAACTGGAGAGATTGCTGTTATCACCTCTATCGGGCTCGACCATCAGGAGACCTTGGGTGATAGTCTAGAAGCAATCGCAGAGCAGAAAGCCGGTATTTTCAAGGCTGGTAAGAAGGCAGTGATTGCTAAGCTGGCTCCAGAAGCTAGGCTTGTCTGTCAGAAAAAAGCCGAATCTTTAGCTGTTGCCCTTTATCAGGCAGGCCAGAATTTTTCAATGATGAATGGTGATTTTTCAAGTTCTTTAGGTACTCTTTCCCAGCTGAAAATAGGATTAGAAGGGGCCTATCAGCAGGAAAATGCTGCCTTGGCGCTACAAGCATTTCTTCTCTTTATGAGAGAAGGAAGGGAAGCTGTTGATGAACAGGTTGTAAGACATGCTTTGGAGAAGACCCATTGGGCTGGTCGTTTGGAGCGTATTCGCCCGCAGATTTACTTGGATGGTGCCCATAACCTCCCTGCCTTGACTCGCTTGGTTGAATTTATCAAAGAAAAAGAGCAGGAAGGCTATCGACCTCAAATCCTATTTGGAGCCTTGAAACGCAAGGATTATCAGGGAATGTTGGCTTATCTGACTGAAAATTTGCCTCAGGTGGAACTAAAGGTGACCGGCTTTGACTATCAAGGGGCTCTGGAGGAGACAGATGTAATAGGTTACGATGTGATTCCTTCTTACCGAGAACTTATCAGCAGTTTTGAAGCAAGGGCAGACGCGCAGGACTTGTTGTTCATTACTGGGTCTCTCTATTTTATCTCAGAAGTACGGAGTCACCTACAGGAGCATGAGCAGATAAATTGACCTCTCTAGCAAGTCTTAGTCTCTTAGTAGCATGTTCACAAAGAGTTCAACAGGTTCAACAACCAGCAGCTCAACCGCAATCACAACCTGTTGCTTCATCTTCCACAGAAAATACAAACCAGGCAGCGACAAGTTCTTCACAAAATACGCCTGAGGCTCAACCAACTAATATTGATGGAACTTATACTGGTCAGGACGAAAGAGACCGTATCACTTTGGTAGTGACTGGTACAACTGGCACCTGGATACAGGTAGAAACTGATGGGGAACAAGAAATCAAGCAGGTTAGCTTTGATGCCTCTAATCAACGCATGATTATTGGGGATGATGTCAAGATTTATGCAATCAATGGAAGTCAGATGATTATCGACGATATGGATAGAGAGGCGTCTGATCGCATCGTTTTATCAAAATAGACTAGAAGGAGACTGGATTTTTCGGTCTCTTTTATGATTGCTCAGAAAAATAATCATAAATACTTGCCTTCTGTCGAATACCTGAGTTATACTAGTATCAATTACCTGTTTTTAGCATTCAAACTATCAAGGAGGGGATATGAAATATAGAAAATTTCAATTATTGATGTCCAAGTATGGCTTTAGTCTTTCGATTATGTTACTTGAGCTTTGTCTTGTTTTTGGTCTCTTTCTTTATTTAGGGCGTATGGCCCCTATTCTTTGGGTAATTGTCTTAATTTTTATGAGTATGGCGACTATTGTCGCAATTGTCAATCGTTCAATGACACCTGATAGTAAAGTGATGTGGTTAGTGGTGACTTTTGTTCCTGTCATTGGCCCCTTGCTCTATCTGATGTTTGGTGAAAGACGATTATCCAAAAAAGAAATCAAGCAGTTGGACAAACTTGGTTCTATGCATTTTCGGGAGGATAATAGTAAAGCTCTCCGCCAGAAATTGAAGGAAGAGGATAAGGCGGCTTACGGAGTTATCAAATCTTTGTTAAGTATGGATAGTAACGCCGATGTCTATGATCGAACAGACTCACAATTCTTTTCTTCGGGTGAAAGCATGTGGCAATATATGTTGGAAGACCTCAAGAAAGCTGAAAAGTTTATCTTTCTAGAGTATTATATTGTCGAAGAAGGTCTGATGTGGAATAGCATACTAGACATACTAGAGCACAAGGCAGCTCAGGGTGTAGAGGTCAAGATGCTCTATGATGATATCGGCTGTATGGCAACTTTACCTGGAGATTATACTATTCAACTTCGTAGTCGAGGAATTGAAGCCCATAAGTTTAATAAGGTGATTCCTCGTTTGACGGTGGCTTACAACAATCGGGACCATCGTAAAATCCTTGTCATAGATGGTCAGGTAGCCTATACAGGAGGCATTAACTTAGCTGATGAGTACATCAATCATGTAGAACGCTTTGGTTATTGGAAGGACAGTGGGATTCGCTTAGATGGACCTGGTGTCAAGGCTCTCACCCGTCTCTTTTTGATGACTTGGTACATCAATCGTGGGGAAATCAGCGATTTTGACCAGTATCACTTGGAAAATCAGCCTTGTTCTGGCCAAGGGCTCTGCATTCCTTACGGTAGTGGACCCAAGCCCATCTTCCGTACCCAGGTAGGGAAAAAAGTCTATCAAAGTTTGATTAATCAGGCCACTGATTCAGTCTATATCACAACGCCCTATTTGATTATTGACTATGACTTAACAGAGAGTATTAAAAATGCGGCCATGAGGGGTGTTGATGTCCGCATTGTGACCCCTTTCATTCCGGATAAAAAATTAATCCAACTCATCACAAGAGGGGCCTATCCGGATTTGTTGTCAGCAGGAGTAAGGATTTTTGAGTATAGTCCAGGCTTTATCCACAGTAAACAAATCTTAGTGGATAAGGACTTTGCTGCAGTTGGAACCATTAACTTAGATTATAGAAGTTTGCTTCACCACTATGAAAATGCAGTCTTGCTATATAAAACAGAATCAATCACTGAGATTCAAAAAGATTTTCAAGAGATTTTTTCGGTATCGCAAGAAATTTTCCCTCATACGATAAAAAATAGCTGGTATCAAAAATTGATTAAGGAAATTGCCCAGTTATTCGCCCCTATCTTATAAGAAATCTAGGACTGAGGATACAAACCAGTCCTCTTTTTCTTGTCTTTTACGAATAAGAAGATGTAGGAGGGAAGATGCTGACTCAGAACGAATTAAACTATATCACGACATTTAAACAGACACATTTACACCGATTTCGGGAAATTGAAACCTTTGTGAAACTATGCAAAAAATCACTCAAACACCCATCGCAAGCTGACAATCCTAGGACTTTTTGATATACTAAGACAGATAAATTGAATAGGAGAAACGATATGAGTGTGTATGGTAGAGTAGAAGAAGTTCATCAGGAGAATAGTGAACCTCTAGAATACCAAATCGAACAAGAATCGCATCATCGTGAATCAAGTCGTCTTCCTTTGGTAAAAATCTTACTATGGAGTACGCTTGTAACAGGGATAACTCTAGGAGTACCGCTATTACTCGATTTAATGAGTGCACAGGAAGTGCAGGATTTTTATGCAGGTTGGGCCCTTCATCAGACAGGGAAGATTTACAGCGACTATTATGGAAGTCAAGGTTTGCTTTATTATTTGCTGACTTACGTGACTCAGGGCGGATTTTTCTTTGCCATTTTTGAGTGGTTAGCCTTGGTAGCAGGAGGATTTTTCCTCTTTAAATCGGCGGATACCTTGACAGAGCAAGGAGACCAAGCTGGACAACTGGTGACTATTTTTTACATGCTGGTTACAGGTCTTGCTTTTGGTGGAGGATATGCGACTCTTTTAGCGCTTCCTTTCTTATTCGCGGCCTTTAGTTTAGTTGCGGCTTACCTAAGTAATCCAAGCCATGATAAGGGATTTGTACGGATTGGGTTAGCTTTGGCAGGAGGATTTTTCTTTGCTCCCTTGGCCTCGCTCCTGTTTATTGCTGTAGTGAGTTTAGGCTTGTTGGTCTTTAACCTTGGGCATAGACGTTTTGCACATGGATTTTATCAGTTTCTTGCAGTGGCTTTAGGTTTCTCACTGGTCTTTTATCCAACTGCCTACTATAGTGTTGCAACAGGAAGTTTTGAGGATGCGATTAGTGGAATTTTGTATCCAATTCATTCCATTCGTTTGGTTTCTGTTTCGGCATTGATAGAAAATGTTTTGTTTTATGGGTTGTTGGCTCTTGGCATGGGAGTTTTGGTTTTTGTCTTTTTAGGTCTCTTTCAATCTAAATCCTCTAAACTATATGTCATCTCAGTGCCTGCGAGTTTGTTCCTAATTTTAGGTTTGGTAGTGATTTTCTTTACACAGGATCCTCTACATGCATCCCGTTTGATGCTCATTTTCCCTGTCTTTCTTCTGCTTTTAGTATCCAATATCAAGGGGCAACAGAGTGGTCGTAGCGTTAGAAGAAGACGCAGAGAAGAGCCTGTTAGTCTCTGGCATCGCTATACTAAGGGGAATCTTTACTTACCGATTTTAACTTTGTTATATCTTTTGGCTGTTCCTTTTTTGATGAGGTTTGTCCTTTATCCAGTACCTTATCAAGAACGTGAGCGTCTTGCTGATTTGGTGAAAGAGGAGACAAGTACGGAAGATGCTATCTATGCATGGGATGATACTGCAACTCTTTATCGTAAGAGTGAGCGCTTGTCGCCATCGGCTATTTTGTCCCCGATGCACTATACAGCAACTGAGGAAAACCGGAATAAGCTACTCAATGACTTGAAAGAAAAACAACCCAAGGTGATTGTGGTGAATGATAAGGTAGCAGTCTGGTCTGAAGTGGAAACAATCTTGAAAGAAAATTACCAACTAGTAAAGACTGATTACTCAGAATTCAAAGTCTATAAAATCAAATAACTAAATCAATATCTTGTGTATTTTTAAAAATTTTAGGATTTTTAACACAAGATATTGATTTTTCTTTTTAGAGTGGTATAATACTTTTTAGAAAGAACATTTTAGAAAAGAGCATGCATATGATTGCACTAGAAGAAAAAATTACAATTTTGCCAACTCTCTTCGTCGAGAAACGAGATGGGAGACGTGTTGTATTTGATGTGGACAAGATTGACAAAGCTCTCCACAAGGCGGCTGACAAGGTTATGGATGTGACACCCTTGGTTGAAAAGCGCCTCAATGCTCTGACCGAGCGAATTGTCACAGAAATTCATAGTCGCTTTCCACAGGGGGTTAAGATTTACGAAATTCAAAATATCGTAGAACATGAACTCCTTGAAGCAAAAGAATATGCCCTAGCTGAGGAGTATATTACTTATCGGACACAGAGGGATTTTGAGCGCTCAAAAGCGACGGATATCAACTTTAGTATCCATAAGCTTCTCAACAAAGACCAGGCAGTTGTCAATGAAAATGCTAATAAAGACAGCGATGTCTTTAATACCCAGCGTGATTTGACAGCAGGGATTGTTGGGAAATCAATCGGACTGCAAATGCTTCCTAAGCACGTAGCCAATGCCCACCAAAAGGGGGATATCCACTATCATGATTTGGACTACAGTCCCTATACACCTATGACCAACTGCTGTTTGATTGATTTCAAGGGTATGTTGGAAAATGGTTTTAAGATTGGAAATGCAGAGGTAGAAAGTCCCAAGTCTATCCAGACTGCGACAGCTCAGATTTCCCAAATTATCGCCAATGTTGCTTCTAGCCAGTACGGTGGCTGTTCAGCTGACCGTATTGATGAAGTTTTGGCGCCTTATGCAGAGAAGAATTACCAAAAACATCTCAAGGATGCAGAAGAATGGGTCTTGCCTGAAAAGCGGGAAGATTATGCCTGGAAGAAAACGCAAAAAGACATCTATGATGCCATGCAATCTCTTGAGTATGAAATCAACACCCTCTTCACTTCAAATGGGCAAACACCTTTCACTTCGCTAGGTTTTGGCCTGGGAACCAATCGTTTTGAGCGGGAAATTCAAAAAGCTATCTTGAACATTCGTATCAAGGGTCTTGGTTCAGAACATCGTACGGCTATCTTCCCTAAACTGATTTTTACTCTGAAAAGAGACCTTAACTTGGAAGAAGGGACTCCAAACTATGACATCAAACAGTTGGCTCTCGAGTGTGCAACCAAGCGGATGTACCCAGATGTTTTGTCCTATGATAAGATTGTTGACTTGACAGGTTCTTTCAAGGTTCCTATGGGTTGTCGTTCTTTCCTCCAAGGATGGAAGGATGAAAATGGTGTAGAAGTCAATTCAGGTCGTATGAACCTAGGTGTTGTGACAGTTAACCTACCTCGTATTGCTCTTGAGTCTGAAGGAGACATGAATAAGTTCTGGGAAATCTTCAACGAGCGTATGAATATCGCAGAAGATGCTCTGGTTTATCGTGTCGAACGTACTAAAGAGGCGACACCAGCAAATGCTCCTATCCTTTATCAGTACGGTGCTTTTGGCCATCGTCTGGGTAAAGAAGAAAGTGTTGACCAGCTCTTTAAGAATCGTCGCGCAACCGTTTCGCTGGGCTACATCGGTTTATACGAAGTGGCAACTGTCTTCTTTGGAAATAGCTGGGAACACAATCCAGACGCCAAGGAATTCACGCTGGATATCATTCGTGATATGAAACGCCGTGTAGAAGAGTGGTCGGATCAATATGGTTACCATTTCTCAATTTATTCAACACCATCTGAAAGTCTGACAGACCGTTTCTGCCGACTAGATACAGAGAAGTTTGGCTCTATTCCTGATATCACAGACAAGGAATACTACACCAATTCTTTCCATTATGATGTTCGTAAAAATCCAACCCCGTTTGAAAAATTAGACTTTGAGAAAGTCTATCCAGAAGCAGGTGCGTCAGGTGGTTTCATCCATTATTGTGAGTATCCAGTCCTCCAGCAAAATCCAAAAGCCTTGGAAGCTGTCTGGGACTATGCCTATGACCGCGTGGGCTATCTAGGGACCAATACTCCGATTGACCATTGCTACAAGTGTGACTTTGAGGGGGATTTTGAACCAACTGAAAGAGGATTTGCTTGTCCAAACTGTGGCAATAGTGATCCTAAAACTGTAGATGTGGTCAAACGAACTTGTGGCTACTTAGGTAATCCTCAAGCGAGACCTATGGTCAACGGTCGTCACAAGGAAATAGCTGCGCGTGTCAAACACATGAATGGCTCAACGATTAAAATAGCTGGGCATCAAGTAACAAATTAGAAAGAAATGAAATGGGAAAATATCAATTAGACGATAAGGGGCGCGCACAAGTGGCCCGTTATCACGAGAAACACTCTAAAGGTGGAGCTGGTAAAAAAGAACGTTTACTCAGCCTCAGAGAACAATTTTTAAACAAGAATAAGAAAAAATAAAAGTGAGAGTTAGCTCTCGCTTTTCTCTTAGTAGGAGGTAAGGATGGAACTACGCAGACCAAGATTAGCAGATAAGACAGCTGTTATAGACATGATGGAGGAATTTGAAAAATATCAGTCGCCTCACGACGGTGGTTTTTGGGATACAGAGAATTTTTCTTATGAAGACTGGTTAGAAAACAATCAGAATCAGGAAATGGGGATTAATCTGCCTGAAGGATGGGTTCCAGCAATTCAGCTAGTAGCTTTTTCCGAGAAAGGTCAAGCACTTGGATTTCTTAATCTCCGATTGCGCCTCAGTGACTATTTGCTAGAAGTAGGTGGACACATCGGCTACTCCATCCGCCCTTCTGAAAGAGGTAAAGGTTATGCCAAAAAAGCCCTCAGACAAGGCCTGAAAGTTGCTAAGGAAAAGAACATCAAGAAGGCTCTGGTGACCTGTAGTGTGAATAATCCTGCTAGCAGAGCAGTCATTCTAGCAAATGGAGGTCTCATTGAGGATGTTCGTAATAGAGTCGAGCGTTATTGGATAGAGGTAGCGAATGAATAATCCAAAACCACAAGAATGGAAAAGCGAGGAACTCAGTCAAGGGCGTATCATTGACTACAAGGCCTTTAATTTTGTAGATGGAGAAGGAGTGCGCAACTCTCTCTATGTATCGGGTTGTATGTTTCACTGCGAGGGGTGCTATAATGTTGCCACTTGGTCTTTTAATGCTGGCATTCCCTATACAGCAGAGCTAGAAGAACAAATCATGGCAGATCTTGCTCAGCCCTATGTTCAAGGTTTGACCTTGCTGGGAGGGGAGCCCTTTCTCAATACGGGCATTCTCTTGACGCTCGTTAAACGCATCCGAAAGGAATTGCCAGACAAAGACATCTGGTCCTGGACGGGCTACACTTGGGAAGAAATGATGCTGGAGACCCCAGATAAATTGGAACTTTTATCACTGATTGACATTCTTGTCGATGGACGGTATGATCGAACTAAGAGAAATCTCATGCTCCAGTTTCGAGGTTCGTCCAATCAACGAATTATCGATGTGCAAAAATCCCTCAAAAGTGGGCAAGTAGTGATTTGGGACAAGCTTAATGACGGAAAAGAAAGCTATGAACAGGTGAGGAGAGAATGAAGAGAAAAGACTTAATAGACCAGCTTGTCTCAGAAATAGAAACGGGAAAAGTCAGGACACTAGGTATATACGGTCATGGGGCTTCGGGTAAATCAACCTTTGCACAGGAATTGTACCAAATCCTAGATTCTGCAAAGGTAAACTTATTGGAAACCGATCCTTACATTGCTTCAAATCGTCATTTAGTGGTGCCAAAGGAGACTCCAGACCAAAAAGTGACCGCTTGTTTACCTGTGGCTCATGAACTGGCAAGTTTGCAGAGAGATATTCACGCATTGCAGGCAGGTATGGATGTCTTGACAATTGAAGAGCCTTGGAAGGCTAGTGAGGTCTTGTCTGGAACGAAACCGGTTCTGATTGTCGAAGGGATGTCTGTTGGTTTTCTTCCTAAAGAACTATTTGACAGAACAATCTGTTTCTACACGGATGAAGAGACCGAATTAAAGCGGCGCCTAGCTCGAGATACGACTGTGAGAAATCGCGATGCATCCGTTATATTGGCTACTCATCAGATGAGACGGGAGCAGTATCTGCGATATTATAAAGAAACTGAGTCAAGGGCGGACATTCTAGTGGATCAATCAGAAGATAAATTTGATGTCAAGAGGACTTAACTTATCATAGAAGAAAATCCCTAATTTTAAAAAGAAAAAATAGGAAAACAGTTTCATTGTAAAAAAACGAAAAAACAGCAACAAATCCCTTGCAATCGTAGGGGCTTTGTGTTATTCTATTATGGTGCTGTAAATTACAGCTTTAGCTTTGATGCAAGAGGTTGCGACACGCTCGGTTGCATTGCCACGCAACACCGCGTCGGTTTTCTTGTGGAGCTAGCCTATTATCTTAAATAGACGAAAAGGAGAAAAAGATGGCAAACAAAAAAATCCGTATCCGTTTGAAAGCTTACGAACACCGTACGCTTGACACAGCGGCTGCAAAAATCGTAGAATCAGCTACTCGTACAGGTGCACAAGTTGCGGGTCCAATCCCACTTCCAACTGAACGTAGCCTATACACAATTATTCGTGCGACTCACAAATATAAAGACTCTCGCGAACAATTTGAAATGCGTACACACAAACGTTTGATCGATATCGTTAACCCAACTCAAAAAACAGTTGATGCTTTGATGAAATTGGATCTTCCAAGTGGTGTAAACGTAGAAATCAAACTTTAATCTAAAGCTTGATACCTTGAGCATAAAAAACGCTCGTTAAAAACTTTTTGAACAAAAAATATAGAAAAGGAACTATTTTCTCATGACAAAAGGAATCTTAGGGAAAAAAGTGGGAATGACTCAAATCTTCACTGAAGCTGGCGAATTGATCCCTGTAACAGTTATTGAAGCAACTCCAAACGTTGTTCTTCAAGTTAAAACTGTTGAAACAGACGGATACAACGCTATCCAAGTTGGTTTCGATGACAAACGCGAAGTATTGAGCAACAAACCTGCTAAAGGACATGTAGCGAAAGCTAACACGGCTCCTAAGCGCTTCATTCGTGAATTCAAAAACGTTGAAGGCTTGGAAGTTGGTGCTGAAATTACAGTTGAAATATTCGCAGCTGGAGACGTTGTTGACGTAACTGGTACTTCTAAAGGTAAAGGTTTCCAAGGTGTTATCAAACGCCACGGACAATCACGTGGACCAATGGCTCACGGTTCTCGTTACCACCGTCGTCCAGGTTCAATGGGACCTGTTGCACCTAACCGCGTATTCAAAGGTAAAAACCTTGCAGGACGTATGGGTGGCGACCGTGTAACAATTCAAAACCTTGAAGTTGTACAAGTTGTTCCAGAAAAGAACGTTATCCTTATCAAAGGTAACGTACCAGGTGCTAAGAAATCTCTTATCACTATCAAATCAGCAGTTAAAGCTGGTAAATAATAAAGAAAGGGGAAATCAGTCACAATGGCAAACGTAACATTATTTGACCAAACTGGTAAAGAAGCTGGCCAAGTTGTTCTTAACGATGCAGTATTTGGTATTGAACCAAATGAATCAGTTGTGTTTGATGTGATCATCAGCCAACGCGCAAGCCTTCGTCAAGGAACACACGCTGTTAAAAACCGCTCTGCAGTATCAGGTGGTGGACGCAAACCATGGCGTCAAAAAGGAACTGGACGTGCTCGTCAAGGTTCTATCCGCTCACCACAATGGCGTGGTGGTGGTGTTGTCTTCGGACCAACTCCACGTTCATACGGCTACAAACTTCCACAAAAAGTTCGTCGCCTAGCTCTTAAATCAGTTTACTCTGAAAAAGTTGCTGAAAACAAATTCGTAGCTGTAGACGCTCTTTCATTTACAGCTCCAAAAACTGCTGAATTTGCAAAAGTTCTTGCAGCATTGAGCATCGATTCTAAAGTTCTTGTTATCCTTGAAGAAGGAAATGAATTCGCAGCTCTTTCAGCTCGTAACCTTCCAAACGTGAAAGTTGCAACTGCTACAACTGCAAGTGTTCTTGACATCGCAAATAGCGACAAACTTCTTGTCACACAAGCAGCTATCTCTAAAATCGAGGAGGTTCTTGCATAATGAATTTGTATGATGTTATCAAAAAACCTGTCATCACTGAAAGCTCAATGGCTCAACTTGAAGCAGGGAAATATGTATTTGAAGTTGACACTCGTGCACACAAACTTTTGATCAAGCAAGCTGTTGAAGCTGCTTTCGAAGGTGTTAAAGTTGCCAACGTTAACACAATCAACGTAAAACCTAAAGCTAAACGTGTTGGACGTTACACTGGTTTTACTAACAAAACTAAAAAAGCTATCATCACACTTACAGCTGATTCAAAAGCAATCGAGTTGTTTGTTGCTGAAGCTGAATAATCTAAGGAGGAAATATCGTGGGAATTCGTGTTTATAAACCAACAACAAACGGTCGCCGTAATATGACTTCTTTGGATTTCGCTGAAATCACAACAAGCACTCCTGAAAAATCATTGCTTGTTGCATTGAAGAGCAAGGCTGGTCGTAACAACAACGGTCGTATCACTGTTCGTCACCAAGGTGGTGGACACAAACGTTTCTACCGTTTGGTTGACTTCAAACGTAATAAAGACAACGTTGAAGCAGTTGTTAAAACAATCGAGTACGATCCAAACCGTTCTGCAAACATCGCTCTTGTACACTATACTGACGGTGTGAAAGCATACATCATCGCTCCAAAAGGTCTTGAAGTAGGTCAACGTATCGTTTCAGGTCCAGAAGCAGATATCAAAGTCGGAAACGCTCTTCCACTTGCTAACATCCCAGTTGGTACTTTGATCCACAACATCGAGTTGAAACCAGGTCGTGGTGGTGAATTGGTACGTGCTGCTGGAGCATCTGCTCAAGTATTGGGTTCTGAAGGTAAATACGTTCTTGTTCGTCTTCAATCAGGTGAAGTTCGTATGATTCTTGGAACTTGCCGTGCTACAGTTGGTGTTGTCGGAAACGAACAACATGGACTTGTAAACCTTGGTAAAGCAGGACGTAGCCGTTGGAAAGGTATCCGCCCAACAGTTCGTGGTTCTGTAATGAACCCTAACGATCACCCACACGGTGGTGGTGAAGGTAAAGCACCAGTTGGTCGTAAAGCACCATCTACTCCATGGGGCAAACCTGCTCTTGGTCTTAAAACTCGTAACAAGAAAGCGAAATCTGACAAACTTATCGTTCGTCGTCGCAACGAGAAATAATATTAAACTAGTCGCTTAAGCCACTAGTAAATCCGCCAGCTCGGTAGCGCTCCATGTGAGCGCAAGCCGCTGTGGTACAACATTTAAAGGAGAAATATAAAAATGGGACGCAGTCTTAAAAAAGGACCTTTCGTCGATGAGCATTTGATGAAAAAAGTTGAAGCTCAAGCTAACGACGAAAAGAAAAAAGTTATTAAAACTTGGTCACGTCGTTCAACGATCTTCCCAAGTTTCATTGGTTACACTATTGCAGTTTATGACGGACGTAAACACGTACCTGTTTACATCCAAGAAGACATGGTAGGTCACAAACTTGGTGAATTTGCACCAACTCGTACTTACAAAGGTCACGCTGCAGACGACAAGAAAACACGTAGAAAATAAGGAGAACATAAATGGCAGAAATTACTTCAGCTAAAGCAATGGCTCGTACAGTACGTGTTTCACCTCGTAAATCACGTCTTGTTCTTGATAACATCCGTGGTAAAAGCGTAGCCGATGCAATCGCAATCTTGACATTCACTCCAAACAAAGCTGCTGAAATCATCTTGAAAGTTTTGAACTCAGCTGTATCTAACGCTGAAAACAACTTTGGTTTGGATAAAGCTAACTTGGTAGTATCTGAAGCATTCGCAAACGAAGGACCAACTATGAAACGTTTCCGTCCACGTGCGAAAGGTTCAGCTTCACCAATCAACAAACGTACAGCTCACATCACTGTAGCTGTTGCAGAAAAATAAGGAGGTAAAATCGTGGGTCAAAAAGTACATCCAATTGGTATGCGTGTCGGCATCATCCGTGATTGGGATGCCAAATGGTATGCTGAAAAAGAATACGCGGATTACCTTCATGAAGATCTTGCAATCCGTAAATTCGTTCAAAAAGAACTTGCTGACGCAGCAGTTTCAACTATCGAAATCGAACGCGCAGTAAACAAAGTTAACGTTTCACTTCACACTGCTAAACCAGGTATGGTTATCGGTAAAGGTGGTGCTAACGTTGATGCACTTCGTGCAAAACTTAACAAATTGACTGGAAAACAAGTACACATCAACATCATCGAAATCAAACAACCTGATTTGGATGCTCACCTTGTAGGTGAAGGAATTGCTCGTCAATTGGAGCAACGTGTTGCTTTCCGTCGTGCACAAAAACAAGCAATCCAACGTGCAATGCGTGCTGGAGCTAAAGGAATCAAAACTCAAGTATCAGGTCGTTTGAACGGTGCAGATATCGCCCGTGCTGAAGGATACTCTGAAGGAACTGTTCCACTTCACACACTTCGTGCAGATATCGATTACGCTTGGGAAGAAGCAGATACTACATACGGTAAACTTGGTGTTAAAGTATGGATCTACCGTGGTGAAGTTCTTCCAGCTCGCAAAAACACTAAAGGAGGTAAATAACCAATGTTAGTACCTAAACGTGTTAAACACCGTCGTGAATTCCGTGGAAAAATGCGCGGTGAAGCAAAAGGTGGAAAAGAAGTAGCATTCGGTGAATACGGTCTTCAAGCTACAACTAGCCACTGGATCACTAACCGCCAAATCGAAGCTGCTCGTATCGCCATGACTCGTTATATGAAACGTGGTGGTAAAGTTTGGATTAAAATCTTCCCACACAAATCATACACTGCTAAAGCTATCGGTGTGCGTATGGGATCTGGTAAAGGGGCACCTGAAGGTTGGGTAGCACCAGTTAAACGTGGTAAAGTGATGTTCGAAATCGCTGGTGTATCTGAAGAGATCGCACGCGAAGCGCTTCGTCTTGCAAGCCACAAATTGCCAGTTAAATGTAAATTCGTAAAACGTGAAGCAGAATAAGGAGAAGGCATGAAACTTAATGAAGTAAAAGAATTTGTTAAAGAACTTCGTGGTCTTTCTCAAGAAGAACTCGCGAAGCGCGAAAACGAATTGAAAAAAGAATTGTTTGAACTTCGTTTCCAAGCTGCTACTGGTCAATTGGAACAAACAGCTCGCTTGAAAGAAGTTAAAAAACAAATTGCTCGTATTAAAACAGTTCAATCTGAAGCGAAATAATAGACTAGGGAAGGAGAAATTTCAATGGAACGCAATAATCGTAAAGTTCTTGTTGGACGTGTTGTATCTGACAAAATGGACAAGACAATCACAGTTGTAGTTGAAACAAAACGTAACCACCCAGTCTATGGTAAACGTATTAACTACTCTAAAAAATACAAAGCTCATGATGAAAACAATGTTGCCAAAGAAGGCGATATCGTACGTATCATGGAAACTCGTCCGCTTTCAGCTACAAAACGTTTCCGTCTTGTAGAAGTTGTTGAAGAAGCGGTCATCATCTAATCAAACCTGAAAGGAGAAAACTGAAATGATTCAAACAGAAACTCGTTTGAAAGTCGCAGACAACAGCGGTGCTCGCGAAATCTTGACTATCAAAGTTCTTGGTGGTTCAGGACGTAAATTTGCAAACATCGGTGATGTTATCGTGGCATCTGTAAAACAAGCTACTCCTGGTGGTGCGGTTAAAAAAGGTGACGTTGTTAAAGCAGTTATCGTTCGTACTAAATCAGGTGCTCGTCGTGCTGATGGTTCATACATCAAATTTGACGAAAACGCAGCAGTTATCATCCGTGAAGACAAAACTCCTCGCGGAACACGTATCTTTGGCCCAGTTGCACGTGAATTGCGTGAAGGTGGCTTCATGAAGATCGTGTCACTTGCTCCAGAAGTACTTTAATTTTTAGAAACAAACTAGTCCCCTAGCTTTAAGCTAGGGTGCCCTTATGGGCGTAAGAAAAATCAAGGAGAAACCTAATGTTTGTAAAAAAAGGCGACAAAGTTCGCGTAATCGCTGGTAAAGATAAGGGAACAGAAGCTGTTGTCCTTACTGCCCTTCCAAAAGTAAACAAAGTTATCGTTGAAGGTGTTAACATCGTTAAGAAACACCAACGTCCAACTAACGAACTTCCTCAAGGTGGTATCATCGAGAAAGAAGCAGCTATCCACGTATCAAACGTTCAAGTATTGGATAAAAATGGTGTAGCTGGTCGTGTTGGTTACAAATTTGTAGACGGTAAAAAAGTTCGCTACAACAAAAAATCAGGCGAAGTGCTTGATTAATCACGAAGGAAAGGAGAAGTATAATGGCAAATCGTTTAAAAGAAAAATATCTTAATGAAGTAGTTCCTGCTTTGACAGAACAATTCAACTACTCATCAGTGATGGCTGTGCCTAAAGTAGATAAGATCGTTTTGAACATGGGTGTTGGTGAAGCTGTATCAAACGCTAAAAGTCTTGAAAAAGCTGCTGAAGAATTGGCACTTATCTCAGGTCAAAAACCACTTATCACTAAAGCTAAAAAATCAATCGCCGGCTTCCGTCTTCGTGAAGGTGTTGCGATCGGTGCAAAAGTTACCCTTCGTGGTGAACGTATGTACGAATTCTTGGATAAATTGGTTTCAGTTTCACTTCCACGTGTACGTGACTTCCACGGTGTTCCAACAAAATCATTTGATGGACGCGGAAACTACACACTTGGTGTGAAAGAACAATTGATTTTCCCAGAAATCAACTTCGATGACGTTGACAAAACTCGTGGTCTTGACATCGTTATCGTAACAACTGCTAACACTGACGAAGAGTCACGTGCATTGCTTACAGGCCTTGGAATGCCTTTTGCAAAATAATATAGGAGGTAAATCTAATGGCTAAAAAATCAATGATTGCTAAGAACAAACGTCCAGCGAAGTTCTCTACTCAAGCTTATACTCGTTGTGAAAAATGTGGTCGTCCACATTCAGTTTACCGCAAATTTAAACTTTGCCGTGTTTGCTTCCGTGAATTAGCTTACAAAGGACAAATCCCAGGCGTTACCAAAGCATCTTGGTAATTCTAGCTTTCAATCCCGTCGTGATTCGTCGTTATCTGCTTTTGCCTAACTCAAGTTATGCCTGCAAGCAGATGCCTAGAATCACTTAGGAATTGAAACCTAGAAACATATTCTGAGCCTAGCTCAATCATTAACTAGCAAGTGCAACTTGCAAACTACTAGTAAGAGGAGAAAAACAAAATGGTTATGACTGACCCAATCGCAGACTTCCTAACTCGTATTCGTAACGCTAACCAAGCTAAACACGAAGTACTTGAAGTACCTGCATCAAACATCAAAAAAGGGATTGCTGAAATCCTTAAACGCGAAGGTTTTGTAAAAAACGTTGAAATCATCGAAGATGACAAACAAGGCATCATCCGTGTATTCCTTAAATACGGACCAAACGGTGAAAAAGTTATCACTAACTTGAAACGTGTTTCTAAACCAGGACTTCGTGTCTACAAAAAACGTGAAGATCTTCCAAAAGTTCTTAACGGACTTGGAATTGCTATCCTTTCAACTTCTGAAGGTTTGCTTACTGATAAAGAAGCACGCCAAAAGAATGTTGGTGGTGAGGTTATCGCTTACGTTTGGTAATATTTAGCTCCCAATTTCTTTGTGACTCTTCGTTATCGTCTCTTGCCTAACCCAAAGTTATGCCTGCGAGACGATGTCTAGATTCACTTTGAAATTGAAACCTAAATGTTCCTTCAAATCGAGAAATCGATTTAACCCCGTGAAAACTGGCCGATCTGGCCTGACAATTTAACAGGAGAAATTAAACATGTCACGTATTGGTAATAAAGTTATCGTGTTGCCTGCTGGTGTTGAACTCACTAACAATGACAACGTTGTAACTGTAAAAGGACCTAAAGGAGAACTTACTCGTGAGTTCTCAAAAGATATTGAAATCCGTGTGGAAGGTACTGAAGTAACTCTTCACCGTCCAAACGATTCAAAAGAAATGAAAACTATCCACGGAACTACTCGTGCCCTTTTGAACAACATGGTTGTTGGTGTATCAGAAGGATTCAAGAAAGAACTTGAAATGCGCGGGGTTGGTTACCGTGCACAACTTCAAGGAACTAAACTTGTTTTGGCTGTTGGTAAATCTCATCCAGACGAAGTTGAAGCTCCAGAAGGAATTACTTTTGAACTTCCAAACCCAACAACAATTGTTGTTAGCGGAATTTCAAAAGAAGTAGTTGGTCAAACAGCTGCTTACGTACGTAGCCTTCGTTCACCAGAGCCATATAAAGGTAAAGGTATCCGTTACGTTGGTGAATTTGTTCGCCGTAAAGAAGGTAAAACAGGTAAATAATGTTGAGTGGTTGATTATCAACCACCAACCTATTTTCCAACTTTGTGCATAGCACACGATTTAAAACTAAAGAGGTGAAAACTGTGATTTCAAAACCAGATAAAAACAAACTCCGCCAAAAACGCCACCGTCGCGTTCGCGGAAAACTCTCTGGAACTGCTGATCGCCCACGTTTGAACGTATTCCGTTCTAATACAGGCATCTACGCTCAAGTGATTGATGACGTAGCGGGTGTAACGCTCGCAAGTGCTTCAACTCTTGACAAAGAAGTTTCAAAAGGAACTAAAACTGAACAAGCCGTTGCTGTCGGTAAACTCGTTGCAGAACGTGCAAACGCTAAAGGTATTTCAGAAGTGGTGTTCGACCGCGGTGGATATCTATATCACGGACGTGTGAAAGCTTTGGCTGATGCAGCTCGTGAAAACGGATTGAAATTCTAATAGGAGGACACTAGAAAATGGCATTTAAAGACAATGCAGTTGAATTAGAAGAACGCGTAGTTGCTGTCAACCGTGTTACAAAAGTTGTTAAAGGTGGACGTCGTCTTCGTTTCGCAGCTCTTGTTGTTGTTGGTGACCACAACGGTCGCGTAGGATTTGGTACTGGTAAAGCTCAAGAAGTTCCAGAAGCAATCCGTAAAGCAGTAGACGATGCTAAGAAAAACTTGATCGAAGTTCCTATGGTTGGAACAACAATCCCACACGAAGTTCTTTCAGAATTCGGTGGAGCTAAAGTATTGTTGAAACCTGCTGTAGAAGGTTCTGGAGTTGCCGCTGGTGGTGCAGTTCGTGCCGTTGTGGAATTGGCAGGTGTGGCAGATATTACATCTAAATCACTTGGTTCTAACACTCCAATCAACATTGTTCGTGCAACTGTTGAAGGTTTGAAACAATTGAAACGCGCTGAAGAAGTTGCTGCCCTTCGTGGTATTTCAGTTTCTGATTTGGCATAAGAAAGGGGATAAAATGGCTCAAATTAAAATTACTTTGACTAAGTCTCCAATCGGACGCATTCCATCACAACGTAAAACTGTTGTAGCACTTGGACTTGGCAAATTGAACAGCTCTGTTATTAAAGAAGACAACGCTGCTATCCGTGGTATGATCACAGCAGTATCTCACTTGGTAACAGTTGAAGAAGTAAACTAATGAATCTTTAGGGGATGTGCAGTATACCATCCCCTAAAACTAGATATAGTCATCTATGATGATGTCGTATAGGCGAGTTGATAGGGGAGACAACCTTTTCTCCCTTATCGGCGCTAGCATTTTACAAAAGAGGAGAAAATAAAAATGAAACTTCATGAATTGAAACCTGCAGAAGGTTCTCGTAAAGTACGTAACCGCGTTGGTCGTGGTACTTCATCAGGTAACGGTAAAACATCTGGTCGTGGTCAAAAAGGTCAAAAAGCTCGTAGCGGTGGCGGAGTTCGCCTTGGTTTTGAAGGTGGACAAACTCCATTGTTCCGTCGTCTTCCAAAACGTGGATTCACTAACATCAACGCTAAAGAATACGCAATTGTGAACCTTGACCAATTGAACGTCTTTGAAGATGGTGCTGAAGTTACTCCAGTTGTTCTTATCGAAGCAGGAATTGTTAAAGCTGAAAAATCAGGCGTTAAGATTCTTGGTAACGGTGAGTTGACTAAGAAATTGACTGTGAAAGCAGCTAAATTCTCTAAATCAGCTGAAGAAGCTATCACTGCTAAAGGTGGTTCAGTAGAAGTCATCTAAGAGAGGTGACCTATGTTTTTTAAATTATTAAGAGAAGCTCTTAAAGTCAAGCAGGTTCGATCAAAAATTTTGTTTACAATTTTTATCGTGTTGGTCTTTCGTATCGGAACTAGTATTACGGTTCCTGGTGTGAATGCCAATAGCTTGAATGCTTTAAGTGGATTATCCTTCTTAAACATGTTGAGCTTAGTGTCAGGGAATGCCATGAAAAACTTCTCAGTTTTTGCACTTGGTGTTAGTCCCTACATTACAGCCTCTATCGTTGTCCAACTCTTGCAAATGGATATTTTACCAAAATTTGTAGAGTGGGGGAAACAAGGGGAAGTAGGTCGAAGAAAATTGAATCAAGCTACTCGTTATATTGCTCTTGGTCTAGCCTTTGTGCAATCTATCGGGATTACAGCTGGTTTTAATACTTTGGCTGGAGCTCAATTATTGAAAACGGCTCTTACTCCACAAGTCTTTATCATGATTGGTATCATCTTAACAGCTGGTAGCATGATTGTGACGTGGTTGGGAGAGCAAATTACAGATAAGGGATACGGAAATGGTGTATCTATGATTATCTTTGCCGGGATTGTTGCTTCAATTCCAGAGATGATTCAGGGAATCTATGTAGACTACTTTGTGAATGTCCCGAGTAGCCGTATCAACTCATCTATCATTTTCGTAATCATCTTGATTATTGCTGTATTGTTGATCATTTACTTTACAACTTATGTTCAACAAGCAGAATACAAAATTCCAATCCAATATACTAAGGTTGCACAAGGTGCTCCATCTAGCTCTTACCTTCCTTTGAAGGTAAACCCTGCTGGAGTTATCCCTGTTATCTTTGCAAGTTCGATTACTGCAGCTCCAGCGGCTATTCTTCAGTTTTTGAGCGCTACAGGTCATGATTGGGCTTGGGTAAGAACAGCACAAGAAATGCTGGCAACAACTTCACCAACTGGTATTGCCATGTATGCTTTATTGATTATTCTCTTTACATTCTTCTACACGTTTGTACAGATTAATCCTGAAAAAGCGGCAGAGAACCTACAAAAGAGCGGTGCCTATATCCACGGAGTTCGTCCTGGTAAAGGTACAGAAGAATATATGTCTAAACTTCTTCGTCGTCTTGCAACTGTTGGTTCCCTCTTCCTTGGTGTGATTTCTATTTTACCGATTGTAGCGAAAGATTTCTTTGGACTTTCAGAAGCGGTTGCTTTTGGAGGAACAAGTCTTTTGATCATTATCTCTACAGGTATTGAAGGAATTAAACAATTGGAAGGATACCTATTGAAACGTAAGTATGTTGGTTTCATGGATAGAACAGAATAAAAGTATTTACTGATACTCTTCGAAAATCAAATTCAAACCACGTCAGCTTCACCTTGCCGTACTCAAGTACAGCCTGTGGCTAGCTTCCTAGTTTGCTCTTTGATTTTCATTGAGTATGAATCAGTAAATGCTGAGGGAGTGGAGGTTTAAACTCTGACATTTGTGAGAGTTTGGTCTCCCCTCTTCTATTTTGTTTTTAAATAGGGGTGAAAAGACTTTTTGCTTCTATTTAAAAATAAAATAAGGAGATCAAATCATGAATCTTTTGATTATGGGCTTACCTGGTGCAGGTAAGGGAACTCAAGCAGCAAAAATCGTAGAACAATTCCATGTTGCACATATCTCAACAGGTGATATGTTCCGTGCTGCTATGGCAAATCAAACTGAAATGGGTGTTCTTGCCAAGTCATACATTGACAAGGGTGAATTGGTTCCTGACGAAGTTACAAATGGAATCGTAAAAGAACGTCTTTCACAAGATGATATTAAAGAAACAGGATTCTTGTTGGATGGTTACCCACGTACAATTGAACAAGCTCATGCCTTGGACAAAACATTGGCTGAACTTGGCATTGAACTAGAAGGTGTCATCAACATTGAAGTGAATCCAGATAGCCTCTTGGAACGTTTGAGTGGTCGTATCATCCACCGCGTAACTGGAGAAACTTTCCACAAGGTCTTTAACCCACCAGTTGACTATAAAGAAGAAGATTACTACCAACGTGAAGATGATAAACCTGAGACAGTAAAACGTCGTTTGGACGTTAATATTGCTCAAGGAGAACCAATTATTGCTCACTATCGTGCCAAAGGTTTGGTTCATGATATCGAAGGTAATCAAGATATCAATGATGTCTTCTCAGATATCGAAAAAGTATTGACAAATTTGAAATAAAGCGTTTTTCACACTTGCAAAAATCCGCTATAAATGTTATACTGAGATAGTCTGACTTATAATTGTTGTCTCTGTGTCTAGAGGCATCGAATCGAAATTTATGGAGGTGCTTTTGCGTGGCAAAAGACGATGTGATTGAAGTTGAAGGCAAAGTAGTTGATACAATGCCGAATGCAATGTTTACGGTTGAACTTGAAAATGGACATCAGATTTTAGCAACAGTTTCTGGTAAAATTCGTAAAAACTATATTCGTATTTTAGCGGGAGATCGTGTTACTGTCGAAATGAGTCCATATGACTTGACACGTGGACGTATCACTTACCGCTTTAAATAATCGAAAAACTTGGAGGGATAAGAAATGAAAGTAAGACCATCGGTCAAACCAATTTGCGAATACTGTAAAGTTATTCGTCGTAATGGTCGTGTTATGGTAATTTGCCCAGCAAATCCAAAACACAAACAACGTCAAGGATAAGATAGAAAGGAGAAAACATGGCTCGTATTGCTGGAGTTGACATTCCAAATGACAAACGCGTAGTAATCTCATTGACTTATGTTTATGGTATCGGACTTGCAACATCTAAGAAAATTTTGGCTGCTGCTGGAATCTCAGAAGATGTTCGTGTACGTGATCTTACATCAGATCAAGAAGATGCTATCCGTCGTGAAGTGGATGCAATCAAAGTTGAAGGTGACCTTCGTCGTGAAGTAAACTTGAACATCAAACGTTTGATGGAAATCGGTTCATACCGTGGTATCCGTCACCGTCGTGGACTTCCTGTCCGTGGACAAAATACTAAAAACAACGCTCGCACTCGTAAAGGTAAAGCTGTTGCGATTGCTGGTAAGAAAAAATAATATAGGAGGTAAAAGTCTTGGCTAAACCAACACGTAAACGTCGTGTGAAAAAGAATATCGAATCTGGTATTGCTCATATTCACGCTACATTTAATAACACTATTGTTATGATTACTGATGTGCATGGTAATGCAATTGCTTGGTCATCAGCTGGTGCTCTTGGTTTCAAAGGTTCTCGTAAATCTACACCATTCGCTGCTCAAATGGCTTCAGAAGCTGCTGCTAAATCTGCACAAGAACACGGTCTTAAATCAGTTGAAGTTACTGTAAAAGGTCCAGGTTCTGGTCGTGAGTCAGCTATTCGTGCGCTTGCTGCCGCTGGTCTTGAAGTAACAGCAATTCGCGATGTGACTCCAGTGCCACACAATGGTGCTCGTCCTCCAAAACGTCGCCGTGTATAATCATCGCATTACACTGCTTTTCGTTTAAGAGGGAGTAACTAAATGATCGAGTTTGAAAAACCAAATATAACAAAAATTGATGAAAATAAAGATTATGGCAAGTTTGTAATCGAACCACTTGAACGTGGCTACGGTACAACTCTTGGTAACTCTCTTCGTCGTGTACTTCTAGCTTCTCTACCAGGAGCAGCTGTGACATCTATTAACATTGATGGTGTGTTACATGAGTTTGACACAGTTCCAGGTGTTCGTGAAGACGTGATGCAAATCATTCTGAACATTAAAGGAATTGCAGTGAAATCGTACGTTGAAGACGAAAAAATCATCGAACTGGATGTTGAAGGTCCTGCTGAAGTAACAGCTGGTGACATTTTGACAGATAGCGATATTGAAATTGTAAATCCAGATCATTATCTCTTTACAATCGGTGAAGGTTCTTCTCTAAAAGCGACTATGACTGTTAACAGTGGTCGTGGATATGTACCTGCAGATGAAAATAAAAAGGATAATGCACCAGTTGGGACACTTGCTGTAGATTCTATTTATACACCAGTTACCAAAGTCAACTATCAAGTTGAACCTGCTCGTGTAGGTAGCAACGATGGTTTTGACAAACTAACCCTTGAAATCTTGACAAATGGAACAATTATTCCAGAAGATGCTTTAGGGCTTTCAGCACGTATTTTGACAGAACATCTTGATTTGTTTACAAATCTTACTGAGATTGCTAAGTCAACTGAAGTGATGAAAGAAGCTGATACTGAATCTGACGACCGTATTTTGGATCGTACGATTGAGGAACTGGACTTATCTGTGCGTTCATACAACTGTTTGAAACGTGCCGGTATCAATACTGTGCATGATTTGACAGAAAAATCTGAAGCAGAGATGATGAAAGTACGAAATCTTGGACGCAAGAGTTTGGAAGAAGTGAAACTCAAACTCATTGATTTAGGTCTTGGATTAAAAGATAAATAAAGGAGGAATACATGGCTTACCGTAAACTAGGACGCACTAGCTCACAACGTAAAGCAATGCTTCGCGATTTGACAACTGACCTTTTGATCAACGAATCAATCGTGACAACTGAAGCTCGTGCTAAAGAAATCCGTAAAACTGTTGAAAAAATGATTACTCTAGGTAAACGTGGTGATTTGCATGCACGTCGTCAAGCAGCTGCTTTCGTACGTAATGAAATCGCATCTGAAAACTATGATGAAGCAACTGATAAGTACACTTCTACTACAGCACTTCAAAAATTGTTCTCAGAAATCGCACCTCGTTATGCTGAACGTAACGGTGGATACACTCGTATCCTTAAAACTGAACCACGTCGTGGTGATGCAGCGCCAATGGCGATCATCGAATTAGTATAAAATCATCAATTTTGTTGAGTGTTATGATGATGGAGTCTTGTGCTCTTAGTCTAGCTCTGGTCTACCGCTAGGATTTCGGTCCTAGCGGGAACACTCATCATAAGTTGGGATAGTAGACGCTTGTTTACGAAATTGTTTTTTGCTTAAGAACAACTTCGTAAGCAGGCGTTTTTGAGTATTTTAGTTAGAATTATGCTATACTATTTGAAAAGAATCCTGTTTAATGTTCAGGTTTCCTATTAAAAGAAGAATTGGAGTTTGCTTATGAAAGCGATTATAACTGTTGTTGGTAAAGATAAATCTGGAATTGTTGCAGGTGTTTCTGGTAAAATTGCAGAATTGGGTTTGAACATAGACGATATCTCTCAAACTGTTTTGGATGAATATTTTACGATGATGGCTGTCGTCTCTAGTGATGAAAAGCAAGATTTCACTTATCTTCGTAATGAATTCGAAGCTTTTGGACAAACTTTGAATGTGAAAATTAATATTCAAAGTGCTGCGATTTTTGAAGCTATGTATAATATTTAGGAGTTACACATGGATATTAGACAAGTTACTGAAACCATCGCCATGATTGAGGAGCAAAACTTCGATATCAGAACCATTACTATGGGAATTTCCCTTTTGGACTGTATCGATCCAGATATCAATCGTGCTGCTGAGAAAATTTATCAAAAGATTACGACTAAGGCGGCTAATTTAGTGGCTGTTGGGGATGAGATTGCGGCTGAGTTGGGAATTCCAATCGTTAATAAGCGTGTATCGGTGACTCCTATTTCTCTGATTGGGGCTGCGACAGATGCGACGGACTACGTGGTTCTGGCAAAAGCGCTTGATAAGGCTGCGAAAGAGATTGGTGTGGACTTTATTGGTGGTTTTTCTGCCTTGGTACAAAAGGGTTATCAAAAGGGAGATGAGATTCTCATCAATTCTATTCCTCTTGCTTTGGCAGAAACGGACAAGGTCTGCTCGTCAGTTAATATCGGCTCAACCAAGTCTGGTATTAATATGACGGCTGTGGCAGATATGGGACGTATTATTAAGGAAACGGCTCATCTATCTGATATGGGGGCAGCTAAGCTGGTTGTATTTGCTAATGCTGTTGAGGACAATCCATTTATGGCGGGTGCCTTCCACGGTGTTGGGGAAGCAGATGTTATCATCAATGTCGGGGTTTCTGGTCCTGGTGTGGTGAAGCGTGCCTTGGAAAAAGTTCGTGGAGAGAGTTTTGATGTAGTAGCTGAAACGGTCAAGAAGACTGCTTTTAAAATCACTCGTATCGGTCAATTGGTTGGTCAAATGGCCAGCGAGAGATTGGGTGTGGAGTTTGGTATTGTAGACTTGAGTTTGGCGCCAACTCCTGCGGTTGGGGATTCTGTGGCACGTGTCCTTGAGGAGATGGGACTAGAAACAGTTGGTACGCATGGAACGACGGCTGCCTTGGCTCTCTTGAACGACCAAGTTAAGAAGGGCGGAGTGATGGCCTGCAACCAAGTCGGTGGTTTGTCTGGTGCCTTTATCCCCGTCTCTGAGGATGAGGGGATGATTGCTGCAGTGCAAACTGGTTCTCTTAATTTAGAAAAACTAGAAGCCATGACGGCTATCTGTTCTGTTGGATTGGATATGATTGCCATCCCAGAGGATACGCCTGCTGAAACCATTGCTGCTATGATTGCAGATGAAGCTGCAATTGGTGTTATTAACATGAAGACAACGGCTGTTCGTATCATTCCAAAAGGAAAAGAAGGAGATATGATTGAGTTTGGTGGCTTATTAGGAACTGCACCTGTTATGAAGGTCAATGGAGCTTCTTCTGTTGATTTCATCTCTCGTGGAGGACAAATCCCAGCACCAATTCATAGTTTTAAAAATTAAGAAAATAGGAGAAATTTTAAGTTCTATTTAAGGTTAGGTGTGTATACTATAATCATTAAATAAAGACCTCCTAATATTATTTGAAACAGATAACTCTGATTTAGTTTGAATTTGATTTTCATCTAATATCTTTATTTAATAGAACTCCTAAACTTTTTCATAATAATCTCCTGCAAAAGTCACCTGTCTGGGTGGCTTTTGTTTTATCATCCATGATATAATAGAAGCAAACGGAGGACGGAAAATGGTAAAAGTACGATTGTATTTGGTACGTCATGGCAAGACCATGTTTAACACGATTGGTCGCGCGCAAGGTTGGAGCGATACTCCCTTAACAGCTGAAGGTGAGCGAGGAATTCAAGAATTAGGGATTGGTTTGCGAGAGTCTGGTCTACAGTTTGAGCGCGCTTATTCCAGTGATTCTGGTCGCACCATTCAGACAATGGGAATCATACTTGAAGAACTGGGCTTGCAGGGGAAAATCCCATATCGCATGGACAAGCGTATCAGAGAATGGTGTTTCGGT
This sequence comes from Streptococcus pseudopneumoniae, assembly GCF_001074825.1. Classification (GTDB taxonomy): domain Bacteria; phylum Bacillota; class Bacilli; order Lactobacillales; family Streptococcaceae; genus Streptococcus; species Streptococcus pseudopneumoniae_C. The sequence continues at coordinate 41,367 of NZ_JUPG01000155.1, forward strand.
AGCTTTGATGGAGCCTACGATGGTGATCTTTTCATGGGTATTATTCCTCGTATCTTTAATGTGGACCACGTTCACCAATTGTCTTATGCTGAACTGGCTGAGGGCTTGGTAGAGGTTGATACAGCTGGTTGGGCTGAAGGCTGGGAAAAACTCAGTGGTCGAATCAAGGAAGGCTTTGAAGCGATTGGCAAAGAAATGGAAGAACAAGGTGGGGGCAATGCTCTCGTTGTTAGCCATGGAATGACCATTGGAACCATTGTTTATCTGATTAATGGCATGCACCCGCATGGTCTCGATAATGGTAGCGTGACGATCCTTGAATATGAGGACGGCCAGTTTAGCGTTGAGGTTGTTGGTGACCGTAGTTACCGAGAACTAGGACGGGAGAAGATGCGAGAGACAAATAATCAATAGAAGTTAGCTCCAAATGGAGCTAATTTTTTATACTGCTACATAATCTGGATTTGCGATTCGGTCTTTCTTGCCATCCAAGTCCAAAAGAACATTTCTCATCTTTCAAATTCCCTCAAAAATGGTATAATAGTAACATCACAAAATTGGAGAGAGACCATGAGTTTTTACAATCATAAAGAAATTGAGCCTAAGTGGCAGGGCTACTGGGCAGAACATCATACATTTAAGACAGGAACAGATGCATCAAAACCGAAGTTTTATGCTCTCGATATGTTCCCTTATCCGTCTGGAGCGGGTCTGCACGTAGGACACCCAGAAGGCTATACCGCAACTGATATCCTCAGCCGTTACAAACGTGCGCAAGGCTACAATGTCCTTCACCCAATGGGCTGGGATGCTTTTGGTTTGCCTGCAGAGCAATACGCTATGGATACAGGTAATGACCCAGCAGAATTTACAGCTGAAAACATTGCCAACTTCAAACGTCAAATCAATGCGCTTGGATTCTCTTACGACTGGGATCGTGAAGTCAACACAACAGATCCAAACTATTACAAGTGGACTCAATGGATTTTCACAAAGCTTTACGAAAAGGGCTTGGCTTATGAAGCGGAAGTGCCAGTAAACTGGGTTGAAGAGTTGGGAACAGCCATTGCCAACGAAGAAGTCCTTCCTGATGGAACTTCTGAGCGTGGAGGCTATCCAGTTGTCCGCAAACCGATGCGCCAATGGATGCTAAAAATCACGGCCTATGCAGAGCGTCTGCTTAACGATTTGGATGAACTTGACTGGCCAGAGTCTATCAAGGACATGCAACGCAACTGGATTGGTAAATCAACTGGTGCCAATGTAACCTTTAAAGTTAAGGGAACAGACAAGGAATTCACAGTCTTTACGACTCGTCCGGACACCCTTTTCGGTGCGACTTTCACTGTTTTGGCTCCTGAGCATGACTTGGTTGACTCTATCACAAGTCCGGAGCAAGCAGAGGCTGTAGCAGACTACAAACACCAAGCTAGTCTCAAGTCTGACTTGGCTCGTACAGATCTTGCTAAGGAAAAAACAGGAGTTTGGACTGGTGCTTATGCCATCAATCCTGTCAATGGCAAGGAAATTCCAATCTGGATTGCGGACTATGTTCTTGCTAGCTATGGGACAGGTGCGGTAATGGCTGTACCTGCTCATGACCAACGTGACTGGGAATTTGCCAAACAATTTGACCTTCCAATCGTAGAGGTGCTGGAAGGTGGAAATGTAGCAGAAGCTGCCTACACAGAAGATGGACTTCATGTCAATTCAGACTTCCTAAATGGATTGAATAAAGAAGATGCTATTGCTAAGATTGTGGCTTGGTTGGAAGAGAAAGGTTGTGGACAAGAGAAAGTTACTTACCGTCTCCGCGACTGGCTCTTTAGTCGTCAACGTTACTGGGGTGAGCCAATCCCAATCATTCATTGGGAAGATGGAACTTCAACAACTGTCCCTGAAAATGAATTGCCACTTGTCTTGCCTGTAACCAAGGATATTCGCCCTTCAGGTACAGGGGAAAGTCCATTGGCTAACTTGACAGACTGGCTTGAAGTGACTCGTGAAGATGGCGTCAAAGGTCGTCGTGAAACAAACACCATGCCACAATGGGCTGGATCAAGCTGGTACTACCTCCGCTATATTGATCCACACAATACTGAGAAATTGGCTGATGAGGACCTTCTCAAACAATGGTTGCCAGTAGATATCTACGTGGGTGGTGCGGAACATGCTGTACTTCACTTGCTTTACGCTCGCTTCTGGCACAAATTCCTCTATGACCTCGGTGTTGTTCCAACTAAGGAACCATTCCAAAAACTCTTTAACCAAGGAATGATTTTGGGAACCAGCTACCGTGACCACCGTGGCGCGCTTGTAGCGACTGACAAGGTTGAGAAACGTGACGGTTCCTTCTTCCATGTAGAAACAGGAGAAGAGTTGGAGCAAGCACCAGCTAAGATGTCTAAATCTCTTAAGAACGTTGTTAATCCAGACGACGTGGTGGAACAATACGGTGCCGACACTCTTCGTGTCTATGAAATGTTCATGGGCCCACTTGATGCGTCTATCGCTTGGTCTGAAGAAGGTCTAGAAGGAAGCCGTAAATTCCTTGACCGTGTTTACCGTTTGATTACAAGTAAAGAAATCGTCGAAGAAAACAATGGCGCTCTCGACAAGGTTTATAACGAAACCGTTAAAGCTGTCACAGAGCAAATCGAGTCTATGAAATTCAACACAGCTATTGCCCAACTCATGGTCTTTGTCAACGCTGCTAACAAGGAAGACAAACTCTATGTGGACTACGCCAAAGGCTTTATCCAATTGATTGCTCCATTTGCACCTCACTTGGCAGAAGAACTCTGGCAAACTGTTGCAGCGACAGGTGAATCAATCTCTTACGTGGCTTGGCCAACATGGGACGAAAGTAAATTGGTTGAAGACGAAATCGAAATCGTTGTCCAAATCAAAGGGAAAGTCCGTGCCAAATTGATGGTCGCTAAAGATCTATCACGTGAAGAATTGCAAGAAATTGCTCTCGCTGATGAAAAAGTCAAAGCAGAAATTGACGGTAAGGAAATCGTGAAAGTGATTGCGGTACCGAATAAATTGGTTAATATTGTTGTGAAATAAGATAAGAATCCTTCAGAGTAGAATCTGGAGGATTTTTTGAATGAAAAATATAATTCTGTTTCCATCATCTCACCACTTAACCTCTCATTTTAACCACTTATCTCAAAAGTCGATTTTTCTTTCATACTTTTTGTTAAACTGATGAGGTAAAGAGGAGGAAATAAATATGATTTTACAAGCTAAACATTTGACTAAACGTTACGGCGATCATATGGCTGTTGACGATATTCAGTTAGAGTTTGAAAAAGGGAGTTTTAATGCTATTTTGGGTCCAAATGGTGCAGGAAAATCAACCACCATTTCCATGTTAATCGGTTTGAAAAAGCCTACAAAAGGTCAGATTCGATATGCGCCAAATACGAAAATCGGAGTTGTTTTTCAAGCTAGTGTACTGGATGAGATGTTGACGGTTAGAGAAAATCTTACGATTCGTGCTCAACAGTATAAGGAGATTGTAGCAAGTCGTGTGGATGATTTGATCCATCAACTGGGTTTGACTGCTTTCCAGAAGCAACTATATGGGACTTTGTCAGGTGGGCAAAAACGTAGGGTTGATATTGCGCGTGCTCTTCTTTCACAGCCAGATATTCTTTTCTTAGATGAACCAACGACAGGTCTAGATATTCAGACTCGCAAAGCCATTTGGGATTTACTGTCTCGACTACAAAAGGATGAAGGGATGACTATTATCTTAACGACTCATTATCTAGATGAAGCGGATGAAGCGGATCAAATTTATATCGTTGATCATGGGAAAGTGATTGCGCAAGGTTCTGCGACGGTTATTAAAAGTCAGTATGCATCTAATATTCTAAAAATTCGTTTTAAGGAAATGAAGGATTTAGAAAAGTTGCTACAGACTGAAATGACAGTAAAGGAAGAAAATGAGTTGGAATATCTTTTTTATCCAAGGACATTACTGGAAGCTATTGAATATTTGGCAAAAGTACGAGAAGAAATTGATTCTTTTGAGTTTCGTCCAGGTACCATGGATGATGCCTTTATTGCACTTACAGGAAGAGAGGTTCGCTAATGTTAGCTTTATTGAAACGGAATTTTATCTTATATTTTCGTAATCGTTCAGGAGTATTTTTCTCATTATTGGGGGCATTGATTTCCTTCCTCCTTTATATCATTTTTTTGCAGAAGAACTTGACGGATGCTTGGTCCCAACTCCCTGATAATACGAACCTTTTAAATAACTGGCTGATGGGTGGGACCTTGGCTGTAACTGGGATTACAACCAGTTTTACGGCTCTTACACAAATGGTACAGGATCGTGAAAATCAAGTGGATCAAGATCTCTTCTTGACAGATTTAGGTAGCTGGGGTTTACAGGTGTCCTATCTAATCAGTAGTATTGCCATCTCTTTTGTCATGCAGGTGTTTATGTTTGCTGTTATGGGGCTTTATTTTAAAGAGAGTCCAGTTATCAGTCATTTACCGGAAATTGCTTTGATTATGTTGTTAAGTAGTCTGCTTTCAAGTTTGATAAATATTCTCTTGATTTACCGTTTTCAATCTGTAGACAGCCTTGGCAAACTGGCAACTATAGTGGGAACTGCTTCTGGATTTTTAGTAGGAACTTATGTCCCTATTGGAGTATTACCTGATTTTGCACAGATTATCATGAAGTGTACCCCTGCAACTTATATTGCTTCTCTCTATAGACAAATTTTAATGAAAGAACCATTAGAGACTGCATTTACAGGAAATAGCAGATTGTTACAGGAATTTCAAGAAAAAATGGGAATCCAAATCAACTGGCAAGAACTATTGACAAAGGAAGAGACATACTTTATAGTGGTTATTATCAGTCTCGTCGCTATTCTTCTTTGGCTTTTATTTGTTAAAGTATTTAGCAAGAGAAAATAAAAGTACATTGGAGAGAAAATGAAGATTCGTTTTGAAATGAAGACAGAGTTTTCAGAAAAGGACCCACATATTGTAATTCAGGCAGCTCAGTTAACCGACCAAGCAAGGGAAGTCATGGAGTATTTAGAACAATTTTCAACGACCAATCAGGTGGTCATTCCTATTCGAACGGATGATCATCTGGTAATGGTGAAGATTGAGGATCTTATTCTAGCAGATATCGATAAGAACTTGTTAACCATTTATACGGTAGATGGGATTTATAAAACTAAGGAAACATTGATAAACTTTCAGAATCGGATTAATCGGCGTAACTTTATACAGATATCACGCCATTCAATTATAAACATTGACCATTTAGAGTCATTATCGGATAGCTTTTCAGGGAACATGATGGCTAAAATGACTCGGGGTATCAAATCTAGTGTGAGTCGGAAATACGTTAAGTCCTTAATGAATTATCTAGGTTTATAGGAGAAAATCATGAAACGATTAATTGATTATTTTGTATCGGGAATGCGTACGGCTTCCTTCTTTTATTTGAGTATGATGGTGTTGACTCAGTTTTATCCAGGTATTACCTATCCTGAACCAATGATAAAAAATATTCTAGCTCTGTTTTTAATGGGTGGAATTATGGGGGTATTGACTTTAATACTTGAAAAGCTAGAGTTTCTTGCTTTTAGTATACGTGTAGGAGTTCATTTATTAGTGACAGCTACTATTTTAGTATTGACCTCTCTATTTTTTGGTTGGGGTTCAGCCTTGTGGAGTCCCTTGCTTTGGTTCTTTTTCTTGTTAATTTATGGATTGATATGGTTGTATCAAATCTGGCAAACTCACAAACTCACCCAACGAATTAATCAAGCCTTAGAGGATAAAAGACAGAAAACGGGTCACTAATATAGTGTTGAGGATGAAGTTTGAAGACAGTGCCAGTTTCCAAAGAGAACAATTTGTGATATAGTATTTTCAGCGTAAAACAAGGAGAAGAAAAATGCCAGTAAACGAATATGGTCAGATGATTGGTGAGTCAATGGAAGGTTATACTCCAGGTGAATTGCCTTCTATTAATTTCTTAGAAGGGCGTTATGCTCGAATAGAAGCTCTTTCAGTGGAGAAGCATGCGGAGGATTTATTAGCTGTTTATGGCCCTGATACGCCTCGGGAGATGTGGACCTACCTCTTTCAGGAACCAGTGGCAGATATGGAGGAGCTGGTTACCCTTTTAAATCAGATGTTAGCTCGTAAGGATCGTTTTTACTATGCAATCATAGACAAGGCAACTGGTAAGGCTTTGGGAACATTTTCTCTCATGCGAATTGATCAGAATAACCGAGTGATAGAAGTGGGGGCGGTCACTTTTTCTCCAGAGCTCAGGGGGACACGGATAGGGACAGAAGCCCAGTATCTCTTGGCTTGCTATGTCTTTGAGGAGCTTAACTATCGTCGCTATGAGTGGAAATGCGATGCTCTTAACCTGCCATCCAGACGAGCTGCGGAGCGTTTGGGATTTGTCTATGAAGGAACCTTCCGCCAGGCAGTCGTTTATAAGGGGCGTACAAGAGATACGGATTGGTTGTCTATGATTGATAAGGACTGGCCCAAAGTCAAAGATCGTTTGGAAACATGGTTGCGTCCTGAAAACTTTGATAAAAATGGACAGCAATACAAGAGCTTGAGAGAGCTTTAAGAGGTGTTGAGATGATTACTATTAAAAAGCAAGAAATTGTCAAGCTAGAGGATGTTTTGCATCTCTATCAGGCAGTCGGTTGGACAAATTATACCCATCAACCAGAGATGCTGGAGCAGGCCTTATCTCATTCATTAGTGATTTATCTGGCGCTTGATGGCGATGCTGTGGTGGGCTTGATTCGTTTGGTTGGAGATGGATTCTCATCAGTATTGGTTCAGGATTTAATCGTTTTACCTAGCTATCAGCGCCAAGGAATTGGTAGTGCCTTGATGAAAGAGGCTTTAGAGGATTACAAAGATGCTTATCAAGTCCAGCTGGTGACAGAAGAGACAGAAAGAACCTTTGGCTTCTATCGTTCTATGGGCTTTGAAATCTTATCCACCTATAATTGTATAGGGATGACTTGGACGAATCGAGAAAAATAACAAAACTTGTTTTTTCTTAAGCAAAGTTTAAGGATGGTCTAGTATTATATAGTCATTAAATAAAGACCTCCTAACTTTATTTAATGAAATCCTAAAACTTTTTTTCATCATAATCTCCTAATGAAGTCACCCAATCAGGTGACTTTTTTGTGGGTAGGTGATGGTGATAGAATTTTTTTGTAAAATAGTAAAATATGAGAAAAGTTAAGCTAGTTTTAAGCTTCGTCATGTATCATATAGTTATTAAATAAAGACCTCCTAACTTTATTTAATAAAATCCTAAACTTTTCTTTTTCATAATAATCTCCCTTAACTCCACCCAATCAGGTGGAGTTTTTTGGCTCTATTTCAGGCTTTTGGGGACTATTCTAAAAATCATTTTTCGATATTTTCGGATTTTGGTCGGGGAATTGGCGGGGATCTTTTTAGCGAATATGACTAAGAAATAGGTTTGTTGTTACTTCAACCTCAAATTGATTGCAAGCGTTTGTGAATTGAAGGGTTAGAACTACTTTAATAATGTTCTTGGTTGTCGAGGAGTGAGTCATCATATTGTTGTACATCGGTTAAAACTTGAGAAGCTGAGAATGTAAACCTTTGACAAAATTCGTGAACTGTGGGATAATAAAAAGGAATTGAGTACTAGTTCTATATCATAGGCTAGAAAAGACCCCAAGCTCACGACCAAATAAGCTTGGGGTCTTTTTTGACACTATTTGTCCTTGTTTAGCCATTTATCGACTAGCCGAAGAACGACACCGACCACAATTGGTCCGATGATAGTTTTGAGTACTAATTCCATCATGGGCTATCTCACCTCCTTTCGTAGGCGGTGTAGCAGTGCCGTAGAATATTATACCACATAAGTGCTAAACTCGGGAGTCACCTAATCAGGTGGCTTTTTTGTTTGTGGCTTGGTTTTTTGATATAATAGAGCCATGAGTAGAATTTTAGATAATGAGATAATGGGGGATGAGGAGTTAGTAGAACGCACGCTCCGTCCTCAGTACTTACGTGAATATATTGGGCAGGACAAGGTCAAGGACCAGCTCCAAATCTTTATCGAGGCTGCCAAAATGCGGGATGAAGCGCTGGATCATGTGCTCTTATTCGGGCCTCCAGGTTTGGGAAAAACGACCATGGCTTTTGTTATTGCCAATGAACTGGGTGTCAATCTCAAGCAAACTTCTGGTCCAGTCATTGAAAAAGCCGGAGATCTGGTAGCGATTTTGAATGACTTAGAGCCTGGTGATGTCCTTTTTATTGATGAGATTCATCGCTTGCCCATGTCGGTGGAGGAGGTGCTTTATAGTGCCATGGAGGACTTCTACATTGATATCATGATTGGAGCTGGTGAAGGTAGTCGCAGTGTTCATTTGGAGTTACCACCTTTTACATTGATTGGTGCGACGACTCGGGCTGGTATGCTCTCAAATCCGCTACGGGCACGTTTTGGAATTACAGGTCATATGGAGTATTATGCTCATGCTGATTTGACGGAAATTGTTGAGAGGACGGCAGATATTTTTGAGATGGAAATTACTCATGAGGCAGCATCTGAGTTGGCTCTACGTAGCCGTGGAACCCCTCGTATTGCCAATCGTCTCCTCAAGCGCGTGCGCGATTTTGCCCAGATAATGGGGAATGGGACTATTGATGATCTTATTACCGATAAGGCTTTGACCATGCTGGATGTTGACCATGAAGGTCTGGACTATGTGGATCAAAAAATCCTTCGCACCATGATTGAGATGTACGGCGGTGGTCCTGTCGGCTTAGGAACTCTTTCTGTCAATATCGCAGAAGAGCGCGAGACTGTCGAAGACATGTATGAACCTTACTTAATCCAAAAAGGTTTTATCATGCGGACGCGGTCTGGACGGGTGGCAACAGCTAAGGCATATGAGCATTTAGGTTATGAATACAGTGAAAAATAAGCAAGAAATACTAGAGGTTTTTAGAGAAAATCCGGATATGATGGCTATTCTGACGATTATCCGAAACCTTGGTCTGAAAGACTCGTGGTTGGCAGCAGGTTCTGTCAGAAATTTCATCTGGAATCTCTTGTCAGACAAATCACCTTTTGACTGTGAAACAGATGTGGATGTCATTTTCTTTGATCCAGATATTTCTTATGAGGAAACCTTGTCCCTAGAGAAAAAGCTACGAGAGGACTTTCCTCAGTATCAATGGGAGTTGAAAAATCAGGTCTATATGCATCAACATAGCTCTCATACTGCTCCTTATACTAGTTCCCGTGATGCTATGAGTAAGTATCCAGAACGATGTACAGCTGTTGGACTACACTTGAATGAAGAATCCACTTTGGAACTCTTTGCACCTTATGGTTTGGAGGACATTTTGAATTTTCAAGTTCGACCAACTCCTCATTTTTTAGGGAATGAAGACCGAATGGAACTTTACCAAATACGTCTATCCAAGAAAAATTGGCAGGAGAAATGGAAAAATTTGATTTTTAAAAATACTTAAGGAAACTTTAAGCTAGGAAGTGTATACTAAGTTCATAAGTTAAGAAGACCTTAACTTAAACTCCTAAAACTTTTTCATAATAATCTCCCTATAAAAATAGAGTCGCCAAATCAGGCGGCTTATTTTTTTGGGAAATGGGATTTGTGCCTGAGAATAAATAGCTTAGTGATAGAAGAAAATAGGGAAATATGGTATAATGAAATGATAGATTTTTGAATAGGAATAAGATCATGTTTGGATTTTTTAAGAAAGATAAGGCTGTGGAGGTAGAGGTTCCGACACAGGTTCCTGCTCATATCGGCATCATCATGGATGGCAATGGCCGTTGGGCTAAAAAACGTATGCAACCGCGAGTCTTTGGACACAAGGCGGGCATGGAAGCATTGCAAACTGTGACCAAGGCAGCCAACAAACGGGGCGTCAAGGTGATTACAGTTTATGCTTTTTCTACGGAAAATTGGACCCGTCCAGATCAGGAAGTCAAGTTTATCATGAACTTGCCAGTAGAGTTTTATGATAATTATGTCCCGGAATTGCATGCGAATAATGTTAAGATTCAAATGATTGGGGAAACGGACCGCCTGCCTAAGCAAACCTTTGAAGCTCTGACCAAGGCTGAGGAATTGACTAAGAACAACACAGGTTTGATTCTTAATTTTGCCCTCAACTATGGTGGACGTGCTGAGATTACACAGGCTCTTAAGTTGATTTCTCAGGATGTGTTAGATGCTAAAATCAACCCAGGTGACATCACAGAGGAATTGATTGGTAATTATCTTTTTACCCAGCATTTGCCTAAGGAGTTACGAGATCCAGACTTGATTATCCGTACTAGTGGAGAATTGCGTTTGAGCAATTTCCTTCCATGGCAGGGAGCCTATAGTGAGCTCTATTTTACGGACACCTTGTGGCCTGATTTTGACGAGGTAGCCTTGCAGGAAGCCATTCTTGCCTACAATCGTCGCCATCGCCGATTTGGAGGAGTTTAGGAGGTAATATGACACAGGATTTACAGAAAAGAACCTTGTTTGCGGGGATTGCCCTGGCTATTTTCCTACCGATTTTAATGATTGGGGGCCTCTTGCTTCAGATAGCAATTGGAATCATAGCCATGCTTGCCATGCATGAACTTTTGAAGATGAGAGGTCTAGAGACTATGACGATGGAGGGCCTCTTGACCCTCTTTGCAACCTTTGCCTTGACCATTCCCTTGGAGAATTATCTGACTTTTTTACCAGTTGATGGGAATGTGGTTGCCTATAGTGTTCTGATTTCAATCATGTTAGGAACGACTGTATTTAGCAAGTCTTATACGATTGAGGATGCTGTTTTCCCGCTTGCTATGAGTTTCTACGTGGGCTTTGGATTTAATGCTTTACTAGATGCTCGTGTTGCAGGTTTAGATAAGGCTCTCTTGGCCTTGTGTATCGTCTGGGCTACAGACAGTGGTGCCTATCTTGTTGGGATGAACTATGGTAAACGAAAACTAGCTCCGACAGTTTCTCCAAATAAAACCTTTGAGGGTGCCTTGGGTGGTATTTTAGGTGCTATTTTAGTAACCATCATCTTTATGATGTTTGACAGTACAGTTGCTCTTCCGTATGGAATTTACAAGATGTCAGTCTTTGCTATTTTCTTTAGCATTGCTGGACAATTTGGTGATTTACTAGAAAGTTCGATCAAGCGTCACTTTGGTGTCAAGGATTCTGGGAAATTTATCCCTGGACATGGTGGTGTTTTGGATCGTTTTGATAGTATGTTGCTTGTATTTCCAATCATGCACTTGTTTGGACTCTTTTAATCAAAAGACGGAGGAAATACTATGCTCGGAATTTTAACCTTTATTCTGGTTTTCGGGATTATTGTGGTAGTGCACGAGTTCGGACACTTCTACTTTGCCAAGAAATCAGGGATTCTAGTGCGTGAATTTGCCATTGGAATGGGCCCCAAAATCTTTGCTCACATTGGCAAGGATGGAACGGCCTATACCATTCGAATCTTGCCTCTGGGTGGCTATGTTCGCATGGCCGGTTGGGGTGATGATACAACTGAAATCAAGACAGGAACTCCTGTCAGTTTGACTCTTGCTGATGATGGTAAGGTTAAGCGCATCAATCTTTCTGGTAAAAAATTAGATCAAACAGCTCTTCCTATGCAGGTGACCCAGTTTGACTTTGAAGACAAGCTTTTTATCAAGGGTTTGGTTCTGGAAGAAGAAAAAACATTTGCAGTAGATCACGATGCAACGGTTGTGGAAGCAGATGGTACTGAGGTTCGGATTGCTCCCTTGGATGTTCAATATCAAAATGCAACTATCTGGGGCAAACTCATTACCAACTTTGCAGGACCTATGAATAACTTTATCTTAGGTGTCGTTGTTTTTTGGATTTTAATCTTCATGCAGGGTGGCGTCAGAGATGTTGATACTAACCAGTTCCATGTCATGCCCCAAGGGGCTTTGGCCAAGGTGGGAGTGCCAGAAACGGCACAAATTACCAAGATTGGCTCACATGAGATTAACAACTGGGAAAGCTTGATTCAGGCTGTGGAAACAGAAACCAAAGATAAGACGGCCCCGACTTTGGATGTGACTATTTCTGAAAAGGGGAGTGACAAACAAGTCACTGTTACACCCGAAGAAAGTCAAGGCCGTTACCTTCTAGGTGTTCAACCGGGGATTAAGTCAGATTTTGTATCCATGTTTGTAGGTGGTTTTACAACTGCTACTGACTCGGCCCTCCGAATTCTCTCAGAACTGAAAAATTTGATTTTCCAACCGGATTTGAACAAGCTGGGTGGACCTGTTGCTATCTTTAAGGCAAGTAGTGATGCCGCTAAAAATGGAATTGAGAATGTCTTGTACTTCTTGGCAGTGATTTCCATCAATATTGGGATTTTTAATCTTATTCCGATTCCAGCTCTGGATGGTGGTAAGATTGTGCTCAATATCCTGGAAGCCATCCGCCGCAAACCATTGAAACAAGAAATTGAAACCTATGTCACCTTGGCCGGAGTGGTCATCATGGTTGTCTTGATGATTGCTGTGACCTGGAATGACATCATGCGACTCTTTTTTAGATAATCGAGGAATATTATGAAACAAAGTAAAATGCCTATCCCAACGCTTCGCGAAATGCCAAGCGATGCTCAAGTTATCAGCCATGCTCTTATGTTGCGAGCTGGTTATGTTCGTCAAGTCTCAGCAGGTGTTTATTCATACCTACCACTTGCCAACCGTGTGATTGAAAAAGCTAAAAATATCATGCGTCAAGAATTCGACAAGATTGGTGCCGTTGAGATGTTAGCTCCAGCCCTTCTCAGTGCAGAATTGTGGCGCGAATCAGGCCGTTATGAAACTTATGGTGAGGACCTTTACAAACTAAAAAACCGTGAAAAATCAGACTTTATCCTAGGTCCAACTCACGAAGAAACCTTTACAGCTATTGTCCGTGATTCTGTTAAGTCTTACAAGCAATTGCCACTCAACCTTTACCAAATCCAGCCTAAGTATCGTGATGAAAAACGCCCACGTAATGGACTACTCCGTACACGTGAGTTTATCATGAAAGATGCTTACAGTTTCCACGCTAACTATGATAGCTTGGACAGTGTTTACGATGAGTACAAGGCTGCTTATGAGCGTATTTTTACTCGTAGTGGTTTAGACTTCAAGGCTATCATTGGTGACGGTGGAGCCATGGGTGGTAAGGACAGCCAAGAATTTATGGCCATTACACCTGCTCGTACAGACCTTGACCGCTGGGTTGTCTTGGACAAGTCAGTTGCCTCATTTGACGAAATTCCTGCAGAAGTGCAAGAAGAAATCAAGGCAGAATTGCTTAAATGGATGGTTTCTGGTGAAGATACCATTGCTTACTCAAGTGAATCTAGCTATGCGGCTAACTTGGAAATGGCAACAAATGAGTACAAACCAAGCAACCGTGTTGTCGCTGAAGAAGAAGTGACTCGTGTTGCAACTCCAGATGTTAAATCAATTGATGAAGTTGCAGCCTTCCTCAATGTTCCAGAAGAACAAACAATTAAAACTCTCTTCTACATGGCAGATGGTGAGCTTGTTGCAGCCCTTCTAGTTGGAAATGACCAACTCAACGAAGTCAAGTTGAAAAACCACTTGGGAGCAGATTTCTTCGACGTTGCTAGCGAAGAAGAAGTGGCGAATGTTGTTCAAGCAGGATTTGGTTCACTTGGACCAGTTGGTTTGCCAGAGAATATTAAAATTATTGCAGATCGTAAGGTGCAAGATGTCCATAATGCAGTTGTGGGTGCTAACGAAGATGGCTACCACTTGACTGGTGTGAATCCAGGTCGTGATTTTACTGCAGAATATGTGGATATCCGTGAAGTTCGTGAGGGTGAAATTTCTCCAGACGGACAAGGTGTCCTTAACTTTGCGCGTGGTATCGAAATTGGTCACATCTTCAAACTCGGTACTCGCTATTCAGCAAGCATGGGAGCAGATGTTTTGGATGAAAATGGCCGTGCTGTGCCAATTATCATGGGATGTTACGGTATCGGTGTCAGCCGTCTCCTTTCAGCAGTGATGGAGCAACACGCTCGCCTCTTTGTTAACAAAACGCCAAAAGGTGAATACCGTTACGCTTGGGGAATCAACTTCCCTAAAGAATTGGCACCATTTGATGTGCACTTGATTACTGTCAATGTTAAGGATGAAGAAGCGCAGGCCTTGACAGAAAAGCTTGAAGCAAGTTTGATGGGAGCTGGTTACGAAGTCTTGACAGATGATCGTAACGAACGTGTCGGTGTTAAATTCAGCGATAGCGACTTGATTGGGTTGCCAATCCGTATCACTGTTGGTAAAAAAGCGGCCGATGGCATCGTAGAAGTTAAGATTAAAGCGACTGGTGACACCATCGAAGTTCATGCAGATAACTTACTTGAAACGCTTGAAATCCTCAGTAAGAAATAAAAACTATAATCAGAAGAAAAACAAGGAAAAAATGTAACTAGTTTTTACCTTGTTTTTTCTGTATAATGGGAAAAATGAGTAGATAATGAGGTAAATGTATGCTAAGATTTCCAAAGGATTTTGTCTGGGGATCCTCTACTTCTGGACCACAAACAGAAGGACGTGTAGCTGGTGACGGTAAGGGAGATAATCTCTGGGATTATTGGTACCAAGTGGAGCCAAATCGTTACTATAATGGGATTGGTCCAGATAAGACATCGACCTTTTATGAAAATTGGGAACAGGATATTGAGCTTTTGTTAGAGACTGGTCACACGGTCTTTCGGACTTCTATCCAGTGGTCACGGATTTTTCCACAAGGCTGTGGAAAAGTCAATCCTCAAGGTGTGGATTTCTATCGTAAGGTCTTTGAGGCTATTAAGGCTAAGGGGATTCGTCTGTTAGTCAATCTCTACCACTTTGATTTGCCTTTTTCACTTCAAGAGGATGGCGATGGTTGGGAAAATAAGGCGACTGTCTCAGCCTATGAAGACTATGCTCGTTTCTGTTTTGAGACTTATGGAGATTTAGTGGATCAATGGATTACCTTTAATGAGCCTATCGTTCCTGTAGAATTTGGTTATTTCTACGATGCACATTATCCACATAAGGTGGATGCAGAAGCGGCGGTTAAAGTAGCCTACCACACACAATTAGCTAGCAGTCTAGCGGTCAAGGCCTGTCATGAACTCTTACCTGATTCCAAAATTGGGATTGTCCTCAACTTGACACCGGCTTATCCACGTAGCCAGCATCCTGCTGATGTCAAAGCTGCTCGTATTGCGGACCTTTTTCAGGCCCAATCTTTCTTAGATCCGTCTGTTTTGGGGACTTATCCACAGGAGTTGGTAGAAATCTTGCATGAACACGGTCTCTTACCTGATACTACGGAGGAGGAGTTGGAACTCATTCGTGATAATACGGTGGACTTCCTCGGTGTCAACTATTATCAACCTTTGCGTGTTATGGCACCTCGATTTGCTAAACATCCAGAGAGTCCACTCTTGCCAGAACATTTTTACGAGCCATATGTTATGCCTGGACGTAAAATTAATCCTCACCGTGGCTGGGAAATTTATGAGCAAGGGATTTATGACATCGCCCAAAATATCAAGGAAAATTATGGTAATATCGAATGGATGTTGACAGAGAATGGTATGGGTGTTGAGGGGGAAGAAAAATTCCGTCAAGATGGAATGATTCAAGATGATTACCGTATTGACTTTGTAAAAGGTCATCTTCGCGAACTTCACCGTGCCATTGAAGACGGAGCCAATTGTAAGGGCTACTTAATTTGGACCTTTATTGATTGCTGGTCATGGCTCAACAGCTATAAAAATCGCTATGGTTTGGTCGAATTAGACTTGGAAACGCAAGAACGTCGTCTGAAGAAATCAGGCCACTGGTTCAAGGAATTAAGCGATAATAATGGATTTTAAAAAGGACTCTGACTGATTATCCTAATTGGTCAGAGTTTTTTGGTTACAAAAAAGTTAATTTGAACTATACCAATTTTTGCTCTTGACAAGTGAAAGAAACAAGTATATACTGTTTTTGCTGATTCTACAAAAGAGGAATTAGACTATACCAATTTTAAGGAGAAAGCACAGCTTGCCTGTGTCGTATATACTATGTGTGGAATTGTTGGTGTTGTTGGAAACACAAATGCAACTGATATTTTAATTCAAGGGCTTGAAAAGCTCGAATACCGTGGTTATGATTCTGCGGGAATTTTTGTCCTAGGTGGTGCTGAAAACCATCTAGTTAAGGCGGTCGGTCGTATCGCAGAATTGTCTGCTAAGACAGCTGGTGTTGAGGGAACGACTGGTATCGGACATACTCGTTGGGCAACTCACGGGAAACCAACTGAAGACAATGCTCACCCACACCGCTCTGAGACAGAACGTTTTGTCTTGGTGCACAACGGGGTGATTGAGAACTACCTTGAAATCAAGGAAGAGTACCTTGCAGGTCACCACTTCAAGGGGCAAACAGATACGGAAATCGCCGTTCACTTGATTGGAAAATTTGCGGAAGAAGAAGGTTTATCAGTTCTTGAAGCCTTCAAAAAAGCCCTTCACATTATCCGTGGTTCTTATGCCTTCGCCTTGGTTGATTCACAAGATCCTGAAGTCATCTACGTAGCTAAGAACAAATCACCACTTTTGATTGGTCTTGGAGAAGGCTATAACATGGTCTGCTCAGATGCTATGGCTATGATTCGTGAGACCAACCAATACATGGAAATCCATGATCAAGAGTTGGTCATCGTCAAGGCTGATAGTGTCGAAGTTCAAGACTATGATGGCAACAGTCGTGAGCGTGCTAGCTATACTGCGGAGCTTGACTTGTCAGATATCGGTAAAGGAACTTACCCTTACTACATGCTTAAGGAAATTGATGAGCAACCAACTGTTATGCGTAAACTCATCCAAGCCTACACAGATGAGGCTGGTCAAGTAGTGGTAGATCCAGCTATCATTAAGGCTGTTCAAGACGCAGACCGCATCTACATCCTTGCAGCTGGAACATCTTACCACGCAGGATTTGCTTCTAAGAAGATGCTGGAAGAATTGACAGATACTCCAGTTGAACTTGGAATCTCATCTGAGTGGGGTTACGGTATGCCACTTCTCAGCAAAAAACCACTCTTCATCTTTATCAGTCAGTCTGGTGAAACAGCTGACAGCCGTCAGGTTTTGGTCAAGGCTAATGAAATGGGAATTCCGAGCTTGACAGTGACAAACGTACCAGGTTCAACTCTTTCACGTGAAGCCAACTATACCATGCTCCTTCATGCAGGTCCTGAAATTGCCGTAGCCTCAACCAAGGCCTATACAGCGCAAATTGCAGCCCTTTCCTTCCTTGCAAAAGCAGTCGGAGAAGCAAATGGCAATGCTAAAGCGTCAGCATTTGACCTGGTTCATGAATTGTCAATCGTAGCTCAGTCTATCGAATCAACTCTTTCTGAGAAAGAAACCATTGAAGCCAAGGTTCGCGAGCTTCTTGAAACCACTCGTAACGCCTTTTACATCGGACGTGGTCAAGATTACTACGTAGCCATGGAAGCAAGTCTCAAACTCAAAGAGATTTCTTACATCCAGTGTGAAGGCTTTGCGGCTGGAGAACTTAAGCACGGTACCATTGCCTTGATTGAAGAAGGAACGCCTGTTTTGGCCCTCTTGTCTGATCCAGTTCTTGCTAACCACACTCGTGGAAATATCCAAGAGGTCGCAGCCCGTGGTGCCAAGGTGCTTACTATCGCAGAAGAGAATGTTGCCAAAGATACAGACGATATCGTCCTTACGACCGTACACCCTTACCTCTCACCAATCTCAATGGTTGTACCAACGCAATTGGTCGCTTACTTTGCAACACTACACCGTGGTCTTGATGTGGATAAACCACGTAACCTTGCTAAATCAGTAACAGTAGAATAAGCTAAAAAAGTCTAGTTTATCTAGGCTTTTTCTTGTGAGCAAATCGGTTGCTTGTACTCATGATTCGTGTTATACTCTTCGAAAGTCTCTTCAAACTATGTCAGCTTCTATCTGCAACCTCAAAACACTGTTTTGAGCAGCCTGCGGCTAGCTTCCTAGTTTGCTCTTTGATTTTCATTGGGTATTAGAATAATTTTTCAAATTGAAGGACAGAAATAGACAGGGAGAATCACAATGGTAGAATTGGGAATTTCAACATTTGGGGAAACAACGGAGCTTGAGGGAACTGGACAGACTTACAGTCATGCCGAACGCATTCGTCAGTTGGTGGCGGAGATTGAGTTGGCTGACAAGGTTGGTTTGGATGTGTATGGGATTGGTGAGCACCATCGAGCGGATTTTGCAGTATCAGCTCCAGAGATTGTTCTGGCCGCTGGGGCAGTCAATACCAAGAAAATCCGTTTGACCAGTGCAGTCAGTATTCTCTCGAGTATGGACCCGATTCGTTTGTTCCAACAGTATGCCACTATCGATGCTTTGTCAAATGGACGAGCGGAGATTATGGCTGGAAGGGGCTCTTTCACGGAATCTTTCCCGCTATTTGGTTATGATTTGAAAGACTACGAAGCTCTATTTGATGAAAAATTAGACTTGCTTCAGTTAGTCAATGAAAAAACTAAGCTAGACTGGAAAGGTCGATTGACCCAAACAATTTCTGGCAAAGAAGTCTATCCTCGTCCAGTTCAGGACAAATTGCCCTTGTGGATAGCGACAGGTGGTCATGTAGAGTCAACAGTGAAGATTGCTCAGGCAGGCTTACCGATTGTCTATGCCATTATTGGTGGCAATCCGTCTTATTTTAAAAAATTGATTCAGGCTTATCGTGAGATTGGGAGCGAAGCGGGCTATGCCAGTCATGAGCTGAAGGTCGGAGCCCATTCTTGGGGTTGGATTGCTGAGGATGGCGATCAGGCTGTGAAAGATTATTTTCATCCGACCAAGCAAGTGGTGGATGCTATTTCCAAAGACCGTCCTCATTGGCAAGAATTGAGTTATGAGCAATACCTTGAACAAGTTGGGCCAAATGGTGCTATGTTTGTGGGCAATCCAGATCAGGTGGCAGAAAAATTGATTCGCATGATAGAGGATTTAGGTTTGGACCGCTTCATGCTCCATCTACCGCTTGGTTCTATGCCTCATGAACAAGTTCTAAGAGCTATTGAACTCTTCGGCACGCAAGTGGCTCCAAAAGTACGGGCTTATTTTGCCATGAAAGAGGCTTAATAAAAAATCCTAATCAGGCTTATTAGGAAAATAAATATTGTACAAAAATCAATCCCCCGAGCGTCAAGGCTTGGGGGATTTTTCTATAGGAGGGCTAGTTTAGTTCTCTTTTTTGTTTTTTAGTAAGAACCCGAGACCTAGAAGGGCAAGAATGCTGATTCCTGCAAACAGGAGTTTGTGATCGTTTTTGGTTCCTGTATTTGGAAGTTCAGCTTGTTTAGCTAGGGGTGCAGCTATATTTTCCTTGCTAGAGTTATATACAGCTGCGTTTTGAACATCTTCTTTTACAGATGATGCTTGTGCTTCTTGTACTGGTTGTTCAGCTTGTGAATCAGTTGTAGCTTGGCTAGGTTTATTTTCCGCATCCGCTACTTTTGCATCTGGTTTTGTAGAATCAGGTTTAGTTTGTGGAGTTGGATTTTGATGTTCCGGTTTGACTACTCGGTTTGGAGTATTGTCTTGGCCGTTATTTTGACCTTGCTCTTGTCGAGAATTCGGAAGGTCAGATTTTGGTTTATCTTCCATAGCTGGACGGCTTTGAGAGACTCGAAGAACAGTAGCTGTAAGGGCATTTAATTTCAAGCCTTTTTCAGTCCATTCCAGCCCTTGAGGGTTGGCAATTCCGACTGGTCCTGCTTGGTTTTCATCTGCTAAAACTTCAGCATTTCTTAGATGTGCAAAGGCAGTTCCCAAATTAAATTCACGAGCTTTTTCATCCGCATTGACAAAGACTGCGTAGATATCACCGTTTGGAGCAGTGATTTGGTAGCCAATCACTACGTCCTCTTTTGCCATACCATTTTGGCCTGGGACAGTGATGAGGTGGACACGATCTTTGATATCTTGAAGACTCTTAAGTCGGAAGGCATCTGTAGATTGACGAAGGGCAATCAACCCTTTCATATAGTCACGGCTCTTGACATTTTCAGGATATGCTTTTCCATCTGTAGCCTTAGTCCAATCAAACTTGTTGACTGCATCGCTAGAATCATAAGAGTCATGGATGAAGTAAGGATAGTCAAATGGATTGCCGTCCTTATCACGCAACAAGTGAGATTTGTTTGGAACCTTGTCCTCTGCTACTGGAGTCTTGTAGGCTGGGTCACGGAATTGTTTGGTGCGACCATATTCCTGACCAGAGTGGATAAATGGAGTTCCTTGAGCTGTCAAGACCATGAGGTTTCCAAGTCGCAAACGACGATGAATCTCAGCATAGTTCTCGGCCTTGCTTGGATCTTTTTTAATAGACTGAGCGATGATGTCAAAGAGAGTCAAGTTATCATGGGCTGCGATGTATTGGATGACATCTCCAGGGCTGTCTGCTTCAAAGTTGGTTGGTTGAGCAATCAGATTTTTGAAGATAGTATTGATATCACGTTTGCCACCTGTGATAAAAGCAGGTTGACCTTCATTTGGATAACCAGATTTGAGGTTGTTACGGATGTCATCTGAGAAGACAGCGACAGTATCGGTATGCTTCATCCAATCTTGGTCAGCAGCTTTAGTAGGCATATTTTCATCACCAGCATAGGTTCTCCAACCTTCACCTAGCATGATGAGGTTTGGATTGAGGGCGCGTGCAGCCTTGTAAGCTTCTTCGATAGAAGCGGCGTCATGGTCTCCCATCATATCGAAGCGGAATCCATCCACTTTGTAGGTATCAACTAGATATTTGATAGAATCAACTAGGAGGCGTTTGGTCATATAGTGAGTTGTCCCCAAACGTCCACCACCAAAGCTAGTTCGAGGTGTTCCATCGGCATCCATAAAGTGATAGTAGTTTGGTTCCAAATCTTCAAAGATATCGACTTTGGCTGTATGGTTATAAACTACGTCCAGGATAGCTCCCATGCCACGTTTGTGGATTTCGTTGATGAGGTTTTTGAATTCTGCGATTCGTTTTTCTGGATTCTTAGGATCGCTTGAGTACATACCAGTCAAGGAGAAGTAGTTTTGAGGGTCATATCCCCAGTTGTAGTTGCTGTTGCTTGAAGCATAGTCAGACAAGCGTTCATGATTTTTCAATTCATTGACAAAATAGTAAGACAAGACTGGAAGGAGCTGGATGTGGGTTACACCCAAGTCTTTGAGGTAGTCTAGTTTTTCGATAAAGGCTTCAAAAGTACCAAATGGTTTGGTCAAGTCTTTTGCAATGGCAGGATCTGAAGTGAAGTCACGCACATGAGCTTCATAGATGACAGCATCTTCGCGCGATTTGAAGTTGCGAATCTTACCATAAGTCAAGTCTTGAGGTCCTAGTTTAGCTGGATCTACAAAGGCAGCTTTAGCTACTTTATGGGCATCGTCAATCTTAGCATCGTCACTATTCCAAGCAGCGAGGGATTTAGCGTAAGGATCGAGTGCAAGAACAGTTTTACCTTGACGCTCGATTTGGTATTGATAATAGTAGCCAGTGAAATCGGTGATGCCTAGTTTGTTTGTGCTATCTAGAGTTTGTTTCCAAGTTCCTCTTTCCCCTTTTTCAAGAGCGACAGTTCCAACTACTTTGTTAGGGTCATTCTTGTCATAAACAACAACAGAAACCTTATCAGCACTTGGTGACCAAAGAGTCAAATCAACCTGTTTTCCTTCTTTTTTTAGGTCAGCTCCAAGTTTACCATCATAGCTGTAAGTCTCATCTTTAAGACGCCAGCTTGTTTTGGTAGTGAATTTGTCAGAGTTGTAGCTAACAGTATAAGGATGTTTTGTATCAGAGAAATCTCCGCTGTAGGTCACTTTTTTACCAGCTTCATCGATTGCAACATCAGTGATAGTTACTTTGTTTCCTAGATGATTAGTGATGTTGGAGTGTTTGAGGATATCTTCTTTTTTAGCACCGACAAGTGTTGAAAAACTACTTTCAATGCTAGAAGTTCCTACGTGTTGAGCTCCTGTCATGCGGATATCGTGCACATAGTAGGGGTTGGTGTAGATGGTTTCGTCATTATCTTTTAGGAAAATTTGGCTATGATTTTTCAAATCTGTGAACTTATAATCTTCTTTACGGATTTTCACATTGTCTCCTTGTTTGTTTCTGTCTAGTAATAAAAATCCAAGATCTTTAGCTGCATCTTTGAGTGGAATATCGATATAGCGACCATGTTTGCCTGTAGCCGTAAAGTCTGTTCCGTTAGGCCATTCACCACTACTTGGATTTTTCACATCTCCCCAGTACCAGAGAGATTTTTTGTCATAGTTGCCATCTGTACGGTAGTAGTTGACGCGAATAGTTCCTGCAGGTTGTGGCTCGTAAGAGAAAACTTTGTGATCTTGGTCCAACCAAGCCTCATTCATCTTTGGTGCCAGTTTTTCTATCGATTTATCGCCGGTCAGATTTTTTCCAGCTGTATTATTGATGAGGAAGCTAATTTTCTTGGCTTGTTCTCCCTTTAATTTGACATCTAGGTAGTAGCCATAGTCATCTTTTTTGGCATCCTTGAAGGACAAGGCTCCGTTAGGCCAGTTTTCAGAAGGTTTTTCAACATCGTCCCAAGTCCAGAGTCCTTGAGCATCCTTGTTTTCTTCAGGAAGTTTTTTGACATGGATACGGAAGTAGTTGTCTTCGATGGGCTCTTCTGCTTTAGTTTCAGTCGTTGCTGGACTAGTAGAAGTAGTTGACTCACTTGAACGATCTTGTCTGGTTTGTGGTGCTGAATCGGTTGGGCTTGCAACAGGAGTTGTTGGCTTTGTTGCAGGTTTTTCTTCTTTTGTCTCTAGGGAAGCGTTTGCATTATTAGGTGAAGAAAAATCGCTTTCGTTCTTGCCAGCGATGTTTGTTGCATCAGTAAGAGGTTGGGCAAGGGCAGTAGTAGTTTCACTATTACTTGCGTTAGTGGTTATAGTATTTTCCTTGGCTGAGATAGTTGGTGTAGCCATGGCAAGTAGGACAAGGCTTGCTCCGATAAGGACAGAACCAGTTCCATTTTTGAGGGAACGGATGCTGTAGACCATTTTTTTCTCAGTGTGAGCTGGTGTTTTTCTCATAATGATTCTCCAATCAATAAATTTCTATATCAGTATAGCATGTAGTAAAACAATATGCAAGCGTTTTCTTGAAATTGAACTAAAAGAAAATCGCAACAGGTTTTCTGTTACGACTAAGCTAGTCTTTCTTTATGAATTTGTGAACTCAAAAGGTGGAGGTGGTGAAATAGTTCTGCAGTAGAAAGATTCCGACTACAAATAATGGGTTTCGGACAATTGGAAACAGGAAAGGTAGTGATAACAATATCGTGTGGAATTTGATTGAGAATTGAGAAAGAAATAGTAGATTCTTCCCAAGAATCAAATAGATAGAGATTGTTACCGTAGTGAGTTAGGGTGTCGATAAGGTTTTGTGCGTGATGGCTATCTAGATGACTGATGACTAAAACACGTATTTTGGGAAGTTTTTGAAGTAATTGGACTAAAATCCGTTGTCCTTGAATCGAAAAGGTGTAGACAAGTTCTTGTAGTTTAATGGATTTATTTTCTAGCCCCATTTCAGTCAGATACGATTGGAATTTGTGCTGACTTACTTCAAATAGTTTTGGAAATTCTGCCTGATAATTGTTTAAAATCTGGGATTTCTGTTTGTCAATAGACTGTTCACTAAGTAGATGGAAGAAATCAGATTGGGCAGTGTAGTGGAGGAGCCAAATCAATTCTTCTCTATTTTCAATCTGTAGGTGAAATTCTTTAGCCAGCTCTTCTAGAATTTGACTCAATAAACGGTAGGATTTTTGAATGTGATGGATATCCCCCAGTGCTCCATTGTTAGGATTGTTTGTGCTTTGAAGAGATTTGATTGGGTTTGAAAATAGCTGTTCCAGTGTCTCCTTTTTCGGTTCAAAATGGAGCTTTTTAGCTAGCTTTTTGATATCTTGTTCAAACTGGGGAATTTGCATGAGGGAGCTGTAGTGACTGGTTAAAAGAGGAGTAGGATTTTCGATGAAATGTCCCTTATTTAAACGCTCTAGATTGATAGCTAGGGTATATTTGATTTGCCGTAGACCGCTGAGGTTGGGTGAAACTTGTTGGGCGTTTAAAAATAGCTGAATCAGGTGAGTGAGTGATTCTTCAGAAATAGAAGGGAAGGGCCAATCAAGAAAACTATGACCTTGGCTAAAGTAGTCTAGATAAAAGGCGCGGATGTCTTCTTCTGCTCCTCCCAAGACTAAAGGGGAAGGTTGGATACTGAGGCCATAGTGTTGTGGAAGTTTAGTGTTGAGACAATGGATGATTTCCTCAATCTGCTCTGGATTAGTCGAAAGCGTCTGGCACATTTGGTCAAGTGATTGCCCCTCTTTGAAAAACAGACAGTTCAAAAAAGAGTAGGTTGCAGATTGTTCAAAGATTGCAATCTGAGGATCCAAGCTATTTTGGAGGTCAAACTGTAATTGGATGCCTTTTTTTCTTGATCGAATAAGGAGGTTTGGAAATAATTGCTCAAGTTTAAAAAGGTGTTCTTGCAATTCTTCTGCTGACAGATTCAGATTTTCTGATAAAGATGAATCTTGTATCCAATCCTGGTGTTTGGCTAGTTCTTCCAATAACATTAGCAAATTTTGTTCTGTTTCAGAAAGCAAAATATCCATAACAAATCTCCTTATATATTTATACATATATATTAAAAGAAAAAGCAAGTAAAGTCAAGAAAAATAGGCTAGGATAAAATAGGAAAATCTGAATTTACTATATTTTTCTTGGACTGTTAAACTGAAAATGAAGTTTGCAAAGTGACAGTAGAATGCCAATTCTCATAGGAAAAGATTTTGTCAAAAAATCGTCAATCCCCTTGAAAAATCTAGCTAATTAGGGTATAATATAAATAATCATTTGTCGTAGGTTTTGTCTGAAATATTGTCCAGACAAGGCTCACAGCAGTTAAATCTTCTGAAAAAGTCAGATTTAGCTGCTCTTTTTGTGCTTTTTTTCAGGATTTTGCGCATTTGTAACAAAGACTTAAAGATTCTGAAAATTCGTCAAGAGGACACGGTGATAGGGGTTTTACAACCATATGACGATTAGAAAGCCTGATTGATAAGGCTTGGAACTTATTTACAAAGGAGAATCATCTTGGCAGGACATGACGTTCAATACGGGAAACATCGTACCCGTCGTAGTTTTTCAAGAATCAAAGAAGTTCTTGACTTACCAAATTTGATTGAAATTCAAACTGATTCATTCAAAGCTTTCCTAGACCACGGTCTGAAGGAAGTGTTTGAAGATGTATTGCCAATTTCAAACTTCACAGACACGATGGAGTTGGAATTTGTTGGATATGAAATCAAGGAACCAAAATACACGCTAGAAGAAGCTCGTATTCACGATGCTAGCTACTCAGCACCAATTTTTGTAACCTTCCGCTTGATCAATAAAGAAACAGGCGAAATCAAGACCCAAGAAGTTTTCTTTGGTGATTTCCCAATCATGACAGAAATGGGTACTTTCATCATCAATGGTGGTGAACGTATTATAGTATCTCAATTGGTCCGCTCACCAGGTGTTTACTTTAACGACAAAGTTGATAAAAATGGTAAAGTGGGCTACGGTTCAACCGTTATCCCTAACCGTGGAGCTTGGTTGGAGCTTGAAAGCGACTCAAAAGATATTGCCTACACTCGTATCGACCGTACTCGTAAGATTCCATTTACAACCTTGGTTCGTGCCCTTGGTTTCTCAGGTGATGATGAAATCTTTGATATCTTTGGTGACAGCGAATTGGTTCGCAACACTGTTGAAAAAGATATCCACAAGAATCCAATGGACTCTCGTACAGACGAAGCCTTGAAAGAAATTTACGAACGCCTTCGTCCAGGTGAACCTAAGACTGCTGAAAGCTCACGTAGCTTGCTTGTAGCTCGTTTCTTTGACCCACGTCGCTATGACTTGGCAGCAGTTGGTCGTTACAAAATCAATAAAAAACTCAATGTAAAAACACGCTTGCTTAACCAAACTATTGCTGAGCCATTGGTAGACCCTGAAACAGGAGAAATCTTGGTAGAAGCTGGTACAATCATGACTCGTAGTGTGATTGAAAGCATTGAAAGCCATTTGGATGGCGACTTGAACAAGATTGTTTACATTCCAAATGATGCAGCCGTTGTGACTGAACCTGTTGTTCTTCAAAAATTCAAGGTTGTTGCACCAACGGATCCAGATCGTGTTGTAACTATCATTGGTAATGCCAATCCAGATGACAAGGTTCGTATCGTCACTCCTGCAGATATCCTTGCTGAGATGAGCTACTTCCTCAACTTGGCTGAAGGACTTGGCCGTGTAGATGATATCGACCACCTTGGAAACCGTCGTATCCGTGCGGTTGGTGAATTGCTTGCCAACCAAGTACGTCTTGGACTTTCTCGTATGGAACGTAATGTCCGTGAACGTATGTCTGTTCAAGACAACGAAGTCTTGACACCACAACAAATTATCAATATCCGTCCTGTAACAGCTGCGGTTAAAGAATTCTTCGGTTCTTCACAGTTGTCCCAGTTCATGGACCAACACAACCCGCTTTCTGAGTTGTCTCACAAACGTCGTTTGTCAGCCTTAGGACCTGGTGGTTTGACTCGTGACCGTGCTGGATATGAAGTACGTGACGTGCACTACACTCACTATGGTCGTATGTGTCCAATCGAGACGCCTGAAGGACCTAACATCGGTTTGATTAATAACTTGTCATCTTACGGACACTTGAACAAGTATGGTTTTGTTCAAACACCGTACCGTAAGGTTGACCGTGAAACAGGTGTTGTTACGAACGAAATCGTTTGGTTGACAGCCGATGAAGAAGATGAATATACTGTAGCTCAGGCTAACTCTCGTCTGAATGAAGATGGAACCTTTGCTGAGAAGATTGTCATGGGACGTCACCAAGGTGTCAACCAAGAGTATCCAGCTAATATTGTTGACTACATGGACGTTTCACCAAAACAGGTAGTTGCCGTTGCGACAGCATGTATTCCTTTCTTGGAAAACGATGACTCCAACCGTGCCCTCATGGGAGCCAACATGCAACGTCAGGCTGTGCCATTGATCAATCCTCAGGCACCTTACGTTGGTACTGGTATGGAATACCAAGCAGCCCACGACTCTGGAGCGGCTGTGATTGCTCAGTATGATGGTAAAGTTACTTACGCAGATGCTGACAAGGTAGAAGTTCGTCGTGAAGATGGTTCATTGGATGTTTACCACATCCAAAAATTCCGTCGTTCAAACTCAGGTACTGCCTACAACCAACGTACTCTCGTAAAAGTTGGCGATATCGTTGAAAAAGGCGATTTCATCGCTGACGGACCTTCTATGGAAAATGGAGAAATGGCGCTTGGTCAAAACCCAATCGTTGCCTACATGACTTGGGAAGGTTACAACTTCGAGGATGCCGTTATCATGAGCGAACGCTTGGTGAAAGACGATGTTTATACATCTGTCCACCTTGAAGAATACGAATCAGAAACTCGCGATACAAAGCTTGGGCCTGAAGAAATTACGCGTGAAATTCCAAACGTTGGTGAAGATGCCCTTAAAGACCTTGACGAAATGGGGATTATCCGTATCGGTGCTGAGGTTAAAGAAGGCGATATCCTTGTAGGTAAAGTAACACCTAAGGGTGAGAAAGACCTTTCAGCTGAAGAACGTCTCTTGCATGCTATCTTCGGTGATAAATCTCGTGAAGTACGTGACACTTCTCTTCGTGTACCACACGGAGCCGATGGTGTCGTTCGTGATGTCAAGATCTTTACACGTGCAAATGGAGATGAGTTGCAATCAGGTGTGAACATGCTGGTTCGCGTCTACATCGCTCAAAAACGTAAGATCAAGGTCGGAGATAAGATGGCCGGACGTCACGGAAATAAAGGGGTTGTCTCTCGTATCGTTCCTGTAGAAGATATGCCTTACCTTCCAGATGGAACTCCAGTCGATATCATGTTGAACCCACTTGGGGTGCCATCACGTATGAATATCGGACAGGTTATGGAGCTCCACCTTGGTATGGCTGCTCGTACTCTTGGTATTCACATAGCAACACCAGTCTTTGACGGAGCAAGTTCTGAAGACCTTTGGTCAACTGTTAAAGAAGCTGGTATGGATAGCGATGCTAAAACGATCCTTTACGATGGCCGTACTGGGGAACCGTTTGATAACCGTGTTTCTGTCGGAGTCATGTACATGATCAAACTCCACCACATGGTTGACGATAAATTGCACGCTCGTTCAGTCGGACCATACTCAACGGTTACCCAACAACCACTTGGAGGTAAAGCGCAGTTTGGTGGACAACGTTTCGGTGAGATGGAGGTTTGGGCTCTTGAAGCCTATGGTGCTTCAAATGTCCTTCAAGAAATCTTGACTTACAAGTCTGACGATATCAACGGACGTTTGAAAGCTTATGAAGCTATTACAAAAGGAAAACCAATTCCAAAACCAGGTGTTCCAGAATCCTTCCGAGTTCTTGTCAAAGAATTGCAATCTCTTGGTCTTGACATGCGTGTTCTTGACGAAGATGACCAAGAAGTGGAGCTTCGCGACTTGGATGAAGGAATGGACGAAGATGTCATCCACGTAGATGACCTTGAAAAAGCCCGCGAAAAAGCAGCCCAAGAGGCTAAAGCAGCCTTTGAAGCTGAAGAAGCTGAGAAAGAATCGGAAGCGGAAGCAACAGAAGAAGCTGCTGAAGAAGAATAAGCAGTTCACTTAGAATAGAAAGGGAAGAAATAGTGGTTGATGTAAATCGTTTTAAAAGTATGCAAATCACCCTAGCTTCTCCAAGTAAAGTCCGTTCATGGTCTTATGGAGAAGTCAAAAAACCTGAAACAATCAATTACCGTACTTTGAAACCAGAACGTGAAGGACTCTTTGATGAAGTTATCTTTGGTCCTACAAAAGACTGGGAATGTGCTTGTGGTAAGTACAAACGCATTCGTTACAGAGGAATTGTTTGTGACCGTTGTGGAGTTGAAGTAACGCGTACAAAAGTTCGTCGTGAGCGTATGGGGCACATCGAGTTGAAAGCTCCTGTATCTCACATCTGGTACTTCAAGGGGATTCCAAGCCGTATGGGCTTGACCCTTGATATGAGCCCTCGTGCCCTTGAGGAAGTGATCTACTTTGCGGCTTATGTGGTGATTGATCCGAAGGATACACCACTTGAGCACAAGTCTATCATGACAGAGCGCGAATACCGTGAGCGCTTGCGTGAGTATGGTTATGGTTCATTCGTTGCCAAAATGGGTGCCGAAGCCATTCAAGACCTTTTGAAACAAGTAGATCTTGAAAAAGAAATTGCTGAACTCAAAGAAGAATTGAAAACAGCAACTGGACAAAAACGTATCAAAGCCATCCGTCGTTTGGATGTTTTGGATGCCTTTTACAAGTCTGGAAACAAACCTGAATGGATGATTCTCAACATCCTTCCGGTTATTCCACCAGATCTTCGTCCAATGTTGCAGTTGGATGGTGGCCGTTTTGCCTCATCTGACTTGAACGACCTGTACCGCCGTGTTATCAACCGTAACAACCGTTTGGCTCGTTTGCTTGAGTTGAATGCACCAGGTATCATCGTTCAAAATGAGAAGCGTATGCTTCAAGAAGCGGTTGACGCTTTGATTGACAATGGTCGTCGTGGTCGTCCAATCACAGGGCCAGGTAGCCGTCCACTGAAATCATTGAGCCACATGCTTAAAGGTAAACAAGGACGCTTCCGTCAAAACTTGCTCGGTAAACGTGTTGACTTCTCAGGACGTTCCGTTATCGCCGTTGGTCCAACTCTTAAGATGTACCAATGTGGTGTGCCACGTGAAATGGCAATTGAGCTCTTTAAACCATTCGTGATGCGTGAAATCGTTGCGCGTGATATCGTGCAAAACGTCAAAGCAGCTAAACGCTTGGTGGAACGTGGAGACGAACGCATCTGGGATATCCTTGAAGAAGTAATCAAAGAACACCCAGTACTTCTTAACCGCGCACCGACCCTTCACCGTTTGGGTATCCAAGCCTTCGAGCCTGTCTTGATTGATGGTAAGGCTCTTCGCTTGCACCCACTTGTCTGTGAAGCCTACAATGCCGACTTTGACGGGGACCAAATGGCCATCCACGTACCGCTTTCAGAAGAAGCCCAAGCAGAAGCGCGTATCCTCATGCTCGCTGCTGAGCACATCTTGAACCCGAAAGATGGTAAACCAGTTGTTACACCATCTCAGGACATGGTTTTGGGTAACTACTACTTGACCATGGAAGAAGCTGGTCGTGAAGGTGAAGGAATGGTCTTCAAAGACCGTGACGAAGCTGTTATGGCTTACCGCAATGGTTATGTTCACCTCCACTCGCGTGTTGGTATCGCAACTGACAGTCTCAACAAACCATGGACAGAAGAGCAAAAACACAAGGTCTTGCTTACAACAGTTGGTAAAATCCTCTTCAACGACATCATGCCAGAG
Organism: Streptococcus pseudopneumoniae; assembly: GCF_001074825.1. Classification (GTDB taxonomy): domain Bacteria; phylum Bacillota; class Bacilli; order Lactobacillales; family Streptococcaceae; genus Streptococcus; species Streptococcus pseudopneumoniae_C. Next base: position 72,056 of record NZ_JUPG01000155.1, read on the forward strand.
GGTCTACCATACTTGCAAGAACCAAACAATGCCAACTTGACGGAAGGCGTTCCAGCTAAATACTTCTTGCCACTTGGTGGAGATATCAAGGAAGCTATCAGCAAACTTGAACTCAACCCTCCATTCAAGAAGAAAAACCTTGGAAATATCATCGCTGAAATCTTCAAACGTTTCCGTACGACAGAAACTTCTGCCCTACTTGACCGTATGAAGAACCTCGGTTACCACCACTCAACTCTTGCAGGATTGACAGTGGGGATTGCCGATATCCCAGTCGTTGATGACAAGGCTGAAATCATTGAAGAATCACACAAACGTGTAGAACAAATCACAAAACAATTCCGTCGTGGTATGATTACAGACGACGAGCGTTACAATGCTGTTACAGCTGAATGGCGTGCTGCCCGTGAAAAACTAGAGAAACGTTTGATTGCCAACCAAGATCCTAAGAACCCAATCGTTATGATGATGGACTCTGGAGCCCGTGGTAACATCTCAAACTTCTCACAGCTTGCCGGTATGCGTGGTCTGATGGCTGCTCCGAACGGACGTATCATGGAATTGCCAATCCTTTCAAACTTCCGCGAAGGTTTGTCAGTACTCGAAATGTTCTTCTCAACTCACGGTGCCCGTAAAGGTATGACCGATACGGCCCTTAAGACAGCCGACTCAGGTTACTTGACTCGTCGTTTGGTTGACGTTGCCCAAGACGTTATCATCCGTGAGGACGACTGTGGAACTGACCGTGGTCTCTTGATCCGCTCTATCGCAGAAGGAAAAGAGATGATCGAGTCTCTCGAAGAGCGTCTCAATGGTCGTTACACTAAGAAAACTGTTAAACATCCAGAAACTGGTGCAGTGATCATTGGTCCAAATGAGTTGATTACAGAAGACAAGGCGCGTGAAATTGTCAATGCTGGTGTGGAAGAAGTAACTATCCGCTCAGTATTTACATGTAATACTCGTCACGGTGTCTGCCGTCACTGTTATGGTATCAACTTGGCGACTGGTGATGCGGTTGAAGTTGGTGAAGCAGTTGGTACAATCGCTGCCCAATCTATCGGGGAACCTGGTACACAGCTTACAATGCGTACCTTCCACACGGGTGGGGTTGCCTCAAATACCGATATCACTCAGGGTCTTCCTCGTGTCCAAGAAATCTTTGAAGCTCGCAATCCTAAAGGGGAAGCGGTTATCACAGAGGTTAAAGGACAAGTTACCGCTATCGAAGAAGATGCATCAACTCGTACTAAGAAAGTCTTTGTTAAGGGTGAAACTGGTGAAGGTGAATATGTCGTTCCATTTACAGCTCGTATGCGTGTCGAAGTTGGGGACCAAGTAGCGCGTGGTGCTGCTCTTACAGAAGGTTCTATCCAACCAAAACGTCTCCTTGCAGTTCGTGATGTCTTGTCAGTTGAAACTTATCTTCTCGGTGAAGTACAAAAAGTTTACCGTAGCCAAGGGGTGGAAATCGGTGACAAACACATCGAGGTAATGGTTCGTCAAATGATCCGTAAAGTCCGTGTCATGGATCCAGGTGACACAGATCTTCTCATGGGTACCCTCATGGATATCAATGACTTTACAGATGCCAACAAAGATGTCCTTGTCGCGGGTGGAGTTCCAGCGACTGGTCGACCAGTCCTTATGGGAATTACCAAAGCCTCACTTGAAACAAACAGTTTCTTGTCAGCAGCTTCCTTCCAGGAAACAACTCGTGTCCTTACTGACGCAGCTATCCGTGGTAAGAAAGACCATCTCCTTGGACTTAAGGAAAATGTTATCATCGGTAAAATCATCCCAGCAGGTACTGGTATGGCCCGTTACCGTAACCTTGAACCACATGCTATCAACGAAGGAGAATACCTTAATCCTCCAGTAGAAGAAGAAAATGAAGAAACAACAGAAGTAGTTGTGGATACTGCCGTTGAAACTGTGGAAGAAACAGTAGAATAAGAGAGAATGAGAGAGCCTTCGGGTTCTCTTTTATTTTCTGAAAACTTTCTCCATTTTTCCATAAAATATGGTAAAATAAAAGAAAGAAGCTGACAAAGGAGACGGGTATGGAACAAACATTCTTTATCATTAAACCAGATGGAGTAAAAAGAGGATTAGTAGGTGAAGTGTTGAAACGCATCGAACAGCGTGGCTTTACAATCGAAAAATTGGAGTTGCGTTCACAGGTTTCAGAAGAGTTGATTGACCAGCACTATCAGGACTTGGTTGGTCAGAGTTTTTACCCACCGATTCGTGAATTCATGACTTCAGGACCGGTTCTTGTGGGTATCATTTCTGGTCCTAAAGTAATCGAAACTTGGCGAACCATGATGGGTGCAACTCGTCCAGAAGAAGCTTTACCAGGAACTATTCGAGGTGATTTTGCAAAAGCGGCTGGTGAAAATCAGGTTATCCAAAATGTTGTACATGGTTCGGATTCAGAAGAGTCAGCTAAGCGAGAAATTGCTCTTTGGTTTTAAGAGTGGATTGGCTCAATCAGTTAGTTAAAAGCTCATTTGAATAGAAAGTATAGTCAATTAGTTTAAGACATGACGCATGATATCAAACTTTTTAGTTTTTGATATGGTGCGTTTTTTGATTTCAAGTTTATATTCTTCGAAAATCTCTTCAAACCACGTCAGCTCTATCTGCAACTTCAAAACAGTGTTTTGAGCAACCTGCGGCTAGCTTCCTAGTCTGCTTTTTGATTTTCATTGAGTATTAGTCTCTGGTGTTTGTTTAGCGTCTTAAAGAGACATTTGAGAAGATTGGAAACAGTTCCCTCTTTTCTCCTAGTATAATGATTGGTAGGAAGGGAGAGAAAAGATGAAATCAATGAGAATCTTATTTTTGTTAGCTTTAATTCAAATCAGTTTGAGTAGCTGTTTCCTATGGAAAGAATGCATCTTGTCCTTTAAACAAAGTACAGCTTTTTTTATCGGAAGTATGGTTTTCGTTTCAGGAATCTGTGCCGGAGTAAATTATTTTTATACCCGTAAGCAAGAAGTTCATAGTGTCCTAGCCAGTAAGAAGTCAGTGAGGCTTCTTTACAGTATCCTGCTCTTAATTAATTTGTTAGGAGCTGTCCTTGTCTTGTCAGATAACTTGTTCATCAAAAATACGCTGCAGCAAGAATTAGTTGACTTTTTATTGCCATCCTTTTTCTTTCTATTTGGTCTAGATTTGTTGATTTTTTTACCCTTGAAAAAATACATGCGCGATTTGCTTGCTATGCTAGACAGAAAAAAGACGGTGTTGGTGACTATTATAGCAACACTTCTTTTCTTAAGAAATCCAATGACTATTGTCTCACTTCTGATTTATATTGGACTAGGCTTGTTTTTTGCAGCCTATCTTGTCCCAAATTCTGTTAAAAAGGAAGTTTCCTTTTATGGTCATATTTTCCGAGATCTTGTATTGGTCATTGCTACGCTCATTTTCTTTTAGAGAAATCCTATTTTTATGGATGTTATGATGGTAATACTCTTCGAAAATCTCTTCAAACTACGTCAGCTCTATCTGCAACCTCAAAACAGTGTTT